>NZ_JBYOJU010000004.1:0-387535 GCF_057798855.1 Cupriavidus sp. 96C5-1 | reverse complement strand
CGGCAGGGCGCACTCACTTGAGGGTGCAAGTCCCTTACACACCCGGCAAGGGGAAGTGTTAGCCAGAGGCAAGGGTTCCCCGGGCGACTGGGGGTCTGAAGGAAGCCCGAGGCAAAGCGCTGGCCTGACGAACAGGAAGCGGATACGAGGCGCCGTATTGGGGTGAGGTAGCCGTAATTGCTGAAGCCCAATACTTGCACGGAACGATGCGGCGTAAATCCGACAGGCATAAGCATGAAGGTGAGTGCGTCATACCCGGGGAGATCTGCACCGCTGCCATGGTGCTACCGACGTCGAGAGGCGTCGGGATGGCGGTGCAGAAGTCAGCAGAGGCCATAGTAGGCGAGCGGTTGGCGCTGAAGGGCCGAACATGAACGAGCGCGATTAGGACGACAGACCTCGATGCTTACCGACGAAGCCCAAATGCACGAACGAGTGCAGCCCACAGCGGAGGACGGCAGGCGGAACCTGCCTGGGGCCGATGGGGGTGCGGAGGCTGGCACGGCGGCTGTCGGGCAAACGAAAGCGCGGGCGCCATCGCTGATGGAGGCGGTGGTCGAGAAGGGCAACATGTGGCTGGCGTACCGGAAGGTGGTCAGCAACGGCGGCGCGGCCGGGGTGGATGCCCTGGCGGTGACGGCGTTGCGCGACTGGCTGAAGGTGCACTGGCCGAGCGTCAAGGTGGCGCTGTTGACCGGCCAATACATCCCGCAGGCGGTGCGCGCGGTGGAGATCCCCAAGCCTGCGGGCGGGGTGAGGACACTGGGCATCCCGACGGTGGTGGACCGGCTGATCCAGCAGGCGCTGCTGCAAGTTCTCCAACCGATCTTTGAGCCGGGATTCTCCGAGTCGAGCTACGGCTTCAGGCCGGGGCGCAGCGCTCAGCAGGCGGTCTTGCAGGCACAGCGGTATGTGCGGGAAGGCCGGCGCTGGGTGGTGGACATCGACCTGGAGAAGTTCTTCGACCGGGTCAACCACGACATCCTGATGTCGCGGGTGGCGCGGCAAGTGAAGGAGGTCCGGGTGCTCAAGCTGATCCGGCGGTATCTGGAAGCGGGGCTGATGCGTGGTGGGATGGTCGAGGCAAGGAGGCAAGGCACGCCGCAAGGCGGGCCGCTGTCGCCGTTGCTGTCGAATATCCTGCTGACGGATTGGGACCGTGAGCTGGAGAAGCGGGGCCTCGCGTTCTGTCGTTACGCGGACGACTGCAATGTCTATGTGCGCAGCGAGACGGCAGGGCAGCAGTTGTTGGCCGGCATGACAGCATTCCTGGAGGAGCGGCTGAAGCTGCGGGTCAATGAGGGCAAGAGCGCGTGTGCACGACCTTGGGCGCGCAAGTTCCTGGGTTACAGCCTGACAGGGCAGCGTCAGCCGCGGCTTCGTATCGCGGCGGAAAGCCTAAGCAGGCTAACGGCCCGGGTACGGGAGTTGGTGCGTCCGGGGCGAGGGGGGAGCCTGGCCCATACGATTGCAGTGCTGAATCCGGTGCTGCGCGGGTGGATCGGGTACTTCCAATACACGGAAGCGAAAGGGGTGTTGGAGACGCTGGACGGGTGGGTGCGACGACGGCTGCGCTGCTTGCTATGGAGGCAGGCCAAGAGACGTGCTACCCGCACTGTGATGCTGCGTCGGCAGGGATTAACGAAGGATCGCGCGTGGCATTCGGCCCGCAATGGTCATGGGCCATGGTGGAATGCGGGGGCTAGTCATATGAACACCGCGTTCCATAAGCGCTACTTCGACGCCATGGGGCTGGTCTCGCTGCTTGATACCCAGCAGCGCCTGCAGTCTCGCTTGTGAACCGCCGTATGCGGAACCGCACGTACGGTGGTGTGAGAGGGCTGAGGGGGTGACCCCTCACCCTACTCGATTTGTTGGCCGATCAGCGGGAGGGTGTATCCGAGTCTCCGCGTTGCCGCGCCCAACTTCAGGTTCCGACTCAAGGGTGCGCTCGACTTCCCCGCAGGTGCGCCCGTACGGCACCACAAGCCTTACCGGCTGGGATGGCCATGCGTCCGTCGCGCTTGCGACAATTGGCTGCGCCGCGAATAGCGCGAGCAGCATGGGCGCGCCCAGGCGCGGGAGATTCAGGGATTGCATTGCATTGGTCCGCTTCGAGGCCCAGCCGATGGCACAGGACAGCAGCAAGACTCCCCAGCAAGGCAGGTCGCGCAGAGGCGGGTAAGCGGGCATGCCATGTCCCCTTCCGATGAATACCGTGCATCGCGGCAAGCGGCAGGTTCGTTTTTGCATGGTTTGCGCTTGCTGGCGCAAGACCGCCGTCACGCTCCGGCCGTACCAGCGGCGCGGGCCGCGACACCGCCTAGTCCAGGCTCAGATGGGATGTCCGGATGACTTCGCCCCAACGCTCGTGCTCGGCTGCGACAAATGCCGTGAAGTCGGCACGCGGCTGGCCGCCTGGAATGCCGCCCATGTTCCTGATCTGCGCGGTCATGTCCGGGTCGTGCATGACGGCGGCAAGCCGCATCTCCAATTGGGCGACGATCGCGGGCGGCGTCTTCGCCGCGACAAAGATGCCGACCCAGGCCGTCGACAGGAAGTTGTCGAAACCGAGCTGCGCCATGGTTGGCACATCTGGCAGGCTGGGCACGCGTTGCGCGCTGGTCACCGCGAGCGCGCGGAGCTTGCCAGCCCGTATATAGGGCAAGGCCTGGGTCAGATTATCGAACTGGAAGCTCGTTTCGCCGGCCAGCAGCGCGGTGGTGGCCGGCGTGGAACCGCGATATGGCACGTGGATGGCATCGGTGCCGGTGCGCAACTTGAAAAGCTCCCCGACCAGATGGCTGGTCTGGCCGATCCCGGCGGAGCCGAAGGAGAATCTGCCAGGCTGCTGCTTCAGTTGCTGCGTCAGCTCGGATACGCTCCTGACCGGGGACTGCGCATTCACGACCAGCACATTGGGAAAGGCAATGACGTCGGTGATCGGAATCAGGTCTGCCGGCTTGTACGGCAATTGCTTGTAGGCACTGTAGTTGATTGCCTGCGGCCCGACATTCCCGCTCAGCAAGGTGTAGCCATCGGCAGCGGCGCGTAGCGCGGCCTGCGTGCCAATGATGCCGCCGCTGCCAGGCCGGTTGTCGACGATGATGGCCTTGTCAAGGCGCGCCCCCAGTTTCTGTGCCAGCAGGCGGATCGGGATGTCGATGGTGCCGCCGGCAGCGCCAGGCACGATGATGGTGACCGCTCGCGCGGGCCAGGCCGCATCCGGCTGCGCGCCGGCAGCCGGATGCGTCGTGGCGGCCAGCAGGCAGGCAAGCGTCAGGCGTCTTGCCGGGCAGAATCCTTGCATGTCCCTTGTCTCCTTTTTTATCTTCAATCACCGGATGACTTCACACTTCGCGTTGCGCGCCGGCAGCCACGAAGCGGCCGAGGTGCGTTGCCGCATTGCCCAGTAGCAGGTCGTTCGCCACCAGCCGCTTGCTGTAATGACTGATCGGCGTTTCGTCTTGCAGCCCGATTGCCCCGTGCAGTTGCAGGACGTCGAAGGCAATGGCGCGGGCAGCCGTGCCGGTCATGTACTTGGCGGCGGCGGTCCGGCGCTTGCGTTCTGCCGGCGCTGCCGTGGTCCAGCCAGCCATCGCCTCCTGCGCCAGATGGCGCGCGCGATTCCAGGCGCGATAGTGGTCGACCACGCGGTGCGCAAGCGCTTGCTGTTCCGACAGCGTCTGGCCGAACTGTTTGCGCGTGCGCATGTACTCGACCGTAAGGGCAAGCGCGCGCCGCATGGCGCCAAGGCTCTCCGCGCACAAGGCAATCGTGGTCAGGGCCAACGCCTCGTCGAGGGCCGCGGTGGCTTGTCCGGTGTCCGCGAGCCTTGCGGATGGTGCCAGCGCGACACCATCCAGACGCATGTCGGATGCGCTGCGTCCGTCGTGGAGTTGATAGGCACGCATGGCGACACCGCTGGCGTGGGCCGGTATGTGGAATAACCCGAGGCCGCCGTCGCCAAGGCGCGCCGCGACAACGAGGTGTTGCGCCTGGCTTCCTCCCATCACCATGCCGTTCGCGCCATCCAGCCGCCATTTCCCGCCGTCGCGATGGGCAACGATCGGAGAACGCGACCTGTCAGCGTCGCAGGCAAGCGCACAGCGCCCTTCACCGCTGGCGAGCACGGCCAGCAGGCGGTCACGGCCATCGCCGGACGGCAGGGCAAGCACGGCTTGCGTGGCAAGTACCGCGCTCCAGAGGACCGGTTCGACGACCAGGGATTCGCCCAGGATCTCCAGCAGGGGCAGAAGGTCGGCGATGGTGCCTCCCAGGCCGCCATCGCGCTCGGGAATCAGCAGGCCGGCGAGGCCGAGCCCGGCAAGGCCAGCCCATGCCGCTTCGTCGCAGCCGCCGTGCGCGGCCACGATCCGCTGCCGGTGCGCGAAGCCATAGTGCTTTTCCAGCCACCGGCGCACGGCATCGCTCATCATGGCCTGCTGTTCGCTCAGGTGGCCGGTGGGCGGACGGTCGATTTCCGTCGTGCCGCCGAAGATCGACCTGGCGATGATCTGGCGCTGAATCTCGGACGATCCGCCGGCAAGCGAACTGCCCCGGTACCGCCACATATGCAGGGTGAGATTGCCGGCATGCATGGCGGAGTACGGCGTTGGGCTGGGCTTGCCGTCGATCGCACCGGGGTCGAACGGCAAGGTGGCGGTGCCTAGCGCATCCATCTTGAACAAATGCAGATCCTGCAGCAGTTGAATGCCATCGAGCTTCAGCAGCGAGGCTTCCAGTTCCGGGCTCGCGCCTTGCCCGGCCAGCCGGACGGCAGGCCACCAGGCGGCCTCGAGGGCGCGCATTCTGATGTCCAGCACGGCATGGCGGCGCGCAAGCAAGGCCCGCTCCACCGCCGTGGACGGTTCTTCGCCTTGATCGGCAACCAGTGCCGCGGCGCTGGCCAGCTCGGCCTTGCATTCGGCCACGCGGGCGACGAACAGGCGCTCGATCACCAGCAGCCCCTTCGCAATGGCCCACCCGCCATGCTCGGTGCCAACCAGGTTGGCGGCGGGCACGCGCACATCGTCGAAGAACATCTGCACGTGGAGGTTGGAACCATTGATGTAGCGGATCGGGCGAATCGTCACGCCGGGGGAGTGCAGATCGATCAGCAGCACGGAGATACCATTCTGCTTGCGTAGCGCCGCCGGATCGGTACGCACCAGTACGAGCGCCCAATTGGCCCAGTGCCCCAGGCTTTGCCAGATCTTGCTGCCATTGACCACCCATTGCTCGCCGTCGCGCCGCGCCGTGGTACGTAGCGAGGCGAGATCGGAACCGGCCTCGGGTTCGGAATAACCCTGCGCCCAGAAGTCATCGAAGCTGAGCATGCCGGGCAGGAAGCGCCGGCATTGCTCCGGTGTTCCATGGCGGATCAGCGTGGGGCCGATGGTGTCGATGCCAAGGTTTTCGACATACGGCGCGTCGCTGGCGGCGAGCTCCTCGCGAAAGACCGCCTGCTCCACCAGCGACCAGCCCGGGCCGCCGTGCTCGGGTGGCCAGCCTGGGGCCGCCCACCCGCGCGCATGCAAGATGCGCTGCCAGCGTGCTGCTTGCTCCTTGGTGACAAGGCAATGGGCCTGCGTGGCGGCGCGGATGTCCGCCGGCACCGCGTCGCGCAGGAAGCTGCGGACGCTCTCGCGCAAGGCAAGGAGAGGTTCACTGTCGGATGCATGTGGCATGGGCGGATAACGCATTGTTGATGACTCCACCGCCGCGGTCCGCGGCGAGTACGGGCTATCGGCTATCGGCTATCGGACTTGCCAGGACGGCTTGCGCTTCTCCACGAATGCGGCGATACCTTCCTTCGCGTCGTCTGTCGCCACCACATTGCCGAAGCTCTCCACCGCGGTAGCGACGCCGCGCCGGTAGTCGTTGTCATTGGCGCGCATGAAGGCCTTGCGTCCCAGCTTCATGACGACCGGGGATTTCGCGCACAAGGTCTGGGCGAGCGCCCGGGCCTCGCGCATGACGTCCTGCTCGGGCACCACGCGGCTGACCAGTCCGAGGGACATGGCCTCGGCGGCATCGAACGCGCGTCCGGTGAAGAGCAGGTCGAATGCCCGGTGACGGCCGATCACGCGCGGCAGGTGCGTGTAGTGGATGGCGGGCGTCAGCCCGACGTCGATTTCCGGGTAGCCGAAGGTAGCCGTCTCGGCGGCAACGATCATGTCGCAGGAGATCGCGAGCGTCATGCCGCCGCCGCGGGCGGTGCCGTTTACCGCGGCGATGGACGGCTTGCCGAGGTTGAACTGCGCGTCGCACAGTTCGTTGTACAGCTTGTCGACCAGGCCATAGATGCGTGCCGGCGGTGCCCCATGCAGCGCATCCAGCCGCAGCCCGGCGCAGAAGCGCCGGGGCAGGGCGCTGCCCAGGATGACGGCCCTGACCGAATCGTCCTGGGCCGCGCGCCGCAGCGCGCGCAGCATGTCATCGATCATGGCCTCGTTCAAGGCATTGACCGGTGCGCTATCGAGGAGGATTTCCGCGACCCCGTCGCGTACTTCATAGTTGACCGATGGCATGGCTACTCCTGACGTGATGCGGCCTTGGAGGGGCGGCCGGCGTTGCCGGTATCGGCGCAGGCAACCACGCCGTGCGCCTTGAACCGTTCGATGGACTCGAGGGGATAGCCCGCCTGCAACAGGATCTCGTCCGTGTGCTGGCCGAGCAAAGGCGGCGCGCGGTGCACCTGCCGGCTGCCGCCGCGAAAGCGAACCGGCAAGCCCATATTCCTGACCTTGCCCAGCACCGGATGCTCGGACTCGGCGATCAGCGCGCGTTCGGCCACCTGCGGGTGGTCCAGCGCCTGGTCCAGCGTGTGAATCGGCGAGCAGGCCACGCCAGCCTTGCGCAGCGCGTCCAGCCAGTAGGCAACCGGCTGGGTCCGGATACGCGCCTGGACCATCTCGACCGTTTCGGCGAAGTGCTCGACACGGGCCGCGTTGGTGGCGAAGCGCGGTGTGTCGGCCATATCCTGCAGCCCGGCGACCGGGCAGAAGCGCCGCCACTGCGCGTCGTTGCCGACGCCGATCATCACCGGCCCGTCGGCCGCGTCGAACACCTGGTAGGGCGCCATGGCCGGATGCGCGGTTCCCATTGGCCGCGGCACCTTGCCGCTGAGCCAGTAGTTCTGGGCCAGATATCCCATGAAGCCCATGGCCGTATCCAGCAGGGACACCTCCAGGTGCATGCCGCGGCCGGTCTTCTGCCGCTCGATCAGCGCGGCCAGGATGCCGCTGAATGCATGCATGCCGGTGCCCAGGTCCACCGGCGAAAAACTGGCGCGCGCATGTTGGCCGCCGGCCTGGCCCATGGTGCTGATCATGCCGCTGAATGCCTGCAGCATGACGTCGTAGCCGGGCTCCTGGCCCAGGGGCCCCGTGCGTCCGTAGCCGGAGATCTCGCAGTAGATCAGGGCCGGGTTCAGCGCGGACAGCGTGTCGTAGTCCACGCCGAGCCTGGCGGCGGCGCCACCGCCGAAGCCTTGCAGCACGACATCCGCCTTGGCCGCCAGCGTCTGCACGATCTGCCTGCCCTCGCCGGTCTTGAGGTCGACGGCGAGGCTGCGCTTGTTGTGGTTGACGGCGAGAAAGGTCGCGGACTGCCCGCGATCCTGCGGCAGCCAGGTGCGCGTATCGTCGCCGCTGCCGACCGGTTCGACCTTGATGACTTCGGCGCCAAGTTCGCCCAGGTACTGCCCGCACAAGGGGCCGGCAAGCACCTTGCTCAAATCGAGGACGCGAATGCCCTGCAATGCAATCATGAATGTGTCTCCGGAACAGGTCGGCGGCGGACTCCGCCCGGGATCGGGGGCGCAGGTCCGGCGTGGTGTCGTTGCAATGGCAAGCCGGGTGGCTATTCGGGCTTGATGTCGATGGAGCGGGCCAGGGCCGTCCAGCGCGCGGCGTCGCGATTCACATAGGCTTGCAGATCGGCGGGCGCGATGTGAAACGGCTCGGCCCCCCGTGCAATCAGCGCGCTGCCATAGGCCGGATCGCTTGCGCTTTGCGCCACGGCCTGGCGCAGGGTCTCGACAACGGCGGGCGGCGTCTTCGCGGATGCCTGCAAGGACAGCCAGAACTTCAGGTCCAGCGCCGGATAGCCGGCCTCCTGGAGCGTCGGCACATCCGGTAGCAGGGGCGAACGCGCAGCGGAGGTGATCGCCAGCGCTTTCAGCTTGCCGCCGTGTATCTGGCCGATGGAGGTGGTCATGCTGTCGAAGAGGAAATCCACATTACCGGCCATGACATCGGTGCTTGCCGGCGCGCTGCCCTTGTAGGGCACGGCAACCGCGGAGAAGTCCGCGGCCTTCTGGAGCAGCGCGCCATAGATATGCGGGGAGCTGCCGGCGCCGAAGGTAGCGTAGGTGAGATTGTCCGGCCGCTGCCTGCCGATGCGGACCAGGTCCGCCAGGGTGTTGACGCCCAGCTTGGCCGGATGCACCACAAGCACGTTCGGCACCGTCGCGACCACGCCGATGGCCACCAGGTCGCGTTGCGGGCGAAACCGCAGGTCGGGGAACAGCAGCGGATTGACGGCGTGCATGCCGACCGTGTTGAGCAGCAGCGTATAACCGTCGGGTTTGGCATCGAGTACGCTCTGCGTGCCGAGATTGCCGCCGGCGCCGGGCTTGTTCTCGACGATCACCGGCTGGCCGAGCCGATTGCCCAGCGGTATGGCAATCAGGCGTGCCACGAAGTCTCCGGGGCCACCCGCCGCGAACGGGACGACCAGCCGGATCGGCCGCGACGGCCATTGATCTGCGTGGAGCGGCCGGGTGAGCAAGGATGCGGCTGCGCCCGTCAGGAAAGTACGGCGGCTGAGTCCCATTGCGTCTCCGTGGATTATTTGGCGTGGCATCCGCGTGCATTGCGCGGAAGCTGGCCTTACTATGGGCTTCGGTACCCTATATGTCCAAGATAGTATTTTGATACTCAGTATATTTTTGTGATATACCCGGCCGGATCTTGCGGAGACTTGCTCATGTCGATCGATGTACGTGGACTCAGGTGTTTTCTGGCGGTGGTGTCGGCGGGATCGATTTCCCGGGCCGCGGAGAACATGCATCTGGCGCAACCGGCGCTGAGCCTGCAGATCAAGCACATCGAGCAGGAACTGGGCGTGGCCCTCTTCATGCGCAGCCACAAGGGCGTCGTCCCCACCGCGGCGGGGCTGAGGTTCGAGAGCCACGCCAGGGATATCCTCAAGCGGCTCGACGTCGCCTGCGAGGACGTGCGCGACCTCGTGACCGATCCCTCCGGCCGGGTCGCAATCGGCCTGCCGCAATCCATGGCGAAGATCCTGACCGTTCCGCTGGTGCGCGAAGCCATCCGGCGCTGGCCAAAGGTCCGGTTGCAGGTGGTGGAGCTCAGCACCGGGTATATCCCGGATCATCTGCTGAGCGGGCGCATCGATATCGGCCTGACCTTCCGCGCGGATGCCGGCTCCGGCCTGCTGTTCGAGCATGTGGTCGACGAGGATCTGGTCCTGCTGGCGCCCCCGGGGCAGTTTGCCGATGCGCGCAAGCCCGGAGCCGGCCTGACGAAGACAGTCCGGCTCAAGGACCTTCACCGCTTCCCCATGATCCTGCCTGCGGGCGAGCATGGCCTGCGGACCTTGATCGATGGCTATCTGCGCGCCCATCAGGTCGAACTCCCGGTGCTGGCGGAGGTCAACGCCATCCCGCAGCTCATCAATCTTGCCGCGGCAGGCGTGGGGTGCACGATCCTTTCCTATGCATCGGTCTGCGCGGAACTGCACGATGGCTTGCTGTCCGCGGCGCGCATCACCCATCCGGGCATGTCGCGCCCGGTCTTCCTGTGCCGCTCCGCCACCATGCCGCCGTCGATCGCGGTCTCGGCCGTGCTGGACCTGCTGATGGAAACGGTTCGCGCGCTGATCGCCGACGGGCAGTGGCCGGCCCGGGTGAGCAGGGCAGGCTGCTGACGCCTGGCCTGCGTTTTGCCACAGAAGGAAGATCGCGTGGAAAGCGAGATACTCAGGTAACGGGTGGAACCGGGTTCGGGACGGGCAGGGCGGCTGGATTCTGGAGCCGGCCGGCGCGGCCTTCTGGATGCTGGCAAATAGGCGGACGTTTTTCCACATCGTAGGCCACAGGCCATGGTCGTCACGCCGGCAGAAGAACGCACCCATGCGCGTGCTGGCCACCTCGGCCGCGCGCAAGCCCCAAGGTACAGCACGCTCAGCAGCCAGCGGTAGCGCGCCGCGTGCAGGCGAGAGCGGCTTGGGGGCCAGGCAGCCGGCGTCGATCAGTCAGGCGAACTGGCCATCAAGGATCAACGGGGAGTAGTGTATTCCCTATAGGTAATCCTACGTATCGCTTTAAGTGGCAGGACGAATTTACCCCCATCGCGCGTCCCTCTAACCTTGACTCAGGGAGCGAGCGTGCCACTGGCCACCCTGGGAATTCGACTCGATAAGGAAGAATCTCTGGAAAGCCAAAGCGGTGTTGAGCGAAGGCACGCTGGTGGCGGCGATCGCGCGCTACCGGCAGCGTCCAATGCCAGCAATGCTGGCGGGAAGCGATGGAAGGATGCCAGGGCAACAGAAGTCTTGCCGAATTTCAACACACGAGGAGATAAAGAATGTCAGAGTTCACTACGCAAAAATTACTGGACCATGTCAAATCCAGGCAGATTTCCCCTGGCAACGAACGGGTGCGAGCCATTACTGCGCGGATCGTGGGCGATCTATTCCACACGATCGACGATTTCGACGTCAAGCCAGATGAATTCTGGGCCGCGGCAAAATGGTTGTCGCAGTTGGGTGAAGCCGGCATGGTCGGACTGATTACCGCCGGCCTCGGCTTTGACCGCCTGCTGGATATTCGCGAAGACGAAGCCGATCTGGCTGCAAGCCGCGCGCTTGGCACCCCGCGTGCCATCGAGGGGCCGTTGTATATCGCCGGAGCACCGTTGTATCAAAGGGAGGTGCGGCTGGATGAAGGCAACGAAGGTAAGGGAGAGACGTTTGTGATGGAAGGCCGTGTGCTTGGCCTGGATGGCCAGCCGGTGCCCGACGCGCTGGTCGATGTCTGGCACTGCAATGAACTGGGCCGGTATTCGCATTTCGATCCGTCGCAGCCGGAATACAATCTCCGCCGCCGTATCGAAACCGATGCCGAGGGCAACTATCGCTTCCGCAGTTTCTTGCCGCCGGGCTACGCCATCCCGCCGGACAGCCCGGTCTCCGAGCTCTTCGCGTTGCTGGGCCGCCACGGCAACCGCCCGGCCCACATCCATTTTATGGTCTCGGCGGCCGGCAAGCGCGCGCTGACGACTCAGATCAATATTCCCGGCGATACCTTTATCGACGACGATTTCGCCTTCGCCACGCGTGGGGGGTTGATCGTGTCTCTCGATAAGGTCGACGATGTGTCGGCTTACGCCTCCCTGGGCGTCACCGCGCCCTTCACGCGTGCGAAGTTCGACTTCGTGCTTCAGGATGCGCAGGCAGCGGCAGAGGAAGTGCCGGGCGGGCGCTATACAAAGGCGGCCTGACATCGCTGCAGGGCCGTGCGGCGCCAGCGCTCGCGACCCTTTTACCGGCGCGCGCGCATCGGCTGCGCGCGGCATGCCATCCGGGCGCGGGGCGGGTCCTCACGCATTGACAAGAGCGCGAGGCAAATGCAATGTGTGCGGGTCCGCAAGCGGACCCGCCCCCCACGGTTTGCCCCCATGAACGCCGATGAAAGCATTGCAAGAAGTGGCCGCCGCTCCCAGGCACGGCCCTGTTAAACCTGTCGTGTACATCGTTGACGACGACGGCGGTGTCCGCGTATCGCTCAAGTTCCTGCTCGAATCCGTCGGCCTCACGGTTTGCGCCTACACCAACGGGCGGGAGTTTCTGGACGCGGCCGACCCCAAGCAGCCTGGCTGTATGTTGCTTGATGTCCGCATGCCCTATATCGGCGGCTTCGAACTCCAGGAAGCGCTGGCGTCCAGGGGCTTCCTGCTTCCCGTGATCTTCCTGACCGCCCACGGCGATATCCCCATGACGGTGCGGGCGATGAAGGGCGGGGCCTACGATTTCCTCGAGAAGCCCTTCAACGACCAGGCCTTGATCGACAAGGTGCAGGCAGCGCTCCAGCTGGCCGAGCGCCGGCGCGCGAGCGAGCAGGCGCGCGATCGCACCAGGCATCTGCTGGATCAATTGTCGGCGCGCGAGCGCGAGGTGTTTGACAAGCTGGTCGAAGGCAAGGCTTCGAAGGTGATCGCGTCCGAACTCGATATCAGCTACAAGACTGTCGAAGTCCATCGCGCGCATATCCGCGAGAAGCTTGGCGCGACATCGCTCGCGGAGCTGGTCAGGCTCGCCATGGCCGGCGCTTCCGCGAACCACGCCTGAGTCCAACCAATTCCCGATAAGTAATCCCACCTATCGTTTTAGGTGGAGGAACGAATTTACCCCCGCTGCGCGCCCCTCTAATCTTGAGCCTGACACCAGTGTTGTGGATCGAGGAGATACGCATGAGAAGAAAAATCGCTGTCATCGGGGGCGGGCAGTGCGGCCTGCACGTGGCATTCGGCCTGCTTGACCGCGGCTATGAAGTGACGCTTTACAGCGACCGAACGCCCGAGCAACTGCTTGGCAGCCGAATCCAGAGCACTGCCTTCCTGTTCAACCAGACCCTGGATATGGAGCGCCGGCTTGGCTTGAATTTCTGGGAAACCGAAGTGCCGCTGGGCGAGGGCATGTTGGTGGATTTCCGGGAGCCGACCGGCAAAAGCGTGCTCACCGTCGCCGGCCGCCTCCAAGAGAAATCGGGCCAGGCGCTGGATCAACGCACCAAGTTCGCGCGCTGGATGCAGGAGTTCCAGCTGCGCGGCGGCAACCTGGTGATCAAGACGGTGACGCTGGACGATCTCGAGCAGATCGCCGCGGACAACGCCCTGACTTTCGTCGCGGCCGGCAAAGGGCCGATCAATACATTGTTTGCGCGGGACGATGCGCGCAGCCACCACCAGAGCCCGCCGCGACAGCTCGCCGCCTTGCTGCTGCGTGGTTCCAAGCTGCTGGGCGAGCGGCCGTGGCCGAAGGCGGACTTCCGGCCGCTTCGGTTCAATTTCGTGATGGGTGTGGGGGAATTCTTTTCGTTGCCGTTCTATACGCATACCGCAGGAGAGTGCCGCAGCTTCCTGTTCGAGGCGCGCCCCGGTGGCCCCATGGACCGCTTCAACGATGCCGCGGACGGCCAGGAGCTGCTGAATGTCGCCCGGCAGGTGGTGCGCGAATTCGCCCCCGATGACGCGGCCTACCTCGATGACGCCCGGCTGACCGACGCGAATGCCTGGCTCAAGGGCGCCTTTACGCCCACCGTGCGCAAGCCGGTTGGCGTGCTGCCATCGGGCCGCGTGGTCATGGGGATCGGCGATACCGTGTGCCTGAACGATCCGATCGCGGGGCAAGGTGCGAACAATGCGTCGCGTCTGGCTGACCACCTGCTGCGCGCCATCGGCGAGGCGCAAGGCGAGGCCTTCGACGCCGGGTGGATGCAATCCACCTTCGATGCGTTCTGGCAGACGTCTGCCAGCTATACCACCGCATTCACCAACCTGCTGCTCGAACCGCCGGGCGAAGCAGTCATGCATGTGTTGGGCGCGGCATCGCAGAACCGCGTGATCGCCGACGAATTCGTGGGTTGTTTCGAGACGCCCAGCCACTTTTGGCCGTGGATCGCCGATGTTGGCGCGGCCCGGCGCTTCGTTTCCGACAGGATGGCAAATGCAGCCTAGCCATTCACCCGCTGATGGCCACGTGGTGGCCGATGCACCCTTCGAGGATGCAGGGCTGCGCAGCACACTGAGCTGTTTTCCGACCGGTGTGACGGTGGTCACCACCGCCGCCGCCGATGGCCGCTGGATCGGCGTCACTGCGAACTCCTTCACCTCGGTGTCGATGCGCCCGCCGCTGGTGTTGTGGAACCTGGCATGCAAATCGCCCAGCCTGCCGGCGTTCGAGCAATGCCAGCGCTTCGCCATCAATATCCTGGCGGCAGACCAGGCCGGCATCTGCCGGCAGTTCGCCACGCCGGCGGCGGACAAGTTCGCGGGTGTCGATACCTCGGCCGGCCTTGATGGCGTTCCCTTGATCGACGGTGCGGTAGCGCACCTCGAGTGCCGGACCGCCGCCATCTACCCCGGCGGCGATCACCTGATCCTGATGGGCCAGATCGTGCGGTACCGGTCGCGCAAGGCGGCGCCGCTGATGTTCTGCAAGGGCATCCTCAGTTCGCTGAACCAGGAAGCGCTGGCCGCTCTTTAACCCTGTTTTCTCGGGGAACGACAATGAAAGGCTTACAAGACAAGGTCGCCATCGTGACGGGTGGCGCGACGCTGATCGGCGCGGAGATCGTGCGCCAGTTCCATCGCAACGGCACGCGCGTCGTGGTTGCCGACATCGATGGCAAGAACGGCGAGGCGCTGCAGCGGGAGTTTGCGGATGGTGTGCGCTTTGTGCAAACCGATCTGACGCAGGACGAGCAGCTCCAGCGATGCGTCGATGCGGCGGTGGCCGCGTACGGCGGCATCGACTTTATCGTCAACGTGGCATGCAGCTATGTCGATGAGGGGCTTGCCTCGGACCGCCAGCAATGGAGCCAGGCGCTCGGCGTGAACCTGGTGGGCGGCGTCATGTTGCTGCGCGCGGCGTATCCGCACATGGTCCAGCGCGGCGGTGGCGCCATCGTGAACTTCGGCTCGACCAGCGCGCAGGTGGCGCAGGCGGGTCGCTGGCTATATCCCGCATCGAAAGCGGCGGTGGTGCAGCTGACGCGCAGCCAGGCGATGGACCTGGCCAAGGACAATATCCGTGTCAACAGTGTCTCGCCCGGCTGGACCTGGTCTGGCGTACTCGACCAGGTCTCGGGCGGCGACAAGGACAAGGCCAATCGCGTTGCCGCACCGTTCCATATGCTGGGGCGGGTGGGCGAGCCGGCGGAAGTGGCTGCCGCCGTGGTGTTTCTCTGCTCCGATCAGGCCTCGTTCATTACCGGCGCCAATCTGCCGGTGGACGGCGGCTACGGCGCCATGGGCCCGGAGCAGGGCGCAGCGCCGATCGCGGCCTTGATGGCGTGAGCGCGCGCCAAAGCGCGGATCACCAGGGATAAACGGCCGCACCCGCGGGGTTTGCGGTGCGGCCAGGACCGACATTATGACTACGACAGAACACGTAATCCATTTCTTGTGCCGCAAGGACGAGGTCCCGGACAACGAGGCGAAGCGAGTGTTGATTGCAGATCATCCGCCACTCGCCGTCTTCAATTTGAGCGGGGCGTATTACGTCACCGATGACAAATGCACCCATGGTGAAGCCTCGTTGTGCGAAGGCGAGATCGATGGCGTGCTGGTCGAGTGCCCGTTTCACCAGGGCGCGTTCGATATCAGGACGGGAAAGCCGGCCGGCGCGCCTTGCAGCCTGCCGCTGAAGACCTACGACGTCATCATGGAGGGCGATGGCGTTTGCATTCGCTCCGGAAGGTGAGGCCGCAATGACCTTTTCCATTGCAATCGCCGGCACCGGCGAAACGTTCGACTGCCAGGATGGCGATATCCTCCTGCGCGCCGGCTTGCGTGCCGGGCTTGGCCTGCCCTATGAATGCAACGTGGGTGCGTGCGGCACGTGCAAGTTCGAGCTGCTCGCTGGCGAGGTCGAGACCGTGCGTGGCGATGCGCCCGGCCTGTCGGCGCGTGACAGGGCGAAGGGACGGATGCTGGCTTGCCAGGCCAGGCCAAGGAGCGGCTGCACGGTCAAGCTGCGGCTCGACGACGCCTGCCGGCCAGCCTCGCGGCCCGAGGCGATGCCGGCAGTCTTGCGGGAGGTCAGCGCCGTCACGCACGATATCCAGGAGTTCTGCTTCGTCGGGCCGCGTCCCGCGGTATTCCTGCCTGGGCAGTACGCGCTGCTGCAACTGCCAGGCGTGGATGGCGCGCGCGCCTATTCGATGGCGAACCTGGCGAATGCAGCCGGCGAGTGGCGCTTCCAGATCCGCCGCGTGCCGCAAGGCGCGGGAACGACCGCGCTGTTCGAGCATATGAAGCCGGGCGATGCCATCGTGATCGATGGCCCGTACGGACTCGCCTACTTGCGGCCCGAAGCGCAACGCGACATCGTCTGCATCGCGGGCGGCTCGGGGCTGGCTCCCATGCTATCGATCGCGCGTGGCATGGCGGGGAATACGGCGATGTCGTCCGCCAGGCTGCACTTCTTCTACGGCGGCAGAACACCGCGCGACATCTGCGGGGAGAGCATGCTGCGCGAACTGCCGGGCTTCGGCGAGCGCATTGTCTTTCACGCGACAGTGTCCTTAAGGGAAGCCGGCCAGACGGGGATGTGGCGCGGCCACACCGGGTTTGTGCATGAACTGGTGGAGCAAATACTTGACAAGGCGCTGGCGCAATACGAGTTCTATCTCGCCGGGCCGCCACCCATGATCGAGGCCGTGCAGAACATGCTGCTGGGCGCGCACGCCGTGCCCGCCCGGCAGGTGCATTTCGATCGTTACTTCTGAGGCAGGCCCGCGCAATGACGATCGAAGACATGGTTGGCCTGCTGGCCGGCTGCTGTACGACGGTGGCCTTTGTGCCACAACTGGTCAAGATCTGGCGCTCGCGTTCCGCGAGCGATATTTCCTACGGCATGTACCTGGTGTTTATCCTCGGCGTGGTGCTCTGGCTGGGTTACGGCGTCGCGATCGGCTCGCGTCCGATGGTGCTGGCCAACGCGGCGGTGCTCGCGCAGGCGATCGCCGTGGTCATACTAAAACGCCGCTTCAAGTCCTGAGGTGCCGGTACGCCGGGCGGCGCTGCGCTGGTCCTTGCGCGCTACGTGTTTTTCCCTAGCCCGTTAGATGGCCGTACGGATTCCGCCGCGCGCGTGAGCGCCATAAGCTTTGCTCTACACACGGTGAGTTCAACGTTAGTTCAAAGTCAGTTCAAAGGAACACAGCATGCCAGCAAATACCGCTCAGGACGTTGTACATGTCAGCACCTACACCCGCGGCGTGATCGGCCCGGGACTGGAGATGCTCGGCCCGGTCAAGAACGGCGGCCGCATCGCCACCGGGACGCCGCCCGGTTGCTGGGGGCCGATGATCACGCCCATCTTCCAGGGCGGTCACGAGGTGACGCAACCGGTTGCGGTGGAAGGCGCACAGCCCGGCGATGCGGTCGCACTGAAGATTCTGCGCTGCGAGGTCACGTCGCAGGCTACCTCTTCAGGGGTGATGGAGTTTGTCGAAGGCCGCTATCTTGGCGACCCGTTTGTGGCGAAGCTGTGCTCGGCATGTGGCACGCCCAGCCCGCCCAGCCGGGTGGAAGGAATTGGCGAGGACGCCATCCGCTGCGACGTCTGCGGCGCGGAGGTCAGTGCTTTTCGCTTCAGCAACGGCTATGTGATCGTGCTGGATCGGGAGAACCTGGTTTCGCTCACCGTGGACGCCGCCGCCGCCAGGAAGATTGCCGGCGCGCCCGCCGGGCTTGCCTTGCTTCCGGAGAACTCGGAGCAGCACTCCATTCTTGCGCTCGCCCGCGCCGACATGCCCGGTATTGCCGCGCATATGCAGCCGTTTCTCGGGAATATCGGCACCATGCCGTCGATCGATATGCCGGACTCGCACAACGCGGGGGATTTCGGCGCATTCCTGGTCGACGCGCCGCACCAGTTCTCGCTGAGCCAGGAAGCGCTGGACCAGCACAAGACGGACGGCCATATGGATACCAACAGCGTGCGTGAAGGGGCCATCCTCATTTGTCCCGTCAAGGTGCCCGGCGCGGGCATCTACATGGGCGACATGCATGCGCAGCAAGGCAACGGAGAAATCGCCGGGCACGCGACCGATGTGGCCGGCGAAGTGGAGTTGCAGGTGGAGGTGATCAAGGGTCTGGCGCTGGATGGTCCGATCCTGCTGCAGCGCCCGGACGATCTGCCGACGATGGCGCGACCGATGAACGCCGCGCAGCGCGCGCATGTCCGTGCCCTGGCAGCCCGCTATGGGCAAGGTGAGATCGAAAGCAACGCACCGCTGACGTTCCTGGGTTCCGGGCGAACGCTGAACGATGCGACCAGGAATGGCCTGGACCGCGCCGCCAAGGTGACCGGCCTGCCCTATGACGAGATTCTCAACCGAGCCACCATTGCCGGCTCGATCGAGATCAGCAGGCTGCCCGGCGTGGCGCGGGTGACATTCCTGTGCCCGATGCCGGTGCTGGACCGCCTGGGCATCGGCCACCTGGCCCGCCGGCAGTACGGGCTGGACGATGCCGGCGCGCAGCAATAAACGATGTCAACGAAGTAAAGAGGAGCAGCGATGAACGCACCAAACGAGCGCTTGCGGTGGGCCGCGAAGTATCCGGAACTGGGCATGGAGCCCATCCCCGTGGAGCCTTGCATTTCGCCTGAGTACTTTGAGCGCGAAAAGGAGCAGGTTTTCATGAAGACCTGGCTGAAAGTGGCCCGGATCGAGGAGATTGCGAACCCCGGCGACTACAAGGTCAAGAAGATCCATTTCGCCAAGACATCCGTCATTCTGATTCATGGCAAGGACGGCAAGATCCGCGGCTTTCACAATACTTGCTCGCATCGCGGCAACAAGGTCATTGTCGAGCAGGGCGAAGAAACCTTCGGCCGTAGCAAGGCGGCCGTGGTGACCTGCCGCTTTCACGGCTGGGTCTACGATGCGCAGGGTCAGCTGGCTCACGTGCCCGAGGAGGACCGGTTCTCGCCGTGCTGGGAAAAAGAATCCAGCGGCCTGACGCCCGTGCATACCGACGTATGGGAGGGGTTCGTCTTCATCAACCTGGCCAAGACGCCGGCACAGAGCCTGAGCGACTATCTCGGTGGCATCGGCACGCATCTGGCCGCCTATCCCTACAACGCCATGAAGCGTTGCTTCAGCTATCACACCACGTTGGACTGCAACTGGAAGATCGCGCTGGATGCGTTCTCCGAGGCATACCATGTCTCGACCATTCACGCCGGCTCGTTTCCCAATGTGTTCTCGACCGGCCTGGCGGACGTGGAGCTGTTTGGCGACCATCGCACCACGGGCATTTGCCTGACGCTGAACGCGGAGCCGACGCCGGCCGCGCGCATCGCCAATGACATCACGGGGGCTTCGCTGGTAGCCAAGCGTGGCACCTCGATGCTCCCGCCATCGGTGAATCCCGGTCGCCGCGAGGACTTTTCGTTCGAGCTGAGCGTGGTGTTCCCGAACATCCTGATCCACATCTCGGAAGGAATCTGGTTTACGCATCAATTCTGGCCGGTCGCGCACAACAAGACCTTGTGGGAGGGCAAGTACTACGTGCCGGAGCCCAAGACCAACAGCGAGCGGTGGGCCGTGGAGTTCGCGCAAGTCCTGCAGCGCAACGCGTGGCTGGAGGACACCGCCACCATGGAGGACACGCATGCGGCGCTGGAGTCCGGTGCCAAGAGCCATATGGTCCTGCAGGACGAGGAAATACTGCTGCGGCACGGCTACAAGGTGCTGGAGCGATACATGAGCGCAAAGTGAGGATGGGATCAGATATGGACAACAGTCTGCCGAAAGGCTTTGAAATGCTTGAGCCCCTGGTGGCCGATTGGTCGCTACCGACGCAGAACGCCAGGCAGGAGCGGCGCAAGGCATCGTCGCGGGGCGAGTTGCGCTACTTCTACGACAACATGCTGCCGAAGCTGCCGGCCATTCTTTCGCATCTGGATGGTTATCCGCTAGGCGAGTTGCCCGCGGCCACCGCGCGCCTGTTCGCGTTGTCGCTGTCGCTGGCCGAGGTGGCGCCGCACATCGAATTGTATAACGGCAACCCGGGGGTTCCATTCAGCTTCGCCGAAGACCGGTTTGCCGCCGAACATGGCGAAACCGCCTTCTAACGCAAAAAAGACTCCCGGGTTCGCCCCCGGGAGCCGGGGACAAGGCATGAAGCACAAGACACTCGGCGAGCGCATTCGCCGCCTGGAGGCGATCGAGGCGATCGGGCAGGTCGTGGGGCAGTATGCGCGGGGCGCCGACAGGCGCAACGATCCCGAAATCATGGGGCCGCTGTTTCTCGATGATGCCGTGTGGGAGGCCGAGGGGTTTGGGCGTTGCGAAGGGCGGGATGCCATCATCGCCCATCTCACAAGGATCGGCGCTGAACAGATCGTCTGGAGCCTCCACTATATGGTGACGCCCCTCGTCACGCTCGAGGAGAATCTTACGCGGGCGCGGTGCCGCTGGTATCTTTGGGAATTGGCGCAATTCGCTGGAGAGGGCGGGCAGCCGGCTTCGCACTGGATCGGCGGCTGGTACGACAGCGTATTGTGCTGGTCCGGCGAGGCCTGGCGATTCAGGCATGTCGTCCTCGACCTCAGGCTGGTGCATCGCCATGGCGAGAATTGGTCGCCGCTTTCGCGTTAGCACTCGGCAAGGCGATCCGCCGCCGCGCCGCCCGCCATTTTCGTCAGCCGTCCCAGCGTCATTCGCCGGGCCAATTTCGCCGATGTCAGGCCGCCTGAGCGGCGGCGCGCGGAAGCAGCACGTGAAAGCGCGTCTCGTGGGCATCGGTTTCGGTCATCCAGAGGTGGCCGCCGTGCGATTCCACGATGGAGCGGCACAGGGAGAGCCCGATGCCGAGGCCTTCCCGCTTGGTCGAGAAGAACGCGCCGAACATCTTGTCCGGGCTGATGCGCGGCAATCCGTGCCCGGTGTCGGAAATCATGATCTTGACACGCTCGTCCGCCATCCGATGCACGGAGATGCGCAACTGCTTGAGCGCCGACCCGGCTTGTTCGATCGATTCGATGCCGTTGACGGCGAGATTCACCACCACTTGCTGGATCAGTACATCGTCGCACTCGGCCCAGCATGGCCTGGCGTCCAGATCGTAAGCCACCGCCACATGCGCGTGCTTGGCGCGAACCTCGATCAGGTCTGCCAAGTTGTTGACCACGTTGCGCAAATCCGCGGTCTGGCGCCGATAGTCCCCGTTGCAGGTGAAGTTCCGTACTGTGTTGACGATCTTTCCCGCGCGCTCCGCCTCGTTCTGCGCCAGTCGCAGCGCGGCCAGAATGCTCTCCTCGGAGTAGCGTCCGCTCTGTATCTGGCGGCGGCAGCCGGCAACGAAGTTGACGATGGCGAAGAATGGCTGGTTCAGCTCGTGCGCGAGCGCGGCGGCCATTTCGCCGGTGGTTGAGAGCCGCGCAATGTGCCCGAATTGCCGCTCCCTCGCGCGAAAGTGCTCCTCATCCTGCGTCCGTTGCGTGACATCGCGGAAGTTGACGAGTATGCCGCATACCGCCGGATCGGCGACGAGATTGCGGCAACTCGCCTCAAAGATGCGCCAGTTGCCATTGCGATGCAGGATGCGGAAGGTCAGGGTGCTGTCCGCTTCCGGCTGCAGCGCGGCCAGCAAGGCGCGCAGTTCTTGGCCATTGTCCTCGTCAAGGAAGTCGAACACCGGGCGCCCGATGACAAAGCGCGACGGCACACCGAGCAGCGGCAGGATGGAAGGGCCGACGAAGCGGATCGTGCCGGTCTCGGAAAGGATGGCGATACCGTCCGAGGAGCGTTCGATCAGACGGCGGTAGTAGCGTTCCTTCTGGCGCAGCGCTTTCTCCGCGTGCTTGCGCTCGGTGATGTCCCGGGCGATGGCGATCACGCGCACGACACCGTCGAGCGTGATGGTCTTGAGGCTCACCTCGACCGAGGTTTCGCTGCCCTTGCGGTTGCGTATCACCCACTCGAACAGCAGGCCGTCGCGCGATCGCGCGGCCTCATGGATCTTGCGCAGTCCTTCGCTGGTGTTGTACGGGAACAGATTTCGGGTGAGTTCGCCAATCGTCATTCCCCTCAGTTCTTCCACGCTGCATCCGTACATTTCGCAGGCCTTGCGGTTGGCCTGCAATATCTCGCCAGTGTCCTTGTCGTGGATCACCATGATGTCGTTCGCGTACTCGAAGACCTCTTGATAGTTGGTTGGCAGGTGCAAGTCGATGGCTCCGGAAACGGGCGTGTCGTGAAAAGAAAACGCATGCGTCAGCGTAGTCAATTCCTCTTCCTGGTGCAAGCACGCCCGGCGTTCGCGGCACCACGGGCCTGCATCTCTACGTGTTTTTGCTTATGCGCATAGATATTGGAACGGATGAAGTTCATTGACCCATCGGCGTAGGCTTGTTCATCGGTCGACGATCGCAAAAGACGTATCGCGCCGGTGCCCCAATCCACGAGGGCATGCAACGGATCTGCCACGGCTGGCCGTTTTCGCTGGATTACACACCTGTTGCGCCGCTCGAGCGGCAGTGGACCGGGAGGTTCGCCGCCGCGGCAGCTTGCATCAACGACAGGCGATGACATCTTTATGGAGGAATGGAATGAGCAATCCCGATAACCTTGCCGCCAGCATCGAGGATCATGCCCTCGACGCCGTGCCGGACGCCAGCCGCAAGGGTTGGCTACAGCTTTCATGGAGCACCGTCGGTATTGTTACCACACTGGTCCAGCTCTTCGTGGGCGCGCTGACAACCTTTGTCGCGGGCATCAAGATCGGCATTCTCGCAGGCTTGATGGTGACTGTGATCGGTGCCGCGTTGGGGTGGGGCGTGGGCCACGTTGCTTACCGAACGGGCTTGTCCAGCACGGTGTTGTCGCGCTATTACGGATTCGGGCAGAAAGGCTCGATCCTGACCGCAGCCGTGTTCGGCTTCATGATCATCGGCTTTCTCGCGCTGGAGAACGCCCTGCTCTACAAGGGATTCCTGTTCTACCTGAATATCGCGGACACGATGACGAGCCGTCTTGTCGTCTACGGCTTGTTGACGGTGGCGTGGATCCTGATCACCGCATTCGGCTTCGAACTGGTGTCGCGCGTCTCTTCCCTGACCCTTGTGGCTTTTCTCGGCGTACTGGTCTACATGGTGTTCGACGTGATCGCATCATCGGGACAATCCTGGTCGTCGGTGATGTCGTTCGGGGCGCAATTGCCGCCGGATGCGCTCAAGGCGCTTGGCGCCGACACCGATTCCGGGAAGTTCGTGTTCTGCGTGAACGTGATGATCGGGTCGGCGGGCGCCCTGGCGATGATCGATGCCGATCTTGGCCGCTATGCGAAGTCGTCCAGGGACATCGGGTTCGCGGCATTGCTGGGCAACCTGTTCATGGATGTCGTGATGCTGGCCGTGGGCGGCGTCGTGATGTATGCCGGCATGGGCGCGCTGGTGGACTACTACGTGAACACCGGCATGACCCGGGACACGGCCCGGCAGGTGGCGCTGCAAAGCCCAGATAGCGTAGCCGCCGCGTTCATCGTGTTCGGCGGCGTGGCCGGCACCATCCTGATGGTTCTGGCGCAGTCGAAGGCGCAGGTCCTCAATGTGTACAGCGCCTCGCTATCGTTGACCAACTTGTTTGACGCGGCGTTCTCGTGGCGCCCGGGCCGGCTGGTGTTTGTGGCGCTGGCGAATGTGCTTGCCCTGCTGATGCTCGCCGGTTCGATTCTCGAATGGTTCAATTCCTTCATCACCATCCTCGGCATTCTTACTACCAGCTTCGCCGGCATCATCGTTGCCGACTATTTCCTGGTGAGGCGCTATATCTCTTCGGAGCAGACCAGGGCACACGCCTTGTCGGACTTGAATTGGCCTGGCCTCACAACCTGCGTGCTTGCCTTTGTGCTCGCGCATTACGTGTTCACCGCCTGGGTACCGATCGAGTTTTTCGTCTCGATTACGGTTTCCCTGTTCCTGTATCCCGTTTTGCGCATCGCCTCGATCCGCCTTGGCGGCAAGTCCATGCCGCACGCAAACGTGGGCTAGGCATCGCTGCGGGGCGGCGGGCTGGCCGAGGCCGGAAAGCGGTGCGGGCAGCCTGGCCAGCGGCTCTATCGACGATTACGACGATTACGACGATTACGACGAACAAGAACGATGAGGGCGGTGCCGGGCCGGACGGGCCGGAGACTGCCGCAAGCCATGGCGTGGACGCGGTTTCACGCATGGATATCCACGGAAAGGAGAGAGGAAATGAACTGTCGGCAATGGCTGCCTTTGTGCGCTGTCCTGGTTAGCGCGATGGCAAATGCACAATCCAGCGTGACGATGTACGGCATCATGGACGCGGGTGTGACTTACGTGAGCAACCAGGGAGGTAAGCAGAACTGGTTGATGGATACCGGGATGATGTCGCCCAACCTGTTCGGCGTGCGCGGCGCGGAGTCGCTGGGAGGCGACACCAAGGCGGTATTCACGATCGAGGGCCAATACGCGCTGGACAATGGCGCCAGCATTGGCGGCTTGTTCGGCCGCCAGTCCTTCGTCGGGCTGTCATCTTCGTGGGGCACGCTCACGCTGGGCAAGCACTACGATTTCAGCTTCGACGTGCTGGCACCGCAGCGCTATGGCTCATCGTTCAAATATGTGAGCTTGCACAATCTCCGGCAAGGGCCGTTCGGTGGTCTTGGCATTCCCACGATGCCAGGCGGCGCGCTGGATTTCGACCGCGTCGGCGGTGCTGAGCGCATAGCGAACTCCATCAAGTTCTCCAGCGCGAACTACGGCGGTTTGAGTTTCGGCGGCCTGTATGGCTTCGGGGAGACGGCGGGGCAGGCTTCTCGCAACCGCGCCTACAGCGCGGGGATCAGCTATGGCAGCGGCCCCTTTGGTATTGGCGCCGCGATCACGGAGGTGAGGTATGCAGGCATCAACGATGGCAAGGATGGCATTCGGACCTGGGGCCTGGGTGGGCGCTACGCGGTAGGCGACGCCATTTTCAATGCGCTCTATACCAATACGAGAAACACCTTCACCGGTGGCGGCGTCCAGGTGTTGCAGGCCGGCGTTACCAAGGTTGTGCTGCCGAACACGACGGTCCTGTTCGATTACCAATACCAGCGCGGCAATGCCATCCTGGAGAAAAACTTCGCGCACCAGTTCGGCCTGACGCTGGACTATGAGTTCTCGAAACGGACGGACACCTACCTGGGTGCGGTCTATCAGGGTGTCGGCGGCGGAGCGAGCGCGCAGGCGTGGATTCCCGGATTGCCGGGTGCGGCTGATGGGAAGCGGCAGGTCCTGGTGAGAGTGGGGCTGCGGCATATATTCTGAGGACTCTGTCTGCAGGCGATTGGAGCAAGAGGCAAAGGGCGTCGTGCGATGACAGCTTCCGGACTCGCCTGAGCGGATCACGCGCGCCTGCCGGGCCGGTTCGCTCGATTGCCGTCTGGCACAGGATCCGCATGACCGAGGCTAGGCCGCGCGAGCCGGCCAGGATCCGGCAGCCTGCACGGTGCGCGCAGCGTCACTTCGAAGAGACATTCCGGGTCGGACAGGAAATTGGCGATGCCGCGCAGTGGTCAGGCTCCAGGAGGCAACGGCATTTTGCTTGAGAGGAACGCTAGGAGAATCAGGGCGTCAGGCCGGTCCGGATGTAGCGTGACCCACGCGCATTGCGCCGTGCTCCGCCGTTGGGCTGGCCGGCTCCGCCCAGGTAGGCGTCGCGCAGCGTGTCAAGCTGCTGGAGTTCCCACGACGTTCCGTGCGCCACCACACGGCCGCCTTCCAGTACGTAGCCAAACTGCGCATGGCGCAGCGCTACGCTGGCATTCTGCTCCGCCAGCAGGAAGCTGACGCCCCCGTCGCGGTTGAGCGCCGCGATGATCTCGAAGATCTCCTCCACGATCTGCGGTGCCAGGCCCATCGAGGGTTCGTCCAGCAGCACCAGGGAGGGCCGGGCCATTAGCGCGCGGCCAATCGCCACCATTTGCTGCTCGCCGCCGGAGGTATAGCCCGCCAGTGTCTTGCGCCGGTCTCGAAGCCGCGGAAAGATGCCGTAGATGCGTTCGAGATCGGCGGCAAGGTCGCGGGCAGAAGGCTGGCGCAGGAAGGCCCCGATGCGCAGGTTGTCCTCCACCGACAGATGCACGAAGCAGCGCCGGCCCTCCAGCACCTGCACCAGTCCGTGCTCGGCCAGCGACCACGGGTCGGCTTCGGTAATGCCCTGGCCGCGATAGGTGATGCTGCCGGCGGTCAGCTCGCCGCGTTCGGCTCGGATCAGGCTCGAGATGGTCTTGAGCGTGGTGGTCTTGCCGGCGCCGTTGCCGCCCAACAGGGCGACGATGGCGCCGGCCGGCACCGCCAGCGAGACGCCGCGCAAGGCCGGGATGATCTGGCTGTAGGTGACGGCGATGTCTTCGACCTGCAGGATCACGTCGGCGCTCATGCTCAGCTTTCCTTGCTGCAATCGCGCGGCGTGATGCCTTTCTCCTTGGCATAGGCCTTGGCCGATTGCTCGATGATCGGGCGCAGCAGCGCGCGGTCGGCCTGTACCCAGTCGCTGACCACCTTCCACTTGCCGCCGTCCCACTGCTGGAAGCGCACCGCACCGCCGCCTTCGTGGTCGGCGCAGGAGAGCTTGAGCGGCTGCACCAGGCCGAACGCGCCCAACTGCTTCAGGCGCGCGTCGTCGAGGTGCAGGTGTTCGAAGCCCCAGCGCACCTGCTCTCCGCTCAGCGGCTTGTTGCCGTACTTGGCCTGCGCCACGCGCAGGGCTTCCACGTTCAGGATACCGTTGACCACGCCCAGGTTGTAGTACACGGTGCCGAAGCGCGCGGGATCCTTAAGGTCGCCGTGCCCGGGCTTGACGACGTACTGGTTGATGGCCTGCAGCACGGGGAAGTCAGTGCCGGACGGATGGGTGGTGATGGAGATGAAGCCCTTGGCCGCATCGCCGGCGGGTTGCGCGTCTTCCTCCGAATTGCTCCAGATGTTGCCGATGATGTGGTCGGGCGGGAAGCCCACCTTCTGCGCGGACTTCAGCGCCACCGGGTTCATCACGCCCCAGCCGCGCAGGATCACCCAGTCCGGCTTGATACGGCGGACGTTCAGCCATTGCGAGCCCTGTTCGTTGCCGGGATGGGGCACCTCGATCTGGGTCAGCTCGAAGCCGTATTGCCTGGCCAGCGTCTTCAGTACCGGAATGGTCTCGCGGCCATAGGGCGAGCCGTGGTAGAGCACCACAATCTTCTTGCCCTTGAGCTTGGCCGCGCCGCCAGATTGCTGGGCTATGTAGTTGACGATGGCGGAGACCTCGCTGTAGGGGTTCAGTTGAAGCGGGAACACGTAGGGGAACACAGAGCCGTCGGTGGAATCGGTGCGGCCGTGGTTGATGGTGATCAGCGGCAGCTTGTCGGCGGTGGAGCGGTCGATGGTAGCGTAGGCGATACCCACCGACAGCGGATTGGTGGCTGCGGCAGGCGCGCCGTTCAGGCCGCGCTTGAGCCGCTCATAGCACTCCACGCCTTTCTCGACCACATACTCGGTCTCGCACTCGCTCCAGGTCAGCTTGACGCCGTTGACGCCGCCGTCGCGCGTGTTGACCAGGCGCAAGTAGTCGATGAAGCCACCGAAGAAGCCGGTTCCGCCAGCCGCGTAGGGACCGACGCGATAGCTTTGCAATGGAAAATACTCTTCGCCCGCGGCGTGCGCTTGCGGCGCCAGGCCAGTGGCGAACGCCAGCGTCAGGCTGGCAAGTGCGGCAACGCGGTTCAGCGCGGGAATGCGGCTGCGGGAAGGACGATGGGGATATTTGGCGTTCATGGGTTGTGTGCAGGGAACGAGACCGTGGGGTTGGAGGAAGGGGATTGAAAAACGGGGTCAGGCGCGTAGCGGCCAGTCGCGCTGGCGCTGCCGCGCCACTTGCACTAACCGGGCCAGGCCGTCTGGCTCCTTGATCAGGAACACGATGATCAGCGTGCCGAACAAGATCTTCTGCAGGTTCTGCAATTGCGCGGCGTCGATGCCGATGGCGGCAAGCGCGCCCGCCGCGTGCGACAGCACGATGGGCAGCAGTACGATGAAGGCCGCCCCCAGGAAGTTGCCGCCGATGCTGCCCATGCCGCCAAGGATGATGATGAACAGCACCTGGAACGACAGATTCAAATCGAAGCCGTGCGGCTCCACCGTGCCCAGGTAGGCAAAGGCCCACAGCGCGCCGGCAATGCCCAGCACGAATCCACTTAGCGCGAAGGCCAGCAGCTTGGTGCGCGCGATGGGGATGCCGATCACGCGGGCGGCGGTATCCATGTCGCGCACGGCCGTCCAGCGTCGGCCCAGTTCGCTTTTCACCAGGCTGGCGGCAAACAGGAAAAGGGCCGTGACCACGCCGAGAACCAGCAGGTAACGCGCGGCCGGCGTGTTGATCTCCCAGCCGAGTACGGCCATCCTGGGCGCGCTGAGCACGCCCGAGCTGTCGTCGTTGGAGAACCAGCTCACGCGCGTGAAGATCCATTCGACGAAGAACTGCGCGGCCAGCGTGGAGACGATCAGGTAGAAGCCCTTGATACGCAGGCTGGACAGGCCGAAAAGCACGCTGACGACGCTGGTGATCAGGCCGCCGAGCAGCAGGCCGGCCAGCAGCGGAAGCCCCGGCACGCGTACCACGAGGTTGTAGGACGCATAAGCTCCCACTGACATGAAGGCGGCAGAGCCGAGCGACAACTGGCCCGCGTAGCCGGTCAGCAGATTCAGGCCGAGGCCTGCCAGCGACAGCACCAGGAAGGGAATCAGGATGGCGTTGAGCCAGTAGTCGTTGCCGAATATGGGGACGGCGACAAAGGCGATGGCGGCAAGAAGCGATAGGCCGATTCCGAGCTGGAGCCGGCGCCGGCCACCGGCAGACGGCAGGGTGAGGGGGGCTGCAAACCGGGTCGATGACATGGCGAATCTCATACGCGTTCGACGGCGGGTTCGCCGAACAGGCCGGCGGGGCGCGCGAGCAGGAACAGCATCGCGAGCAGATAGGGGAACCAGTTCTCGATGCCACCGCCGAGCAGCGCGCCGAGATAGACCTCGGCCAGCTTCTCCGACGCCCCGATCAGCAGCCCGCCGGCAATGGTGCCGCCGATCGAGGAGAAGCCGCCGATAATCAGCACCGGCAGGGCCTTCAACACCACCAGCGACAGCGAAAACTGCACGCCCAGACGGGCACCCCAAAGCAGCCCTGCAATCAGGCTGGTGAAGCCGGCCAGCGCCCACACGATGGCCCAGATGCGGGGCAGCCGAATGCCCACGGCTAGGGCGGCAAGCGGGTCGTCGGCGACGGCGCGCAGCGACAGTCCCAGGCGCGTGCGGTTGGTCAGCAGCCACAGGCCGGTCACCAGCACGGCGGCGGTCGCGGCCGCGAACAGATCGAACTGGCTGACCATCACGCCGGCCAGCTCGAGCGGCTTGTCGTCGATGCCGAGGTCCAGGCCGTGTACCTGCGCGCCCCAGAACAACTGCGCGGCCCCTTCGAGGATGAAGCTCAGGCCCAGGGTGGCCATGAACAGCACGATGGGCGGTCGGTTCACCAGCGGGCGCAGCACCAGCCGGCCGATGGCCAACGCGATCAGCACCAGCACCGCCAGCGTCAGGCCGAAGGCCAGCCACGGATTGACCTGCCGCTCGGCCAGGCTGACGAAGGTCAGCGCGCCGAACAGCACCAGCGAACCTTGCGCAAAGTTGAACACGCCCGAGGCCTTGTAGATCAGCACGAAGCCGATCGCCACGAGCGAATACATCACGCCCGCCAGCAAGCCGCCGGCGAGTACCTCCAGGAAAAAGCCCATGTTGTGTCTCAGTGACGGGTGCCGAGATAAGCGGCGAGTACGTCAGGATCAGCGCGCACGTCGGCGGGCAGGCCATCGGCAATCTTCCTGCCGTAGTCCAGCACTACCACGTGGTCGGAGAGGTCCATCACCATGCCGATGTCGTGCTCGATCAGCACGACGGTGGCGCCGAGCTGGGCATTGGCTACTAGCACGTAGCCGGCCATGGCTTGCTTTTCCTCGGCATTCATGCCGGCCATGGGTTCGTCCAGCAGCAGCAGGCGCGGCTCGGCGGCCAGCGCGCGGGCCAGTTCCACGCGCTTGCGCACGCCGTAGGGCAGCGTACCGACGATGCTGTGGCGGTGCTCCTGCAGGTCGAGCGCCTCGATGACGATCTCGCTGTAGCGCAGTTGCGCGGCGTCGTCGGCGCGCGCGCGGCCGATGCGCAGCGTCTGCTCCAGCCATGTGCTGCGGCGATGCAGGTTGCGGCCGGTCAGCACGTTATCCAGCACGCTCATGCGGTGGAACAATGCGATGTTCTGGAAGGTGCGGGCAATGCCACTGTGCGCCGCGCGGTACGGGTCCATGCGCCGGTGGGCGCGGCCGTCGAAATGGATGCAGCCTTCCTGCGGGCGGTAGACGCCGTTGATCACGTTGAGCAGCGAGCTCTTGCCCGCGCCGTTGGGGCCGATCAGTGCGCATATCTCGCCGGTGCCGACGGCGAAGCTGATGTCGGTGACGGCCTTCACGCCGTTGAACGACAGCGAGACGTGCTCCAGCGATAGCAATGTGGAGGATGGAAATGACATGAGGCGGAAGGATCCTGGTTCAATAGGCCGGCTGGGCCGCTTGCGGGTGGTTCCGGAGGGGCAGGGCATCGGCGCGGGAGGCAACCCGCTGCCACCCGCCGGTCTCGGGCCACGCGTGCACGTCGACGCGCAGCGCGGCGAACAGCGCAGCGGTGCTGTCGTTCAGCGCGGGCCCCGTCACCAGCGCCGCATGCGTGCGCGAGAAGCCGATCACCTCGCGCAGCGGACGGGCCACCAGCCACCAGGCGATGGCGCGCGTCAGCGGGCCGCTTCGCCGGCTTTGCGAGCTTGCCAGCAGCTTGCGGCGCCAAGTGTGTGGGCCGGGCAGGCGGTCGTCGACCAGCTGGGCCAGCCGCGCGTAGGTTTCCCGCGTGCCGGCCACTAGCGTGGGCGCCAGCTCGCGGCGGTCGTTGTCGCGGGTGGCGAGCGATTCGGGGAAGTTCAGCCGGAAGCCGGCGAGCAGCCAAGGCGCGATCAGGTAGCGCGCCTGCGCCGCCGCCGCAAAGGCTCGCGCAGCGAAAGCCTCATCGCCGGCGTGCAGCCGCTCCGTGGCAGCCACATGCCGTGCTTCGCGCACCAGCGCGGCATGCGTGAAGCGCTGCTCGGCAAGCTCGCCCGGCGCCTCGGCGCGCAGGAAGGTGAAGGCCTCGCCATGCGGCTGCGCGGCGGGTGAAAAGCCCGCAGGCGAGGGCGCATGCAATGCGCCATAGTCGGTCACGCAGGCATGAGGATGCCCGGGCAGGCCGCGCGGATTGGCATCGATCACGCGCGGCACGCGCGTCAGCAGGCGGTCGAGCTGCCGGTCGTCCTCGGCGAAGGCGAAGCGCGGCGCCAGGTGCCGCACGATGTCGTCGAGCGCCGCATCGCCCAAGTGCGGGTCTAGCGGCACAGCCACGCCGCCCGCCCACTGGGCCGCCAGCGACAGCAGCAGTGCCTCCGTGCGCGGATGGCTGACCAGCGCCAGCGTGTCGCCGGGCGCGAAGCCCAACTGCGTCAGGCCGGCGGCAAGCTGCTCGGTCTGCTCGACAACCTGCTGCCAGGTCAGCACCTGCCAGCGGCCCAGCCGCTTGTCGCGCAGCGCGGGTGCGTGCGGGCGCTGCCGCGCTTGCTGGCGCAGGCAGTCGGGCAGCGTTTGCGGTTCGCCGATGGCCATGGTCAGGCTGCCTTTGCCTGTTGCCTGCGCTCGAGCTCGCGTACCAGCGGCAGCACCCGCTTGCCGAAGTATTCCACCTCCTCGATGAAATGCAGGAAGCCGGTCAGCACCAGGTCCACGCCTACCGATTTCAGCTCGACGATGCGCTCGGCGATCTGCTGCGGCGTGCCGATCAGGTTGGTGCGGAAGCCGTCGTTGTACTGCACCAGGTCTTCGAAGCTCGACTTGGCCCAGTTGCCTTCGCCTTCCGGCGCTGCCTTGCCGGCCTGCTTCACCGCGTCGCCGAAGGCATGCACGGCTTCTACGTGAGCATGCTTGATGATGTCTGCAAGCACGGCCTTCGCTTCTTCCTCGGTGTCGCGGGCAATCACGAAGGCGTTTACGCCAATGCGGACCTTGTGCTTGTTCTTGGCCGCCTTGGCCTGGATGTCGTCGATCTGCGCCTTGAGGCCCTCGGGCGTGTTGCCGTTGGTGAAGTACCAGTCGGACACACTGGCGGCGTTGTCGCGCGCGGCGCGCGAACTGCCGCCCTGGAAGATCTCGGGGTGCGGCTTCTGGATCGGCTTGGGGCTCAGGGTGTAGTCGTTGAAGCGGTAAAAGTCGCCCTTGAACGTGAAATTGTCTTGGGTCCAGATGCCCTTGAGCGCCTGGATGAACTCGTTGGAGCGGCGGTAGCGCTCGTCATGCTCCAGCCACGGTTCGCCCAGCGCGGTGAACTCGCCCTTGAACCAGCCGCTGACCACATTGATGGCGATGCGACCGTTGGAGATATGGTCGATGGTGGCCAGCTGCTTGGCCACCACGGCCGGATGCCAGGGGCCGGGAAGGATGGCGGCCAGCACCTTGAGCTTGGTGGTTGCGTGCAGCAGGGCTTGGCTGAACGACACCGATTCGTGCTGATGCTCGGCGCCGTAGCCGGCAGTGAAGCGGATCTGGCTCAGCGCGTATTCGAAGCCTGCGTCCTCTGCGGTTCGGGCCAGCTTCTGGTTGTATTCAAGGCTCCAGTCGGTACGCTGCTCGATGGTGCTGACCACCAGGCCGCCGCTGACGTTGGGGACCCAGTAAGCGAACTTGACGTCGTCGTCGTGCGAAGAATGCTGGCTCATGGTTGTACTCCGAGATTGGTTTGATAGACTGGATTCACTTGGAATGGGACCGGTGGGGCTAGGCAGCCAGCGCCGTGGCCTGCTGGAAGGGCGCGCTGGAGCGCCCGCCATGCACCCAGGGAACGGCGCGTTCGATGGCCAGTGCGATGCGAGCCTGCAGCGCCGGATTGGCGATTTCGTAGCCGCGGAAATCGGCTTCCGACGCGTAGACGCCGATCGGCAGCGTGCGAGCCTGGAAGAAGCTGAACAGCGGGCGCAACTGGTGATCGATCACCAGTGCGTGGCGGTCGCTGCCGCCGGTGGCGGCCAGCAGCACGGGCACCTCGATCAGCGCCTCGTGGTGGACCAGGTCGAACAGGTGCTTGAACAGGCCGGTGAACGACGCGCGATACACGGGGCTGGCCACCACCAGCAGGTCGGCCGATTCGATGGCCTGGATCTGTGCCTCGACCTCGGCGGGCAACTGGCTGCGATGCAATGCGCCGGCCAGGCGCGGGCCGATCTCGCCAAGCTCGATCAGGCGTGTGTCGATCGCCAGCGCATTGCCAAGCGATGCCAGTATCTGCTCCACCAGCACCAGCGTGCGCGAGGGGCGCTGCAAGCCACCGGAGATGGCGACTACGTTAAGTCTCTTGCTCATGTTTCGACTTCCTTCGAGGGAGTGCGGAAAGCAACCGCAGGACAGCAATACAGGGGTAATAGCGAGAACCGTGCCACTGCGCGGGGCGAGGTGGGCGCGGCGTGTTTTCCTGCAGCAGCGGCGGGATTGCCGCGCAATCAGGGGGTCCGCATGACGTTATTCAGTGCCGGCATGAAGCTGGCGCAGCAGGGCTGCGGCGCTGCTGCTGCCGGGAAAGCAGTGCCGCAGCCGTCCATTCGCATGTCGGCGCCTTCATGAGTAGAAGCTCGGCACCGGCAAGCGCTCGTTCAGTGCCCAGTCGCCGAGTTCGCGTACCTTGTAGTCGAGCGGGTCGTGGAGCGTGTGCACGCGCAGGTTGCGCCAGAATCGGTCCAGCCGCAGCGCTGCCGTGGTGGCACGCGCACCGGTCACCTCGAACATGCGGTTGGCCACTTCCAGGCCGGCGCGGGTGGTGGCGACCTTGGCCGCCGCCACGGCAACAGCTACCTTGCCGCGCTGCCGTTCCGTGAGCGCCGTGCCGCGTTGCCAGGCGTCGTCGAAGGCAGCGGAGGCCTTGTCGGCAAGGGCGCGAGCGCCTTCCAGCGCGAGCCAGAAATCTCCGTAGTGCCCGAGCACATAGAGGTCTTCGCTGGCGCTGGCCGCGGGCGACGCGATCCACGGGCGCGCGCTCTGCAATGTGAAACTGCGCGCTTCGGCCAATGCGCCTTCGCCCAGGCCCAGGTAGATATTGGCCAGGATCAACTGCGCGAGCATCGGGCGTAGGCAAGCGAAGGGCGTCGACAGCGGTCCAGGGTCGGTCAGCAGGTCGGCTGGCGCCACGGAGAGTCGGTCGAGGATCACCGTGCCGCTGTCGGTCTGGCGCTGGCCCATGTTGTCCCAGTCGTTGAGCACCGTGATGCCTTTGCGTGCGGTGGGCACCACGCCGATCAATAGTCGACTGTTGTTCTCGAAGGCGGACACCACCAGCATGTCCGAGTCGGCCGCGCCGGAACAGAAGCTCTTGCGTCCGGAAAAGGTGTAGCCGCCGTTGGACGAGGGGGAGGCGAGCGCACCCTTGTCAAGCGGGTTTAGCGCATTGCCCCAGAACCAGCGCCGCTGCACGCTCTCCTTTAGCCACGGCTGCCATTGGCCGTCGTGCCCGAACAGGCGCGTGGTCGCCAGCAGCAAGTGGTGGAAGGCAAACAGGTGCGCCACCGAGCTGTCCACCCGCGCGAAACGCCGTACCACGCCCAGCACGGCTTGCCAGTCGGCGCCCAGGCCGCCCTGTCCGGTCGGCACGCTCAGCGCCAGCAGGCCGCTCTCGCGCAGCAACTGGCGCTCCGCCGTTGCCGTGCCGCCGCGCTGGTCGCGCTCGACGGCCGTTCTTGCCAGCGCCGTGGCTACCTCCTCGACGGTCCCCAGCCACGGCGCGACGTCATCGCCCGTATCCACCGCTATGCGCGTCATACCTGTGCCTCCCTGGCGTCCTCGGACTGCCGCAAGCGCGTCGGTGGCACGATGTCATTGGCGATCATTTCGCCGAAGGGGCCGGTCAGGTTGATCTGCGCGGGGGCTCGCGTCTGCTCCAGCGGCAGCAGCGGAAACAGCAGCTCGGCCACGCGGTAGGCTTCCTCCAGGTGCGGGTAGCCCGAGAAGATGAAGGTCTCTATGCCAAGCTCCGAATACTCCTTGATGCGCGCGGCAACCTCCTGCGGATTGCCGACCAGCGCGGTGCCGGCGCCGCCTCGCACCAGGCCCACGCCAGCCCACAGGTTGGGCGATACCTCCAGTTGGTCGCGCCGTCCGCCGTGCAGCGCGGCCATGCGCTGCTGGCCGACGGAATCGAAGCGGGAGAAGGCCTTCTGCGCGGCTGCGATGGTGTCGTCGGTGACGTAGGAGATCAGTTCCTCGGCTGCCTGCCAGGCCTGCTCGCTGGTCTCGCGCACGATCACGTGCAGGCGCATGCCAAAGCGCAGCGTGCGCCCGTGCCTGGCCGCGGCGGAGCGGGCACGGGCGATCTTGTCGGCGACATCGGCGGGCGGCTCGCCCCAGGTCAGGTACACATCGACCTGTTGGCCGGCCAGTTCGATGGCGGGGTCGGAAGAGCCGCCGAACCAAAGCGGCGGATAAGGCGTCTGCACGGGTCGGTAGAGCGTCCTGGCGTTTTCCACGCGCAGATGCTTGCCGGTGTGGTTGACCGTTTCGCCGGCGGCCACGCCGCGCCAGATGCGCAGGAATTCGTCGGTCAGCTCATAGCGTTCGGCGTGCGAGAGGAAGCTGCCGTCGCCATGCTGCTCGTCGGGGTCGCCGCCGGTTACCACATTGATCAGCAGGCGGCCGTTGGAGAAACGGTCGAGCGTGGCGGCCTGGCGGGCGGACACGGTGGGGGAGATGATGCCCGGGCGGATCGCGACCAGGAACTTCAGGCGCTCGGTGAACGGCATCAGCGAGGCCGCCGCGATCCACGCGTCCTCGCAGGAGCGGCCGGTGGGAATCAGCACGCCCTCGTAGCCGAGTTCGTCGGCGGCCTGCGCGATCTGCCGCAGGTAGTGATGGTTGACGCTGCGCGCGCCGTGCGTGGTGCCAAGGTGGCGACTGTCGCCGTGGGTGGGAAGGAACCAGAATAGTTGCATAGGGAGTGCGGTTGAAGGTCGACGGAGTACTCCTTCTGCAGATTGCGTGCCCATGGCATGCATCTGCCCGCCAGGCCCTGCCCAGCGCGTCTTCGGCGCCTATCGCGGCGTTCGCGCCGGTGCCGTGGCTGCTGCGTGAGAAGCAGTCATGCAGCAGCGTGCTGGCCGGGAAGCTGCTGCCGGTGCAACGTTGCTGTCAAAGAAGCAGTTCAACTTTCGTTATTCGAACAAAATCCTTCAAATCCGGGCCCAGATGGTCAGAATGTGTTCGTCAGGCAGCAGGCCTGCCACATTCATATCAACGCGCGGTCGTGCTACCACTACCGCCGGTCTTGCGCGCCAGGCGCAGAAAATCATTGCCCCTATGCATGCCATCCAGGTTCCGCCGGGAGCGCCGGCATCCCCTCTGTCCCCGCCAGCCGCCACTGCGGCCGACGGCACGCCGCGGCAGCTTGCGCAGCAGTTGGCGCAAGCCTTTGCCGTCACTGCGGCCGAGCGCGATGCGCGCGGCGGCACGCCCAAGGCCGAGCGCGATGCCTTGCGTGCCAGCGGCCTGTTGGCCTTGAGCATTCCCCTGCGGTACGGCGGCCACGGCGCCAGCTGGCGCGAGACGCTGGACGCGGTACGCACAGTCGGCCGGGCCGACGGTTCGCTGGGCCACGTGTTCGGATTCCATCACCTGATGCTGGCTACGGTGCGCCTGTTCGGCGCGCCGGTGCAGTGGGAGGCATGGTTCGAGCAGACCGCGCGCCACCAGTGGTTCTGGGGCAATGCGCTGAACCCGCTGGACGAACGCGCGGTCAGCCGCGAGCATGGCGACTGGCGCGAGTTCAACGGGCAGAAGAGCTTCTGCTCCGGCGCGCTCGACTCGGAGATGCTGATTGCCTCCGCGCGCGACGCCGACAGCGGCACGCTGCTGATAGCCGCGATCCCCACTGGGCGCTCGGGCATCTCGGTGGCAGAGGACTGGGACAACATCGGCCAGCGCCAGACCGATAGCGGCACGGTCACCTTCAAGAAGGTGCGTGTGGAACACCATGAGATCCTTGCCGATCCCGGTCCATTGTCGACGCCGTTCGCCTGCCTGCGTCCGCTGCTGGCGCAGTTGATCCTGACCAATATCTACCTGGGCATCTCCGAGGGCGCCTTTGACGATGCGCGCCACTACACGCTGCACGAGTCCCGTCCCTGGCACGCGGCCAAGGTGGAGCGCACCGACGACGACCCCTACATTCTCGGCCAGTACGGCGAGTTCTGGGTCGGCCTGGAATCCGCGCGCGTGCTGGCCGATCGCGCGGCGGACCGGCTGGATGCCGCGTGGCAGCGCGGCGCGGCGCTCACCGAGGCGCAGCGCGGTGAGGTTGCGCTGGCCGTGGCTACCGCCAAGGTTTGCGCCACGGAAACCGGGCTGGGCATCTGTACGCGCATGTTCGATGTGGCCGGCGCGCGCGCCACGCATGGCGCGCTGCGGCTCGACCGCCACTGGCGCAACCTGCGCACCCATACCCTCCACGACCCGCTTGCCTACAAGCTCAGGGAGCTTGGCGACTGGGTGCTCAAGCAACGCTATCCCACGCCGGGCTTCTACTCATGAACTCTTCGCTACAGCGTTCCTTTCCAGAGCGCGTGGAATCAGTGCCGGCCGAGGCTCCGCCGCTGCTGACGCTACCCGGCAAGCGCGCGCTGGCCACCTCCATCCGCGCCAGCGCCCAGGTGTTCGCCGATCCCCATTCTCTGGCCTTGCTCGAACGTATCCGCATGGTTGCGCCGAGTGACGCCAATGTGCTGGTGATCGGCGAAACCGGGACGGGCAAGGAGCTGGTGGCGCGCCACGTCCACAACCTCAGCAGGCGTGCCGGCGGGCCCTTCGTGGCTGTCAACTGCGGGGCCTTCTCCGAGACGCTGGTGGAGAGCGAGCTGTTCGGCCATGAGAAGGGCGCGTTTACCGGCGCGTTCTCCGCCAAGCCCGGCTGGTTCGAAGCCGCCAACGGCGGCACGCTGTTCCTGGACGAGATCGGCGACCTGCCGCTGTCGATGCAGGTGAAACTGCTGCGCGTACTGCAGGAGCGCGAGATCGTGCGGTTGGGCACGCGCAAGAGCATTCCCATCGACGTGCGGGTGCTGGCGGCCACCAACGTGCATTTGCAGGACGCCGTAGCGGCGGGTCATTTCCGCGAAGACCTGTTCTATCGTTTGAACGTGGTCCATCTAGCCGTGCCGGCGCTGCGCGACCGTCCCGGCGACATCCTGCCGCTGGCCAGGTACTTCATCGAGGAATACCGCGACCGGCTCGGCTACGGGGCGGTGGTCATCGAGCCACGCGCCGAGCGCAAGCTGCTGGAACACAGCTGGCCAGGAAATATCCGTGAGCTAGAGAACGTGATTCACTATGGCCTGCTGGTGTGCCGCAGCGACGCGCTGGGTGAAGGCGATCTGCAGATCTCGTCGTTCGGCCGGCAATCGGTACAGCGCGTGGCCAGCGAGCCCGCGCAGTCGACCTCGTTCGAGGGGTTGGAGGTGGCGTTGCGCAACCTCTTCGGCAAGGGAGAAGACAAGCTGTTCGAGCAGATCGAGGATGCGGTGATGCGGGTGGCGTTCGACTTCTGCTACCGCAACCAGATCCAGGCGGCGAGGCTGCTCGGCATCAGCCGCAACGTGCTGCGTGCGCGGCTGATCCGCGCCAAGCAGATCTCGGCGCAGAAGTAGCGCTGGCGCATACTGTGAAGCCGGCGACCGCGAGGGTGGCCGGTTTCGCTTTGGGCGCCGGATCAGGCGGTGGCAACACCATTGCCGATCTGCCAGACATAGGGCGGCTCGGTGCCGTTGATTTCCCAGTCGCCCACGATGCGCTCCTTGTAGATCAGTGGATTGTGCGACGCAGCCGTGCGCGCGTTGCGCCAGTGGCGGTCGAGCAGCTTGCTCTCGCTGACGCCGGATGCGCCGAGCGCATTGAACAACTCGGTGGTAGCCTGCAACACCAGGTCCGCCACCACAATCTGCGCCTGTGCAGATTCGATCTCAGCGGCGACGTTGGCGTCGTTCTCGGCCTTGGCATCGCCGCCGAAACGCGCCTCGTAGGCGCGTTGCGAAGGGTGGGCCGCGCGCACCGCAGCCGCTTCGGCCGCGTAGATGCGTGCGGAGATCTTGCCCACCACCTGCAGCACCTGCGCATCCTCGCTGACGCGGCCGGCATTGCCGTGGCTGTACACGCGCGTGCGCCTGCGGACCTCGTGCGAGACGTCTCGCAGCGCCGCACGGCCGGTTCCCGCCAGAACGGCGAGCAGCACGAGCTGGTAGAAGGCGGTCTGGTATTTGAAACGGGTGGAGAAGCCGATGAGGTTCTCCTCCTCGACTCGTGCGTTGTCGAACACCGAGGTGCCGCTGCCGGTGGTGCGCTGGCCGAATCCGTCCCAGTCGTCGCTTTGGCGCACGCCGGGCTGGCGCGTGCTGATGGCGGCGATCACGTCTGCGCCGTTGTCGTCGCGCCGGGCGTAGACGTCGATCCAGTCCGCGAAGATGCTGCCCGTGCTGTAGTACTTGGTGCCGTTGACCACCCAGCGCTGGTCCTGGAACGACACGCGCGTGATGACCTCGCCCAGTTTGACAGTGCCGACTTCGGTCCACGCGTTGCCGACGATGTCGCCCGCGACGAAGCGCGCCAGCCACTTGTCGCGCGCCGCGCCAGGTGCTGCATTGATCCTGTCCTCCACGAAGGCGAAATGCCCGCGCAAGGCCTGCGGCAGGGCGGAGTCCGCCTCCGCCAATTCGATCAGCAACTGGATCAGCTGCGGCAGCGAGGCGCCGGCACCGCCGTGCTCGATCGGCACGCGCACTGCGCCGAAGCCGGCCTCCTTCAGCCAGGTCACCTGCTCGTACGGCAGCGTGCGACCGCGCTCGCGCTCGACGGCGCCTTCGGCGATGCGATGAAAGATGGGGCGGAAGCGGGCGGCCAGTTGCTCGTAATCCGTGCCGCGCGAAAGCGGCAGATGGCTGGGCTGACTTTCGGAGTTCATGGGTTGAATTATTTGGGGCTGTCGATGATGAATGCGGGAGCGCTTGTGAGCTCCTGCGTACCGGATACAGAGCACAACCCATGCCACAGGCGCCAAGGTAGAGAGGAATGGAGAGTATCGGCCTTGGGTCGGCAGCCGTTGCTGGCCCGGCAGCAGTTGGCTGCTGGGTGACTGCTGCCAAGCCAGCAAATCCGGGCAACATTGCGCTTAGTCAGTATCCGAACAAGCGAATACCTGGCGCGAATGGGACACGCTCATATATCCCCATCCTGCCCGTCGTCCTTGTGCCAGGGCTGCTGCGCTCGCCAGGAGCGGCCCGATACCTGGATTTCGCGCTCCGCGGGCAACCCTGTCGCCGCGCGGGCGACAAGTCCCGCAAAGGCATAACATTTGCTCAACGCCTTCACACATATTGGCATAGGACGTGTTGGCACATCGCTTACTACACTACCGGAATCTCAACAGCACGAACGAGACAGGAGTGTCATGGGCGATTTTGATTTGGTGGTACGAGGCAACCTTGTGGAAGCGCACGGCGTGGTCGAAGACGGCTGGCTGGCGGTACGCGAGGGGAGGGTTGCAGCACGCGGCACCGGTGCGGCGCCGGCCGCGCGCGATACCGTGGATGCGCGCGGTCGATGGGTCATGCCCGGGGTGATTGATGGACAGGTCCACTCCGGTAGCCAGCGCAACCAGGAAGGTCTGGGCTGGGCATCTCGTGCGGCAGCCGCCGGCGGCGTGACGGTGATGGTCGATATGCCCTACGATGACCCTGAGCCGGTCGCGGCGCGCGCGCAGCTGGATGCCAAGATCGCACAGGCCGAGCGCGACTGCCATGTGGACGTGGCCCTGTTTGGCACGTTGAATGCCACCCACGGCCTGCAGGCCGCCGCCGGCCTGATCGAGGGCGGTGTCTGCGCCTTCAAGTTCTCGACCTTCGAAGCCACGCCCGGGCGCTTCCCCCGCGTCGCGGAAGACGAGCTCTATGAGGCCTTCCGCCTGATCGCCCCGACGGGGTTGGCCTGCGGCGTCCACAATCAGATGCAGGAGCTGACGCGCAAGAATATCGCCCGCATGACCGAAGCGGGCGACACCGGCTGGGATGCCTTCCTGCGTGCCCACACGCCTTTGATCGAGAACCTGGCAACCGGCATCATCTATGAAATCGGCGCGCAAACCGGCGCGCGCGCGCATGCCGTCCATGTGTCCACGTCGCGCGGCTTCGAACTGTGCAATATGTATCGCCGCGCGGGCCACCGCGCCAGCATCGAAACGTGCGTGCAGTACCTCATGCTGAACCACGAGGAGCATACGCGCCGCTTCGGCGCCAGGACCAAGCACTATCCGCCGATTCGGCCCAAGGCCGAGGTGGATTTGTTGTGGACGCACATTGCGCGAGACGAGTGCACCTTTGTTTCTTCGGACCACGTCAGCTGGGGGCTGGAGCGCAAGCAGGATCCCAATGTGTTCAAGAACGCGTCCGGCGGGCCGGGGCTGGAGACGTTGCTGCCCGCCTTCTGGACCGGCTGCGAGGAGCACGGCATCACGCCGGCCATGGTGGTCAGGCAGCTCTGCCGGAACCCTGCGCGCCACTTCCTGCTGGACGACCGGAAGGGCTCGCTGGCGGTCGGCCACGATGCCGATATCGTGATCCTTGCCCCTGAGCGCCATGCCTTCGATCCCTCCGGCAGCCTGTCGGCAGTGCAATGGAGTGCCTTCGAAGGCCGTGAGTTCAGCGTGCGCGTGGCCGGCACCTGGTGCCGCGGCCAGCAGGTCTACGACGGCAAGCGCATCGTCAACAACAAGGGCGATGGCCGTTTCCTGCGCCCCCGCGTGGCTTGAGTCCGCATAGTCTGTCACTACTCACATTGAAATCCATGTCGAATACTCTCCCTCCCTTGAATGCCGAGCGCCTGTGGGCACGGGTCGAAACGCTGTCGCGCATGACCCAGCCCGAGGTTCCCTGGACACGCCGGGCCTTTTCGCCGATGTTCGCGGAAGCGCGCGCCTGGCTGCGCCAGGAGTTCGAGTCCGCTGGCCTGGCGGTGCATCAGGACGCCGGCGGCAACCTGGTGGGCCGGCGCGCCGGGCACGATCCGGAGCGCAAGCCGATTGTCACGGGGTCGCACTGCGACACGGTGGTCGGCGGCGGGCGCTTCGATGGCATCATCGGTGTGCTGGCTGGCATCGAGGTCGCGCATGCGATGCACGAGCATGGCGTCACGCTGGCGCATCCATTCGAGGTAATCGACTTCCTGTCGGAAGAACCCAGCGATTACGGCATCTCCTGCGTGGGCAGCCGGGCGCTGTCGGGCCAGCTCCATGCGGATATGCTGTCGGCCACCAATGCGAAAGGCGAAACGCTCGCCGAAGGCATACGCCGCATCGGTGGCGACCCGGCGGCGCTGGGCGCGCCCCTGCGCGGCGCCGGCGGCACCGCGGCGTTCGTGGAACTGCACATCGAGCAAGGGCCGGTGCTGGAAACCCGCAAGCTGCCGATCGGCGTGGTGACCAATATCGTGGGCATTCGCCGTGCGCTGATCACCGTCAAAGGCCAGCCTGACCATGCCGGCACCACGCCGATGGACATTCGGCGCGATGCGCTGGTTGGTGCCGCGCGCGTCATCGATGCCGCTTATCGCCACGCCAGTGCGCTCAGCGGAAATCCGCACTACGTCGTCGCCACTATCGGCCGCATTGCAATGACGCCGAATGTGCCCAACGCGGTGCCGGGCCACGTGGAACTGATGCTGGAGCTTCGCAGCGACAGCGAGCCGGTGCTGAGCAGCTTCCCCGAGGCGCTCATGGCCGCCGTGGCCCCCGATATCGCCGCGCTGCGGCTCACCGTGGACATGTCGCCGGTCAGCCGGGCGCGGCCCACCGATTGCGCGCCACTGGTCATGGATGCGGTGGAAGCTGCCGCCAGCCGGCTCGGCTATGCCTCGATGCGCTTGCCAAGCGGCGCGGGCCACGACGCGGTGTACATGGCGCCCACGGGCCCGATCGGCATGATCTTCATTCCTTGCCTGAATGGCCGCAGCCATTGCGCGGAAGAATGGATCGACCCCTCGCAGTTGCTCGATGGCACACGCGTGCTGTATCAGTCCGTGCTGGAGCTGGACACGGTACTCACTCGCGCCTGACAGCGGGCCCGATGCGTGCCGGCATCCTGTCGATGCCGGCACGCCAGCTTCCCTTCCGGCAAGCTGGCAGACCGCTAGAACTTGTGCCTTGCGCCGACTGCGAAGCTGGTGCCACCGGCCTGGTCCGTGATCTTGTCGTACATTGCCACCGCGTACAGGTCGGTCCGCCTGGACAGCAGGTAGTCGTAGCCGAGCGACACCGTGTCACGCCTGACTGTGGACTGCCATCCGTCGCTGCCCAGGCTGGCGCGATAGTCTCCGTCAGCCTTTACAGTCGTCCTGGCCCAGGACAACATGGCGGTTCCCTGCATGAGCGGCGCGCTCGCGCCAAGCTGCAGCGTGCTGGACTGAAGCTTGAAATGTGCGCTGTCAAAGCCATCGGGCAGCGCGTTGGACGCATGCTGATAGGTTGCGAACAACCTGGCCACGCGCAGATCGTAGGCACCGCCGACGAACCACGTTCCCTGCTCCCTGGCCGGTGTCAGCTTGTAGATTGCACCGGTCTGGCTGTTATAGGGCGTAAAGGAAAAGACGCCGGAATCGCCTGCGGCATTGTCGACGGGATTGTTGACCTTGACGCGCTGATAGTAGGTGCCTAAGGTCGCCGGGCCATTGCTGTACATCGCATTGACGCCAATATTGTTCTTGCCCGCATTGCCAGCCTGTTCGCCGAACTGATAGAACGCGCTCGCCACCAGGCCGCCGAGATTGGGCGTCACATACATGATCTCGTTGCTCCAGCCGGTGTCACCGGCTTCGGTGGCGGCCCATTTCTGTCCTCGCGTGTAGCCGCTCGACGCCTGCGTCTGCACCAGCAGCGGCGCGAAGGCAAACGAACCCCCAAACGGATTGAGCGAAACCGACGGAATAAAGTTGGGCGCCAGGTCGCGGCCCAGCGATACGCGGCCGAACGCGCCCCCCAGTCCGACGTTGGCGTCCCGCGAGAAGAGCGTGTCGGCATCGTAGCGCCCCGCGCCGCCGGTGTCGGGACGGAAGAAACTCGTCAGGTTGAACTGCGCCTTGAGGCCACCGCCCAGATCCTCGACGCCCTTGAGGCCCCACCAGGAAGTCGTCATCCCGCTACTGTTGACCACGCCTGTCCTGCCGGCTTCCCCGCTGCGCTTGAGCGATCCGGCGTAGGTGTCGACGACGCCGGTGATCTGGACACTCGAATCGGCATAGGCGCAGCTGGCCGCCGAAAGCGCAAGCAGGCCGAATATCCCGGGCAGGCGTGACGAGCGCGCAGGGGCGATCCTCCGGTTTGTTTTCCGGATCTTCATGGTTTCCTCTCCTTCTTGTGGTGTGGTCTTTTGCGGACTGACTGTTTGACGGGCCGCCGGAATCGGCATGGCCCGTCCTGCGTATCAGTCCTCGCGTGCCTTGGGCAGCAGGGAAATGGCGACAAGGGCGACGACAGCGGCGCCCATGACGTACAGCGCCGGCGCGAATGCCACGCCGGTCGTGTAGGTGATCCAGGTCAGGATCGCGGGAGCAAAGCCGCCCAACAGTGTGACGGCCGTGTTATAGGACAGCGACATGCCGGAGGAGCGCACCGCGGTCGGGAATATCTCGGACAAGGCTGCCGGCGCCACGCCGACGAATAGCGAGATCAGCGTACAGAACGCCGATTGGACGATCACCAGCGTCAATGTCGTGTGCGAGGACTGCAGCCACATCATCAGCGGATAGACGCAGACCAGCAGCGCGGCCGCACCGATGCGAAGGATGCGGTGCCGGCCGAAGCGGTCGGACAAGGTCCCGGCGAATACGCAGCCCGCGGTAAGGAAGATGTTGCCGATGAAGGCAGCCAGGAAGGCTTGCGATCCGGTGAAGCCCATCGATTTCTGCACATAGATCGGCATGAAGATGATCAGTGAATACGGGCCCGCTGCCCATAGCACCGAAAGGCCGAAGCCGGACAGCAGTTGCTTGGGGTATTCGCGCACGACCTGCAGCAGTGGCGCCTTCTTCGTGATGCCCAGTTGCTTCATGCGGGCCTCCTCCTGCTTGAAGTGCGGCGTCTCGTCCAGCGTCTTGCGCATCCACAGGCCAACCGGGGCGATCGCCAGTCCGACAATGAACGGAATCCGCCACGCCCATTCCGTGATCTCGTCCGGCGAATAGAGGGTAGTCACCAGGGTGGCCACCAGAGCGCCCAGGATATTGCAGATACCCATGCTGGCCTGCAGCCACGAGGCGTACTGCCCCTTCTTGTGCGCCGGTGCATGCTCGACCAGGAAAGCCGTTGCGCCGCCGACTTCGCCCCCGGCCGAGAAGCCTTGCAGCACGCGGCCGCATACGATCAGCAGCGGCGCGCCAACGCCGATGGCGGCATAGGGCGGCGCCGCCGCAATCAGCAGCGTGCCAAGCGCCATCAGCATGATGGTCATGGTCAGCGCGGCCTTGCGGCCCGCGCGGTCGCCATAGGAACCAAGCAGCAAGGCGCCCAGCGGGCGCGCCACATATCCCAGGCCGAATGCCATGAACGAGCCCATCAGTTGCACGGTCGGATTGTCGTTCTGGAAGAAATTCTGGCCGATGTAGACGGCGAACAGTGCGTAGACCGTAAAGTCATACCATTCCAGCGCATTGCCCGCCGAGGCGGCGATGACGGCGCGGCGCCCCGCGCTGGCGCTGCGAGCCTCATGGTCATTCCGCCCCATCGAGTCGTCTGCTGGTCTGCTCTCCGGATTGAGAACTACATCTTTCATGCCAATGCTCCTAATGTTCGCCATGTGGATTAATCGTCTCGCTAGGCCGCGGACTGTCGGAATACCTGGGTGACAAGTTCTTCTTCACGCGACCGGAACCGTGATCGCTGGGGGTTGTCTGTTCAGGCGACTGCAACATGGACGGCTGCGCCCTGCGTTGTTGCAGTCTTGATCGACGGGATATTAGGGAGCTCACCAGATAATGTCGCTTTCCTTTTTGTTGCCATTGCATAACGGCTTGTTATGGCAGGGCGATTGTGCCGCTTGTTGACGCGGCCACGCACTGGCGTTGCTCGAACTGCGTCAGACGGCATCTGGAAAATGCAGATGCATTGCAAACAATGCGTGCCCACAAATACAACCGGCCGGGCCGCAGAACACCACAGGAAAACCTGCGCCGGCATCTGCGGCGCGTCGAGGGAGCCAGCCCGTCAGGCTCCCAGTGACTTGAGGACGACAATAAATTCCTGTGCGAGGCGGGAGAGCGGTTGCAGCTCCAGGCGGAACACGTTGATTGGCGCATGCACGTCGGGCGTGATCGGCCTGGCCACCACGCCGGACCAGATTGGCCCCTTCATCGTGATTTCATCCACGAGCGCCACGCCCACGCCCGCCTGCACCATGGAACAAGCGACATGGGCCTGCTGCACTTCGATGCGCGGCACCGGCTGGCGGTCCTCGCTGCCGAAGACCTGCTGCACCAGCTGGCCAAACGGGATGTCGCTGCTATAGCCGACAAACGGCTCATCGATCAGGTCGCTGGGGTCAATGCATTCGCGTGCCGCCAGACGGTGATCCTTGGGCAACACCGCAACGATGCGATTCCTGTAGAGCGGAAGCACCTGGAGGCTGGGGTGGCCGATTGGCATGAACGTGATCCCCAACTCGACCTGGTGCGTCAGCAGGCCCTGCAGCAGGGCACCCGGGATCAGCGTGTGCAGCACAATCCTCACGTCCGGGTAGCGCTGGCAAAAGATCGCTACCGCCCGCGGCATCAGCGACTGGCCGATATTGGGGCTGCACGCAATCCGCAGCTGCCCTATACGATTCTCGGCCAGATTCTCGGCTACCTCGTTGACCCGCTGCACGCTCTGGTAGACGGCGCCGACCTCCTCGAACAAGCGGCGTGCCTCCGGCGTCGGATAGAGCCGCCCTTTGATGCGCTGAAAGAGGAGCAATCCCAAGCGCTGTTCCGTATATGAAATCAGCCGGCTCACGGCCGGCTGCGAGACATACAACAGCTTCGATGCCCCACTGATGGAGCCGCTCAGCATGATGGCCCTAAACACCTCAATCTGGCGCAGATTCAGCTTCATAACATCATGTTAATTAAGTCGAATATATAAGCATACGATGTTTTGCCACTGATTGGCCTAGACTCTCGCGAAAGCGCCGGGCTCGCTGCACCGGCAGCCTCGCATACACCGTCGTCTTCCGACGGCCGTCGCAACCGGCCGGCAAGAGTGGTCGCCGGATGCCTCGACAACCCAGCAATAGAAAGGAATAACCATGCGTATCAAGGAGCCCCGGCAGACAACGGGAAATCCCAGCCTGCAACGCCAGTCGCTGCGCGGCTTTGTCCAGTCCCTTGACGAGAGCGGCGAACTGATGCGTGTTTGCGGCCCGGTAAGCACCCAGTACGAGATCTCAGCCTATCTGGCGCAACTGCCTGACGGTCCCGCGCTGCGCTTCGAGACCATCTCCGGCCATGCGCTGCCTGCCGTCGGCAACCTTCTCAATTCATTGCCGCGCATTGCCCGCGGCATCGGCGCAATGCCCCAGACCCTGCAGCAGCGCATCGTCGACGCGATCGGGAGTGGCCTTGCACCGGTGCGCGTCGCCAACGCGCCCTGCCAGCAGACCGTCATCGACAGGCCGGACCTTCAGCGCGAGCTTCCTGCGCCGCTGTTTTTTCCGAGGGAAACCGGCGCCTACATCACGGCGGGCGTGATCTTCGCGCGTGACCGCGCCAGTGGCCGCGGCAATGTCTCGTTTGCCCGGGTCAAGCTGCTGGACGGCAATCGCGGCATGATCGGCATCGCGCCCAATCACCATTTGGCGGTCATGGCCGAGGCCGCCAGAAAGCGTGGCGAGAAACTCGAGATCGCGGTCGCGATCGGAAATCATCCCGCCGTCCTCATCGCCGCGGCGCTCTACCTGCGCCTGGGCGACGACGAACTTGAGGTGGCGGGCGCGCTGCTGGGCGAGCCGGTGCAGACCGTGGCCTGCCGCACCATCGACCTCGACGTACCGGCGCAATGCGAGATCGTGCTGGAAGGCGTGCTTGACGTGGGCAGCCGGCATGACGAACAGCTTGTGTCCGAGTACCACGGCATGTACGAGCCATACGGCGACGGGCCGGTCGCCGAGTTTCACTGCATGACGCGGCGCGACGATGCCTTTTTCCAGGTGATTCAGCCCGGCTACTATCCCGAGCACACCTTGATCGGCGGCGTCGCGATTGCTGCAGGCCTGGCACGCATGCTGCGCGCTGCCGCCATACCGGTGCGGGAGGTCGCCGTCGGGCATGGCGGCTGCGGCCGCCTGAACGCCGTCGTGAGCATCGCAGCCCATCGCGCAGGCGAGGCCAGGAAGGTGATGTTCGCGATCTGGGGCAACGTGAACCTTGTCAAGAACGTGACCGTCGTCGATGACGACATCGACCCCTGGGATTCCGCCCAGGTGGAATGGGCCGTTGCCACACGGATGCGGCCCGACCGCGACTTGCTGATTGCCCCGGGTGCGCGGACCGACCGCTCCGAGCCGATCAAGCAGGACGGCGTGGCCACCAAGATGGGAGTGGACGCGACCCGCAAGGCGAGCGATCGCCAGGACTGGCATCGCGCCGTCCCGCCGGCCGAGGTCATGGAACGCGTAAGGGCCAGACTGCACGCGGACGGTCGACTCGACGCCGGCCGCTCCGAGCGGAGGCCATAACGATGGATGCTCCCAATCGTCAGGCGCGCCGCCGCATTGTGGTCGGCATCACCGGCGCCTCCGGCGCCATCTACGGTATCCGGCTATTGCGCCTGCTGCGGGGTCTGGATGTGGAATCCCACCTGGTGATGAGCCGCTCGGCCCATCTCACGCTTAACTGCGAGACAGACCTGCGCCCCGCGGACATCCATGCCTTGGCAGACGTAGTTCACGCCAACGGCGACATCGGCGCCGCCATCGCCAGCGGCTCATTCCCTGCCGACGGCATGGTCATCGCGCCATGCTCGATCAGGACGCTCTCCGAGATCGCGAGCGGCGTCACCAGTTCCCTGATGTCGCGCGCTGCGGACGTGATGCTGAAAGAGCGCCGCCGGCTTGTACTGATGGTACGGGAAACCCCGTTGCACGCCGGGCACCTGCGCAGCATGGCCACCGTGACCGACATCGGAGCTATCGTCTATCCGCCTGTTCCAGCGTTCTACGCAAGACCCGCCAGCCTGGAGGAAATGGTCGACTATTCCCTCGGCAGGGTCCTGGATCTGTTCGGGCTGGACGCGCCGCTGGCGGGTCGGTGGAATGGGGTGGCGGCTAAACGGAATCCCGGGAATCCCGGGGATGCCGCACATGTTGCGTGACTTAGCCGGTCCTCCAATGTTCACTGTCCCGGTTTGGACGGCGTAGCTGAGCCGGCTAACGCGCCGGCTATCGCATCAAGACGGCGCCGCGAGGTATCTAACCTCGGGAAGCATTTCAAGCTATCGGAAGGAGACAGGCAGGAAAATCAGACTGGTCCGAAAGAAGGCTGGATATTTCCGAACCGGGAATGACGGGCGCCGCCGATAGAGCAGTAACCTCTGGGGCGCGTAAGGCGGCTGCCGGCGGCCCCCTGCGAGCAACCGCAAAACTGTGCTCCCCGGGCAAGCGCCCGTTTGTACGTACCTGGGCACGTCCGGGAAATCTAATCTGGTGACACCGCAACGATCCGGACCATGCCCATGCGCAGCACGGGCAGGCCGGACGCCGCTCCAGTCGTTACAGGACACCACGCCAATGAGCTCCCCGCCCCCTGAGAAAGGCTACATCGCCCCCTACACCCACCCCGCCGCCGGCTGGGGTGCGTTGAAGTACGTTGCCATCAACCTGATCAAGGAGAAGGTTGCCGGTGGCAAGTACAAGATGCTGTTCAAGCAGAACCAGGCGGATGGCTTCGACTGCCCCGGCTGTGCGTGGCCGGACCGGCAGCACGCCTCCACCTTTGAGTTCTGCGAGAACGGCGTCAAGGCCGTGGCCGCGGAGTCTACCAGCATGCGTGTCACGCCGGAATTCTTCGCGCAGCACACGGTCACGTCGCTGATGGCGCAGACGGATTTCGAGCTGGAACAGCACGGGCGGCTGACGCATCCCATGGTCTACGACCCACAGACCGACAAGTATCGTGCGATCGCATGGGACGAGGCCTTTGCGCTGATCGGGCGCCACCTGCGGGAGCGGCCGGATCCGAACCAGGCCGCATTCTATACATCTGGCCGGGCCAGCAACGAGGCTGCGTTCCTCTATCAGTTGTTCGTGCGTGCCTATGGCACCAACAACTTCCCCGACTGCTCGAACATGTGCCATGAAGCCACCAGCCGTGGCTTGCCGCTGACGATTGGCGTTGGCAAGGCCACCGTGGTGCTGGATGACTTCGAGCATGCCGACACCATCCTGCTGTTCGGCCACAACGCGGCGACCAACCATCCGCGCATGCTGGGCGAGCTGCGCGAGTGCGCGCGGCGCGGCGCCACCATCGTTTCGATCAATCCGCTGCGCGAACGCGGAGTGGAACGCTTTACCAGCCCGCAGCACCCGGTGGAGATGCTGACCGGCTCCAGCACCAGGATTGCCTCGATGTTCGTACAGCCCAGGCTGGGCGGCGATTTTGCGCTGATCAAGGGCATGGCCAAGCGTCTGGTCGAAATGGACGACGAGACCATCAGGCATGGCCGCGCGCGGCTGATCGATGTGGACTTCGTGCGCGAGCACACCATCGGCTTCGGCGACTTCGTCGACGACCTGCGCGCGGAAAGCTGGGCGGACATCATCTCGGAGTCGGGCGTATCGCAGGAGGATATCGATGCGCTGACCCAGGTCTACGCCAGGGGCAAGCGCGTGATTGCATGCTGGGGCATGGGGCTGACGCAGCACAAGCATTCCGTGCCGACGGTGCAGATCCTGTCCAATCTGATGATGATGCGCGGGAATATCGGGCGAGAGGGCGCCGGGCTGCTGCCGGTGCGCGGGCACTCGAACGTGCAGGGCGACCGCACGGTGGGCATCGAGGAAAAACCTGAAGATGCGTTCCTGGACCGGCTGCAGGCTGCATTCGGCTTCGAGCCGCCGCGCAAGCACGGCTATGACGTGGTCAACACCATTTCGGCGATGCTCGAGGGCAAGGTCAAGGTCTTCGTGGGCCTGGGAGGTAATTTCTCCACCGCCACGCCCGACACGCCGCGCACCTTCGAGGCACTGCGCCAGTGCGACCTGACCGTGAACATTGCCACCAAGCTCAACCGCAGCCATCTGGTGCATGGCAAGGCGTCGCTGATCCTGCCTACGCTCGGCCGAACCGAAATCGACCAGCAGGAGGGCGTGCCGCAGGGCGTGACCGTCGAGGACTCGGTCTGCATGGTCCATATCTCCTTTGGCATGAACGCGCCGGCGTCGCCGCACCTGCTGTCGGAGATTGCCATTGTCGCGCGCATGGCGGCCGCCACGCTCGGCTCGGACAAGATCGACTGGCTCTGGTATGCGCAGGACTATGCCCGCATCCGCGATGCCATTGCGCAGGTCCTCGATGGCTTCGAGAACTACAACGAGCGCGTCGCAGTGCCGGGCGGCTTCCACCTGACACCTGCGTCGCGCAACCGCGTCTGGCAAACGCCGTCGGGCAAGGCCCAGTTCCTGGTCAACCACATCGACAAGGACACCCCCATCAACCGTGCCCGCGAGCAGTATGGCGACAAGCTGATGGTGATGATGACGACGCGCTCGCATGACCAGTACAACACCACGATCTATGGCCCGGACGACCGCTATCGCGGCGTGTTCGGCCTGCGCCGGGTGGTCTTCATCAATGCCGCCGACCTGGCGCGGCTTGGCCTGAAGGCGGGGCAGCACGTGGACATCACCAGTGTCTGGGACGACGGCGTGCAACGCCATGTCGAGGACTTCGTGCTGGTCGAGTACGACATTCCGCAGGGCTGCCTGGGCGCGTACTACCCGGAGACCAATCCGCTGGTGCCGCTGGAAAGCACCGGCGATGGCTGTGGCACGCCCACGTCGAAGTCGGTGCCGGTATTGCTGAGTCCATCCCGCCGTCAGCCCGCCGTGGCGGCATAACCGGGCGAGCAGAGCCATGCGCATGGACGGAATACCCGGCGCCCGGCTACCCCAGGGCCGGCTGCGCGCCCGGCTGGAGTCCTTCCTGGGCATGGTGGAACTGGCGGGCCTGGTCGTGATCGGCCTGGCCACGACGTTCGCCATGGCACGGGAAGCGTGGAAGTTCACCGCCTTGGGCGTGTTCTCGATTACCGACCTGTTGCTGATGTTCCTGTACCTGGAGGTGCTGGCAATGGTGGTGCGCTACCTCAAGCTCGGGCAGCTGCCGGTGCGCTTCCCCCTGTACATCGCGATGGTGTCGCTGGCACGAGACCTGATCCTGCGCTTTAACGAGTCCACCGAGTTCCACATGCTGGCCTTGTGCGCGGGCGTGGTCATGCTGGCCTGCGGCGTGCTGATCCTGCGCTACGGGCAGTACCGCTTTCCCAGCAACGACGACCGGCAATCCGGCGCCGGCGAATGACAGGCGGGTGATGGGCGGGTGAAGCCCGCCGCGCGCAGGCATCTGTAAGTGCCGCGGATCGGCGCAACTGTACGCCCCGCGCGCTGGCGCCCATGCCTACCATCATTCCCGACACTACCCCACAACTCCCGGCCAGCGCCCGCCTCATGCCGGCGCGGCACCATGACTGGCGAGGCTTCCATGGATTGCACCGAACTGGTTGAACACTCAGGCTATGAAGCGCGCAGCATCGTGCGGCACAAGGACCACGCGGCGCAGCAGGCCACCGACAACGTGGCGGAGGAGCTCCCGGTGGCCCTGGTGTACAACGGCATCTCGCACGCCGTGATGATGGCGACGCCGCTGGACCTGGAGGCGTTCGCGGTCGGCTTTTCGCTGACCGAGGGCATCGTCGGCCACAACGCGGAGATCCACGACCTCGAAGTGCGCGTGCACCGGCACGGCGCCGAAGTGCGGATGGAGATCAGCGAGCGCGGCTTCGCCACCATGCGGGCCCGCCGGCGTGCGTTGGCGGGCCGCACCGGCTGCGGAGTCTGCGGCATCGAGAGCATCGACCTGCTCGACCTGGAGCCCGCGCGCATGCCGGAGCCGGCCAGGCGGCTGACGCCGTCGCGCGAGATGATCGAGCGCGCCGTCGCGGCGCTGCCGTCGCACCAGCGGCTGATGCGGGCCACGGGTGGCGTCCACGCCGCGGCCTGGTGCAATGAGGACGGCGAGATCCTGCATGTCTTCGAGGATGTCGGCCGGCACAACGGCCTGGACAAGCTGATCGGCCACCTGGCAATGCGGCGCGTGGCGATGGATGACGGCTTCGTGTTGCTGTCCAGCCGCGCCAGCTATGAACTGGTGCGCAAGGTGGCGCGCATGAACATCCAGCTGCTGGCCACGATCTCGGCGCCGACCTCGCTGGCAATCCGGATCGCCGAGCAGGCGGGTTTGCACCTGCTCAGCTTCTGCCGGCAGGACGGCTATGTCGACTATACCGGCACCGCATTGGGCGCCGGCAACAATGCGCCGGCCATGGGCGCTACGCAGGGAGGCGCGCATGCTGAGCTTTGACGAAGCGCAGGCCGTCTTCGCGATGTGCGCGGAGCCGGTGCGGGAAACCGAGACCGTGTGGCTGGGGCTGCTGACCGGCCGGGTGCTGGCGCGCGATCTGGTCGCGGTCATCGACACGCCCGCGGCGGACCGCAGCGCCATGGATGGCTATGCGGTGCGCTGCGAAGACTGTGGCGAAGGCGCCTGGCTGCCGCTGCAGCAGGTGGTCTACGCCGGCACACGGCCGCAGCCGCTGCTGCCCGGCCACGCCATCCGCCTCTACACGGGCGGGGTGATCCCGCGTGGCGCCGATGCCGTCGTTGCGCAGGAGGATGCCGCGGAGAGCTATCGGGGCGTCACCTGCGCCCGTGCGCCCGTGGCGGGCCAGCACATCCGGCGCAAAGGCGAGGATGCACGCCGTGGCGACCTGCTGCTGCCGGCCGGCACGCTGCTGCAGGCCGGGCATATTGCTGCACTGGCCTCCCAGGGACTGACGGAGGCGCCGGTCTGCCGGCTGGTGGAGGTGGCCATCCTGACCTCGGGCGATGAGGTGGCGGCGCATGATGAGCCGCGCGACGTGTACCAGGTGCATGACGTCAACGGCCCGATGCTCGAGTCGCTGGTGCAGTCCATGGGCGCCGTGGTCAGTTGCCACCGCCATGTGCAGGACGACGAGCGCGCCCTGCATGACATGCTGCGGGAACTGGCGGCTGACACCGACCTGGTGCTGGTCGCCGGCGGGGCTTCGGTCGGCCAGCGCGACCTGGTAGCCGCGGCGCTGGTCTCGGCCGGAGGCGAGCTGCTTTGCCGTGGGGTCAACATGAAGCCCGGCAAGCCGGTAACGGTAGGGCGCTTGTGCGGCAAGCCAGTGGTGTGCCTGCCGGGCAATCCGGCGGCGGCCTATGCCACCTTCGCCCTGCTGGTGACACCGCTGCTGCGCCGCCTGCAAGGCCGGGCAGAGTTGTTCCCGCCGGTGGGCCGGGTGCGGGCGTCGCTGGCGGGCGCACGCCCGCACCGTGGCGATGTCTTCTGGCGCGTGGGCGAAGTCGGCAATCTGGGCGGCCGCGAGGGTTTCGTGCAGGTCAGCGCACAGCAGGGCGCGGCCTCCGTGTCGGCGCTCGGCCAGGCCAGCGGCTTTGTGCGGGTGGATCCGCAATTCGCCGGGCAACTCCGGAATGTGCCCCTGCCGTACTATGATTTCCATCGTTGGCTCAGCTGACGGCAACCCGATGAAGGGTAGACTCAGTCACCAACCGGGCGGAAGTGAAACGGCAAGCAAGGGGAGCGCAGCGTGAAACTATATGAAAAGCTGGCTGCGGATATCGAGGCATTGGTGCAGCAAGGCGTACTGCTGCCAGGAGAGCGGATTCCCTCTGTGCGGCAGACCAGCCAGCACCACCGCATGAGCATCACCACGGTGATCCGGGCCTATGTCATGCTGGAGAGCCGCGGCATTATCGAAAGCCGGCCACAGTCCGGCTACTTCGTGCGCGCGCGGCCGGGCGAGCCCGCGTTCGAGCTGCGGCCGTCCAGGCCGAGTGCCAAGCCTTCGGCGGTGGATGTCAGCGCCCTGGTGCTTTCCACGCTGCGTTCAATCCGTTCCGATGACGCCGTGCCGCTCGGCTCGCCCTATCCGGACCCGTCGTTGTTTCCGTGGCAACGCATCAACCAGTACGCCAACAATATCGCGCGCCGCTATGCCAAGTGGACCATGCTGGACGACCTGCCGCCCGGCAGCCCCGAGCTGATCCGGCAGATCTCGCGCCGCTATCTCGAGAACGGCTATGCCATCGACCCCAACGAGGTGATCGTCACCATCGGCGCCACCGAGGCCATCAACCTTTGCCTGCAGGCGGTGGCCAGGCCCGGCGATACCGTCGCGGTGGAGTCCCCGACCTACTACGCGATGCTCCATGCCATCGAACGTCTGGGCATGCGCGCCATCGAGGTGACGACCGATCCGGTGGACGGCATCGATATCGGCGCGCTGGCGCGGCTGATCGACGAGAAGGGCGTGGCCGCCTGCATGGTGATGCCCAACTTCCAGAACCCGCTAGGCTTCCAGATGCCCGATGACAAGAAGCGCAGCCTGGTGGCCATGCTGACCGAGAAGAATATCCCGGTCATCGAGAACGACGTCTACGGCGAGCTCTACTATGGCGAGGCCCATCCGAGTTCGCTGAAGGCCTATGACAAGGTCGGTATCGTCCTGCATTGCTCATCCTTCTCCAAGACGCTGACCAATGCCTACCGGATCGGGTGGGCGCTGCCGGGCCGCTACCGCGAAGCGGTGGAACGGCTCAAGTTCCTCAATACGCTGACCACGCCTGCCATTCCGCAACTGGCGATCGCCGAGTTCCTGAAGAACGACGGCTACGACTTCCACCTGCGGCGGGTGCGCAAGGCCTATGCACAGCAGGCCAACATCATGGCCGCCGCCGTGCGCAGGTTCTTCCCCGAAGGCACTACCACCTCGCGGCCAGCGGGGGGCTATGTGCTGTGGGTGCAATTGCCGGAGGGCATTGATGCCATGGAGATGTACCACGCCGCGCTGGAGCACCGCATCACCGTGGCGCCGGGGCATATGTTCGCGCCCGGCGCCACGTACGGCAACTGCATCCGGCTGAACTACAGTTCGGAATGGACGCCCGGCATCGAGTCGGCCGTGCAGACGCTGGGCAAGATCGCGCAGCACCTGCTTGCGCGCAGCCGCGAGCCGGCAGAGGATGACCACGACCATGCAAGACGCTGATATCGATCCCGCCATCCTGACCGTGCTCCAGGTCCTGTACCAGGCCGGGAGCGAGGGCGGCGCCAGCCCCTGGTCGCTCGCCAAAATCGCCAAGCGGGTGCAACTGCCGATGAGCGTGCTGCGGCGCGTGCTGACGCAACTCCACTCCGCCGGGCTGGCCGACGCCGCAATCGACGCGGACGGCCGCGGGCACGCGAGCCTGACGCCAGCCGGCGCGGAGCTTGCCGCGCAGGCTTTCCCGGATATCGCCTGAGGCCTGCCTTCCAGTGGCTCAGCCGTGGCTCAGCCGCCCACCAGTGACATGCGCACCGTCGGGTACTGCCGCTTGCCGCTGGCCAGCCGGGCCGCGCGCAGCTCGGAATAGCGGTCGCCGCGCGCCTGCCATGCCTGGCGGACTGCCTGCGCTGCGGCTTCGGCCGGGCGGTCGGCACCCAGGTGCGGGCGCAGGTCGACCGAACTCGTGGCGAACAGGCACAGGTGCAAACGGCCGTCGACCGAAACGCGCGCGCGGGTGCAATCCCCGCAAAACGGGTGCGACACGCTGGAAATAAAACCCAGCTTCAGGCTGCCGTCCGCGAGCATATAGTTGCTGGCGGTCTCGCCGTCCCGCCTGGCAACCGGCAGCAGCGCATGCGCACGCTCGACCATGCCGCGGATCTCGCCGGAGGGGACCACGCGTGACTGTGACCACGCGCTGGGGCCTTCCACATCCATGTATTCGATAAAGCGCAGCGTGACGTCGCTGCCGCGAAAGTGTTCGACCAGCGGCAGCACCTGGGCGTCATTGGTGCCGCACTCGACCACGCAATTGACCTTGACCGGCGCCAGGCCCACGGCGCATGCCGCCTCGATCCCCTCCAGCACGCGGCCGACCGGGAAATCGACGTCGTTCATGGCGCGGAAGACCGGGTCGTCCAGGCTGTCCAGGCTGACCGTGACGCGGCCAAGGCCAGCGTCACGCAGCGAACGGGCCTTGCGGGCCAGCAGGCTGCCATTGGTGGTCATGGCCACTTCCACCTGGCCGCCGTCGAGGGTGCGCATGGCGGCAATGGCTTCGACCAACGACTCGATACCCTTGCGCAGCAGCGGCTCGCCGCCGGTCAGGCGCACCTTTTCCACGCCAAGGCTGACAAAGGCCCGCACGATCCGGAGCAACTCCGCATCGGACAGGCGTTGCTCGGGGGACAGGAACGGATAGTCGCGCCCGAAGCGCTCCTTGGGCATGCAATAGGTGCAGCGGAAGTTGCACCGGTCGATCACGGAGAGCCGCAGGTCCCGCAGTGGGCGGCCAAGCTGGTCCCGGCAGACGGCCGATGCCGGGTCCGCCGTGGCCGGATCCGCAACAAGCGCCTGAAGGTCAAGGCTGGCGGCGGCGGGCACTTCCTGCACAAGCGCAGCTTGCATGGCAAATCTCCCTGGAGCGATGGTGTGGGGCGCGGCGCGGCAGTCAAGTACCCGCGCCATGCAGTCCATGGTAGGGACGGATGGCTGCCGGGCAGGCGCACAAATCGCCGGAACCGGCACCAGAACAGTTTGCCGGGCGCGCCCGCGCGCGCTTCATTCGCGCGGCCCCTGGATGCTGACCGTGGCGGTCTGGCCGGCGATCAGATGTACCTCTGGCGGCACCTGGTCCAGCGAGATGCGCACCGGTATGCGCTGCGCCAGCCGTACCCAGTTGAAAGTCGGGTTGACGCTGGGAAGCAGGTTCGGCCCGCTGCCGCGGTCCTGGTCCTCGATGCCGGGCGCAATGCTCTGGACATGCCCGCGCAAGGGCGTGCGCAGGCCCATGATGCGGACTTCGGCAAGGCTGCCGACGCGGATCGCGGGCAGCTTGGTCTCCTCGAAATAGCCCTCCACGTACTGCGAGCCACTGGCCACCACCGACAAGGCGGGCTTGCCGCGGGTGGCAAAGTCGCCAGCCCGCGGCAGGCGGTCGCTGACGTAGCCGTCCACCGGGCTGGCCACGCGGCAGCGGGCCAGGTTCAGCCTGGCCACATCCACCGCGGCATCGGCGTCTTCCACCCGCGCCAGCGCGGCAGCCTCGGCCTCGGTGCCCGCCGGGCTGCGCCGGGCCTGGACCAGCGCCGCGCGTGCCGACGCGGCCTCGGCCTGCCCCTGTCTCAGGGCCAGGCTGAAGCGGTCCTGGTCGACCACGAACAGGACCTGGCCGCGATGTACCCGGGCGTTGCCGCCGATGAGCACGGCCGTGACCAGGCCCGAGACGTCCGGGGCCACCTGAACCACGTCCGCACGCACATGGCCGTCGCGCGTCCATGGCGCTTCGGTGTAGTACTGCCACAGATGCCAGGCGGCCAGCGCCGCGGCGCCCACGGCCACCACGGTCACCACAACGGGGCCGATCAGAGAAAGCTTGCGATTCATGATGGAGCGTGCCAGACGAGCGCGACGATTGCGCGCAGTACGAGGATATAGAGGGCGAAATTGAACAGGGACCGGTGCCACACAATGCGATAGAAGCCGATCCGGTCGAGCACGGTGCGCACGCCGGCGGTGACGGCGAACGCGGCCAGCATCCATGCCACGGTGGCCGGCACGAAGACGCCGTACAGGTCGAACTCAGTGGCATGCATTGGGGCCTCCGTCGATCGGTGCATGATGCGGGAACAGGGCCAGCCGGATGGTGGCGAGCGCAGCTAGCGCGGGGCGCAGGCTGCCATGCGCCGTTGCGGACAGCGCTACGAAGGCCTCGTCGATCTGCACGGCCAGTTCCGGTGGCGGCGTGCGGGCATGTCCGGCACGCGAGCACTGGCGGTAGTGGCGCGCGACCTCTGCCAGCATGCGTTCCACGGCACGGCGGCGTGGCGCCGGCAGGCCCGTGCAGGCGCGTCGCAAACCGAGCGCGGCGGATTCGACGAGGAAGTCGGCAACGGCGCTGCCGGCCTGCCCGGCATTTGCACTATTGCGCCGCATCAATGGCGGCCACTGGCGCAGCAGCCGGTCCAGCATGCGGCCGCGCAGCCGGGCGCTATTGACCGGCGCGCGCGGGTGCGCCGCCAGCGCGATCTCTTCCCAGTTTGCCCGGGCCAGCCGGTAGGCCACCAGTTGCTGGCCGAAGGGCTGCATCAGCACCGCCCACAAGGCGGCGAAGGCCAGCGCACCCATGCTCGCCAGGCTGCTGTTGAAGATGCAGGCAAAACTGGCGGCATTGAGGTGTTGCGGGCCTGGGAATGCCGCCGCCGTGACTGCCAGCAACACCCCGAACAGCGCGAAGCGCGGCTGCGTCGTCATCGCGCCGATGACCAGGCAGGGACCAAACAGCAAGGCGGCAAGCGAGCCAAAGTCATGGGCTAGCACCAGCACCACGAACTGGTAGTACCAGGACAGCAGCGCACAAGCCACGCTCCATGCGATCACCCGCCCGGCCACCAGCCGCGGCTCCTCGGTGGTGGCGATGAAGCAGCTGGCAAGGGCGGCCAGGCCGACCGGAACGGCGCCGTCCACCCAGCCTGACAGCATCCACAGCACGCCCGCCACGAACGCGGCCGAGCCGGCCGTGGCTGCGCGGAACAACAGCTGGGCGTGATCATGGTGCCGTGCCTGCCCGGCGGCTTCCACGCGATAGCGCAGCGCGGCGGGCTCGCGCCCGCCCTGGCGCAGGTTCGCCTGCAGCAGACGGCAGTCGTGCCACAGGTCGGCCAGTTCGTCGAGGTAGGTACAGGTCGTTGCGACCAGCCGTGCATGCCAGTCCGCCGGTGCGGCCTGCGCCGCGCCTGGCGGGAACCAGGATGGCACCGGCCGGCGCGCGCCTTCTTCGCCGGCGATCCATGCCAGCGCGGCGCGCATCCGTTGCGCGACGGCGTCGGGCAGGCCCGCAGGGTGCCGGCGCAAGGCGCCGGCGGCATCGGCAAGTGCCAGCACCAGCGGCAGCATGGCTGCCATCCGCTGATGCAGGGCGCGGGCACTGCGCAGTGTCTGCGTGCCGTCGGATTCATAGGTCAGCTGGGCAATCTGTGTTTGCATCGCCAGGATATCGGCGGCAAGCAGGCTGAAGCTGTCATGGCGACGCGCCGGACTGGCACCAGTGGCCAGCATGCCGCTGATCCAGCGCGAGGCGTGGGCCAGCCAGGCAGATGCGCGCGCGGCCAGCGCCGGCCTTGTCCTCACGGGAAAGACCACGGCGCTGACCACGCTGGCGCAGACGATGCCGATCACGATTTCCTCGATCCGGGCGAGCGCCACATCGAAGACGGTGGCCGGCGCGGCCACCGTCGGCAGCGCCACGATCGGCAGCGTATAGGCAGCCAGCAGGCAGATGTAGTTACGCGGCGCCGGTTCCAGCAGGGACAGGTAGAGCAGGGTGCCGGTCCAGCACGCGATCGCCGCCATCAGCCGCACGGGCTCGTCGACCAGCCAGGGGACCAGCGCCACTGCGCAGATGGCGCCCAGCAGCGTACCGGCAACGCGGAAGGTGCCCTTGGCATAGGTGGCGCCGGCCTGCGGGCTGGACACCAGGTAGACGGTGGCCATGGCCCAGTAGGGACGCGGCAGGCCAAGCGCCAGCGCCGCGTAAAGCGCCAGCATCGCGGCACCGAATACCTTGAGGGAATGGATCCACGGCCGAAGCTCTGGATATTCGCCTCGTATCGTTGCCAGCGCGCCGAGCGTGAACGGCGCCGCGCGGGAAAGCAGGCTGGAGGACGGCATGACTTCAGCTGGCAAGCCCGGCCGCACGCATCAGCAGCCGCATCAGGCTGGCGCAGACGAAGACCGTGCCGACTCCCGCCAGCCAGAGGACCAGCAGCCAGCCAAGACGGGCCGCCAGCCGTGAGCGCACGATGCCGGCCATCAGTGGTAGCCCTCCCCGCGCTTGACCTTGCCGCGGAACACGTAATACGACCATGCGGTGTAGGCCAGGATGATCGGCACGATGAACAGGGTGCCGACCAGCGCGAAGCCCTGGCTTTGCGGGGGCGACGACGCATCGAAGATCGTGATCGATGGCGGGATGATGTTGGGCCAGATGCTGATGGCCAGCCCGGTATAGCCCATGAAGATCATCAGCAGCGCGTACAGGAACGGCGCCACGTTGGGCTTGCCACGCAGGGCGCGATAGATGCCGGCGGCCGAGGCCAGCACCAGCAGCGGCACCGGCAGGAAGAAGAACAGGTCAGGCAGCGCGAACCAGCGCTGCGCGATCTCCGGATGGGTCAGCGGCGTCCACACGCTGACCGCGGCGATCATCGCCAGCATCACGCCGGTCAGCACGTTGGTCACGCGCAGCATGGTCCATTGCAGCCGGCCCTCGGTCTTCATGATGAGCCAGGTGACGCCGAGGAAGGCGTAGGTAATCACCACGCCCACGCCGCAGAAAACCGGGAACGGCGCCAGCCAGTCGAGCGCGCCGCCGGTGAAGGTGGTGCCTTCCATGGCAATGCCGTCGATATAGGCGCCCAGCGTCACGCCCTGGAAGAAGGCCGCAGTGACTGAGCCCCACGTGAAGGCGGCGTCCCAGTAGGGGCGGCTGCGGTCGCTCGCCTTGAAGCGGAACTCGAAGGCCACGCCGCGGAAGATCAGCCCCATCAGCATGAACATCAGCGGCAGGTAGAAGGCAGTGAGCAGCACCGAGTAGGCCAGCGGGAAGGCGCACAGCAGCGCCGCGCCGCCCAGCACCAGCCAGGTTTCGTTGCCGTCCCAGACCGGCGCCACCGTGTTCATCATGACGTCGCGGTCATAGCGGTCGCCGACGAAGGGGAAGAGAATGCCGATGCCAAGATCGAATCCGTCCATGATGACGTACATCATCACGCCGAAGAAGATCAGGGCGGCCCAGATAACGGGAAGGTTGATACCCATGTCGATCACCAGTTCAGATTTCGCGGCGGCCGTGCCGGGCCATCGCGTTGGGTGCGCAAGCCGCGGCGATGGCCGCGGGAACGACGCTGCCCGGGCCGTAGGACGGCTCGTCGTGCGGATGCGTGCCAGGGGCGGGGCCGGCGCTGGCCAGCTTGAGCATGTAGCGGATGCCCACGCCGAAGCAGACGAAGTAGACCGCCACGAACAGCGCCAGCGACAGCGCCACCGGGCCAGCCGCATGCGCGGAAACGGCATCATGGGTACGCAGCAGCCCATAGACCACCCACGGCTGGCGGCCGATCTCGGTGGTCATCCAGCCGGCCAGCAGCGCGATCAGGCCGGCGGGGCCCATCAGCACCGCGAGGCGCAGGAATGCCCTGGACCGGTACAGGGCGCCGTTGCGGCGCAGTACGCATCCCAGCAGGCCGAACAGGATCATCGCCACGCCCAGGCCAACCATGGCGCGGAAGGTGAAGAACAGCACCGTGGCATTGGGGCGGTCTTCCCTGGGGAAGTCCTTCAGGCCACGGATCTGGCCGTCAAGGCTGTGCGTCAGGATCAGGCTGCCCAGGCGCGGGATCTCGATAGCGTAGCGGGTTTCCTCGCGCTCCATGTCCGGAATGCCGATGACGATCAGCGGGAAGCCGCCCTTGTCATTCCTGGCGGCGGTGTTCCAGTGCCCTTCCATCGCCGCGATCTTGGCGGGCTGGTGCTCCAGCGTGTTCAGGCCGTGGGCGTCACCCACCACCGCCTGAACGGGCGCCGCGATCAGCACCATCCACAGGGCCATCGACAGCATCTTGCGGGCGGCGGGCACGGCACGGTCATGCAGCAATTGCCAGGCCGACGATGCCGCCACGAATAGTGCAGTGGACAGCAGCGCGGCGATGACCATGTGCGTAAGGCGGTAGGGGAACGACGGGTTGAAGATCACCTCGAGCCAGTCGGTCGGCACCACCTTGCCGGCAACGATGACGTAGCCGGCAGGCGTATGCATCCAGCTGTTGGACGCCAGGATCCAGGTGGAGGAAATCATGGTGCCGAGCGCCACCATCACCGTCGAGAAGAAATGCAGCCCCGGCCCGACGCGGTTCCAGCCGAACAGCATCACGCCAAGGAAGCCCGCTTCCAGGAAGAAGGCGGTCAGCACCTCGTAGGTCAGCAGCGGTCCGGTGACGCCCCCCGCAAACTGCGAGAAGCCCGACCAGTTGGTACCGAACTCATAGGCCATGACCAGGCCGGAAACGACCCCCATGCCGAAGTTCAATGCGAAGATCTTGATCCAGAACTGGTACAGGGTCTTGTACACGGCGTCCTGGGTGTAGAGCCAGCGTGCTTCCAGGAACGCCAGGAAACATGCCAGCCCGATCGTGATGGCGGGAAATAAGATGTGAAAGGAAACCGTGAATCCGAACTGGATTCGAGCGAGTTCCAGCGCTGTGAGTCCGTGCATCGATGTGCTCTCCGTGGGGTTGCCGCCGGCACGACGGCGTGTCGCGCGACACTACGGACAAGCGTAGGGACTGCAGCCTGCCCGCGAAGGATACAGTTCTTGCGGAACCGCTAAAGCTCAGTTTGCAGAGCCGGAAGACGCGCTTGCCAGGCGCCGCAAAGCAAATACAGATAGCGCTATGGCGCGGGATCACAGTCATGGATGGAGCCCGCTGCATCGACGATCCGGAACCAGCTCCATGGGCTGCGCCGGCGGCCGCTGCATTGACGGACCGGGATGCAGCGGACGGCCGGCGCGGGCGCTCAGCTGAACCGCGTCATGGCCTTGCCGGGGGGCGACCGGATGCCCGCGCCCAGCGGGATGAGCACGTAGGCCCGGAACGCGAGCAGCAGCACGGTCCTGCCGAAAGTGCGGTCGTTTTGCATGGCTGCGGTTCCTGTGTTTTGGGGAATGGCGTTCAGGCGGCGCTGGCCACTTCGCGCAGGTGGTGGTGCTCATGCACGGGCATTGCGCGCCTTGCCTTCTGACGGGCCCCTGCACAGCGATTTTTGGCTCGAAGCAACGCGAGCAGATGTTGGCCGGCAGCGACCATCCATAGGGCATGCCGTAGCGATCCATGAGGATGGCCACGGTGTAGGCGCCTAGCGCGTAGAAGACGCCGTGCCCCAGCGACAGTTGACCATTGATGCCGACCAGGACGTTCAATCCCACGGCAGCTTCGCCGGCGAGGCGGTGATCGGCGTGCTGGCGTATGTGGCCGTGCGGGCCACGCTGCGCGCGGGCGGCTGCGCCGCAGGTGTGCTGCTGGCCGCCAGCGATGCCCGGCGGCAGCCGACGCTATAGGCCAGCTCAACGAAAGCGGGGCGGAAAATGCATTGTGGTCCGGCGCGCTTGTCTCTACGCTTGGTTGCACTACTTCACTTGCCCATCGCCTCGACATGCACCAGGACGAATCCATCACCCACAACTTCCACGCGCGCAACTATCCGCTGAAGGTCCATGCGGGAGACAACGCGCTGGCCGCGCTGCCCCGGGAACTGCAACGCATTGGCGCATCGCGCGCGCTGATCCTGTGCGGGCGCAGTGTGCATGAGCGCACCGACCTGACGCAGCGGATCGAGACGCTGGCCGGCGGCCGTGTCGCAGGCATCTTCTCCGGGATCTCCGAAGGCGCGCCGGCGGAGTCCATCGAAGAAGCCGCGGCCAAGGCGCGTGAGCTCGATGCAGATGCGCTGATCGCGGTGGGGGCGGGCAGCGTGATCAAGGGCGCAAGGGTGGTGGCCATGCTGCTTGGCGAGAACCGCCCCTTGCTGGAGATGGCAACCGTTCACCGTGAGAACGCGCCAGCCGTCAGTCAGCGCCTGGCGTCGCCGAAGATGCCTATCTTCAATGTGCTGACCTCGCCCACGTCGGCGCAGAACCGCGGCGGTTCGGCCGTGCGCTACCGCGGCGATGCGCACCACCTCGAATTCTTCGATCCGAAGACGCGCCCGCGGGCGGTGTTCTGGGATTCCCGCGCGCTTGCGACAGCGCCGTTGACGCTGGCCCGATCCACCAGCTTCGAGATCTACTGGTGGGGCCTCATGTGCATGGGGGCCCTCGAGACGACCAATCCGCTGGCCCAGGCCAGCCGACGCCATGCGTGGCACCTCGCCCGGCAGTCCTACCCGAGGCTGGGCCCGGAGGGCGGCGCCGCCGCGCTGATCGACCTGTGTGCTGCCGGGCTGCTGCAAAACCGCGACGAGGAAGACGGCGGTCGCCCATGGTCCTGCCATCTGCTGGCGCGCGCCGCCTACGCCTCGGCCGTCGCCGTCTTCAACCACTACGACGGGGTAACGCAGCCGCGCGGCTACGCCGCGTTCGCGCCGGCCATGATCCGCGCGCTCGGCGCCTGCGTTCCGGACGTGACGCGCGCGCTGGGCGAAGCGCTCGGCATGGCGCTGCCGGATGGGAGCGCCGATGCCGAACTGGCCGAGCGTGTCGCCGCGCACGTGGCGCGTGACTTCCAGGCGCAGGGGTGGCGCACCGATCTGCACGACCGCGGCATCCCCGCGGCCGATGCGCCCATGCTGCTCGCACTGGCACTGCGGAACTACAACGCCAACCACGATCGCCTGCTCGACCCGCATCGCGAGGCCATGCGCGCGGCCATCGCGGCGACCCTTGCGCCGCAGTAGGCCTTAAACCTGGCTCGCGGTGTACTCCGGAAGACCTGCGTGGCAAAGGTCCGCAGGCTTGGAAGCGGACCGCGGGCACGGCCCGTTGATTTAGGCTGACTAAAAGATTTCAGCAACAAAGCTGCCTTGTTGCTGAGCAGGCGGATAGCTACATTAAAGGACGCGGGGCTGGAAATCTGGTTCTGCAAACGACCCCCGTATGGGGGCCGCATCGGCATCAGACAGTGAGAAAGAAGGGGAACCCATGTCAAAGAAAATCCTGATCACCGGCGCCAGCTCCGGCTTCGGTCGTGGCGCGGCGATTGAACTCGCCCGCCGCGGGCACGAAGTCGTCGCGGCGGCCGAAACCTGGCCTCAGGTACGGAGCCTGCGCGCGGACGCCGCAAGCGCTGGCGTCAAGCTCGAAGTCATCAAGCTCAACCTCCTCGACGGCATCGATATCGCGCACGCCACGGGTTACGACCCCGATGTGCTCGTGCTCAATGCCGGCGCGATGGAGAGCGGGTCCATCATCGATATCCCGATGGAGCGGGTGCGCGAATCGTTCGAGATCAACGTCTTCGGTCACATGAAGCTGGCGCAGGGCATCGTCCCGAAGATGGTGGCGCGCAAGTCCGGCAAGGTGGTGTGGACCTCGTCGATGGGCGGCATCCTCGTGATTCCGTTCGTGGGCGTGTACTGCGCGACGAAGCACGCCATCGAAGGCATCGCCGGGGCCATGAAGGCCGAGTTGGCACCGTACGGCGTCAAGGTCGCGACCGTGAACCCCGGCGTGTTCGGCACCGGCTTCAACGACACCGGTGCGGAAAGCCATGTGCAGTGGTACGACGCCGACCGCGCCGTCGTTCCCATGCCCGACTTCGGAGGCGCCCTCGCGGATCAGTCCGATCCGCAGGACATGATCGACGCGATGGTCGAGATCATTCCGGCCGAGGCGCATCTCTATCGCACGATGCGCCCCGTCGGCACGATCGCCGTCGCCAGGCAGTGGCAGGAAACGGAGTGGACCCAGAATGCCTGACATCACCCTCGAAGACGCGCAGCGCCTCGTGGCCAAGGGCCGTGCCGCCGCCGAAGCGGCCGGCATGAAGGCGGTCTTCGCGGTCCTTGACAAGGGCGCGAACCTGGTGGCTTTCGCCCGGATGGATGGCGCCTGGCTGGCGTCGAACGAACTGGCCATTGCGAAGGCACGCACGTCGGTGATGTTCCAGGCGCCCACCGACGCCCTGAACGCGCCGCTGGAGCTGGGCAAACCGGTTCTGCGTTTCGACCACATCCACAGCGGCGGCCTGCTGCTCGTGGGGGGCGGTGTGCCCCTGCTCGACGACGATGGCGTGTTGATCGGCGGGCTGGGGGCGTCGGGTGGCATGCCCGAGCAGGATGCGGCTCTCGCCCGCGCGGCCACCGCGAAGTAGCGCTGCCGCTGGCGATGCCTGACGGGCATCGCCAGCGCCTTCTTGCGCCGCAATCGACCTCAGGCCGTTCCCCGGCCCGCCTCCTGCTTTACCCATTCGAGGAAAGACCGGAAGGCAGGCGTCGTTGCGCGCGCGGCCGACCAGACCAGGTAGTAACCGGTGTCGCTGCGCCCCACGAAGTCGAAGGGCGCGACAAGCACGCCGACCTTCAGCAGTTCCCCAACGTACTCGCGCTGCACCATCGCAACGCCGAGTCCGTCGATAGCCGCCTGGATGGCCAGCGAGGAGTTCTCGAACGAGAGGCTGCGCTGCGGCTTCAGCCCAGACAACCCGGCAAGGCCGAGCCAGCGCTGCCAGTCGTCCATGCGGCGCACGGAGTGGAGCAGCGTCACCTTCGACAGGTCGGCGGGGGTGCTCAGGCGCTGCGGGCCGCGCAGGAACGACGGATTGCAGACCGGCTGAAAGGCGTCATCGAACAGCCGCAGGCCCTCCAGACCCGCGGGCAGGGTCTTGCCGACGAAGGACGCCATGTCGACGTCCTCCGCCTCGAAGCGGATTTCGCGGAAGCTGGTCATGAGCTGGATGTCGAGTTCCGGATGCGCGCCGTGGAAGCGCGACAGGCGCGGCACCAGCCACTTCTCCGCCAGCGTGGGCATCAGGCACAGTTTCAGCGTGTCGTGGCGCGGCCCGCGCGCGATGGCGTTGAGCGTCAGCTCGATGGTCTGGAACGCCTGCGTGAGCGCCGGGCGCAGCACCTGACCCGCATCCGTCAGCTCGATCGACCGGCCCTTGCGCCGCAGCAGCGGTACGCCAACCAGTTCCTCGAGCAGCTTCACCTGCTGGCTGACCGCGCCGGGCGTGACGCACAACTCTGCCGCAGCGTTGGAGACGCTCTGATGGCGCGCGGTGGCCTCGAAGGCCCGCAGCCCAAGCAAGGGGAGGCGGATACGGTTCATTTAATTTAGTTTTTCTAAAAAATAACGAAGAAAAAACTGCCTTGTTCACACCGATATCAGCTGGCTACACTGGCTTCTAGTTAATCCAGGATATCAGCTGCCGGCACTGAACTCTAGTAAATCTAAAACGATAAGGCAATTCATGGAAATCACGAAATATCCAGAAACGCACTTCCGGAATGACGCGCAGGGCATGACCCTGCTGGCCGCACGTTACCGCGGCACCGGCGGGCTGCGTTTTCCGCCGCCTGAGTTCCTTCAGGCCGGCGAAGCGGCGGAGCCCGTCGCCATGGGCACGGGCGGCCGCCTGTACACCTTCACCACGGTCCACCCGGGCAAGGCGCCCGCGTACGCCCTGGGCATGGTGGATTTCGAGAACGGCCTGAGGGTCTTCGGCCGACTGCTGTGGCAAGGCGACGCTGTGCCGGCCATCGGCGACGCCGTGCGCACCGTTGCGTTCACGCTGCCGGACGGCACGCCCGACTATGCCTTCGAGCCGCTGAAGGGCACCGCATCATGAGCGCACCTCTGATCACGGGCGTCGGCATTTCCGACTTCGGCCGCTTTCCCGATCTCACCGAAGAAGCGCTGGCCCAGGCGGCCATCCTGGCCGCGCTGAAGGACGCCGGCCTGGGCCTGCGCGATGTGCAGGCGTTCTATTGCGGCAATGCCCTGGGTGGGCATCTGCCCGGGCAGCGCGCGCTGCGCGAGCTGGGCACCGGCGGCGAGGCAGTCTACAACATCGACAACGCCTGCTCCAGCGGCGCCACCGCCTTCCACCTGGCACTGCAGGCATTGCGGGCCGGCCAGTACGAGACGGTGCTGGTGTTCGGCATGGACCACCTGAGCGGCCTGGGCGGAGGTGCGTTGCCGCTGAACGGGCGCGACTGGAACAACCGGCGCGGCTTGATCATGCCCGCGCTGTATGCGATGCGCGCCAAGCGCTACATGCACGAGTACGGCATGTCCGCCGAGGCACTGGCCGATGTGTCGGTGAAGAACCGGCGCCATGGCGTGCACAACCCCATCGCGACGTTCTGCCGCGAGGTCACGCGCGAAGAGGTGTTGTCCTCGCGCATGGTGGCCGACCCGCTGACGCTGCTGCAGTGCTGCCCGGGCGTGGTGGACGGTGCCGCCGCGCTGGTGCTGAGCACGCGGCCCGCGCAAGGCGTGGGCAAGCCGGTGCGCGTGCTGGCTTCGGTGGTGCAGTCAGGCCTGTTCGAGATCCACCAGGTCGACATGACCGAGGCGGAGATCACGCGGCGCGCAGCGAGGCTGGCCTACGAGCAGGCCGGTGTCGGTCCGCGCGACCTCAGCCTGATCGAACTGCACGATGCCTTCACCATCTCGGAGCTGCTGTACTACGAGGCGCTGGGCCTGTGCGAGCGCGGCGAGGCGCCGCGGCTGCTGGCCAGCGGCGCCACCGCGCTCGGTGGCCGCATCCCGGTGAACGTGAGCGGCGGCTTGCTCGCCAAGGGCCATCCGCCCGGCGCCACGGGCGTCGCGCAGATCGTCGAGCTGTGCGAGCAGCTGCAGGGGCGCGCCGGCCGGCGCCAGGTCGGCGGTGCGCGCATCGGGCTGAGCCAGGTGACGGGCGGGGGCATCTGGGGCGTGGACCACGCCGCCTGTTCCATTCACATCCTCGCCGCTTGAGGAAGGAGCGACCATGACGGACCAAGCCACTCCCGCCGGCCTCGCCGGCCTGAGCGCGATCGTGACCGGCGGTGCAAAGGGCATCGGCCTGGGCATCGCGCGCAGCCTGGCCGAGGCCGGCTGCCGCCTTGCACTGTGGGACATCGACGGCGATGCGCTCGAGGCCGCGGCCGAGGAACTGCGCGCCGGCGGTGCCGATGTCTCGGCGCGGCGTGTCAGCGTGACCTCGATGGAGGAGGTGCAGGCGGCCGCCGCGGAGTTCCTGGCGCGCAACGGCCGCATCGACGTGCTGGTCAACAACGCCGGCATCGGCGGCGACAAGCTCGTGACCAAGATGGCGCTGGACTTCTGGCAGCGCGTCATCCAGACCAATCTGACCTCGCAGTTCATCTGCTGCAAGGCGGTGCTTCCCGCGATGCTCGAACAGAAGTTCGGCCGCATCGTCAACCTGTCGTCGCGCGCCTGGCTGGGCAACCGCGGCCAGGCCAGCTACTCGGCCTCCAAGGGCGGCGTTGTCAGCTTCACCCGCAGCCTGGCGCTGGAGTTCGCGCGCAGCGGCATCACCGCCAACGCCATTGCGCCCGGCATCGTCGAGACGCCCCTGTTCGGCACGCTCGCGCCCGAAGTCCGGCAGGACCTGCAGCGCACGGTGCCGATGCAGCGCATCGGGCAGGCCGAAGATGTCGCCAACGCGGTGCGGTTCTTCGCATCGCCCGCCTCGGGCTACGTGACCGGGCAGGTGCTGTATGTGTGCGGCGGCCGCAGCCTGAGCAGCGCATCGGTCTGACCCCGGCCCCAAGGAGACAGTCATGAAAAGAAGAGAGTTCACGCTTGCCGCTGCCGCGGCGCTGCTCGCGCCGGCGTTGTCCGCGCGGGCCGACAGCTATCCGTCGCGCGCTGTGCGCCTGATCGTCCCGTATCCGCCCGGCGGAGGCACCGACACGGTGGCCCGCACCGTGTTCGCGCACGTCGCCGCGCTCCTGGGGCAGCCATTTGTCGTGGAGAACAAGGCGGGCGCGGGCACGACGATCGGTCTGGCCGAACTGGCACGCTCGCATCCCGACGGCTACACGGTCGGCGTCGGCGGCAGCAGCGACCCGCTGCTGCCGCTGCTGTACGGCAAGCTTCCGTTCAACCCGGTGGCCGACCTGTCGTTCGTGGCCACGCTGGCGACGGTGCCGATCGTGCTCGTGGCCGGCCCGGGCCTGCCGGCGAAGACCATGCGCGAACTGCTGAGCGTCGCCAGGGCCAAGGGTGCGCAGCCGCTGGGCTACGCGTCGCCCGGCACCGCATCGCCGCACCACCTGGCGGGCATCTATCTGGCGCAGATGGCGGGGATTGCGCTGGAGCATGTCCCATACAAGGGAAGCGCGCAGGCGATCAGCGACGTGATCGGCGGCCATGTCCCGCTGGCGATGCTGGGGTTGCCTTCCGCGCTGCCGTTCATGCGCCAGGGCAAGCTGAAGATACTCGGCGTGGCGAGCGCGCAGCGCTCCGCGTTGGCGCCCGATATCCCGACCATCAGCGAGGGTGGCGTGCCGGGTTTCAGCGCGGGTTATTGGTGGCACGTGACCGTCCCCACGGGAACGCCGCAGCCGGTCATTGGCCAGTTGCGCGAGGCGATCGACAAGACGCTGCGCACGCCCGCGCTGACGGAGTCGCTGCTCAAGAGCGGTTTCGAGCCGATGCTGCTGTCGCCTGCCGAGGCGGAGAGGGCGCTCAAGGAGGATACCGCCAGGTGGACGAAGGTGATCCGTGAGAACAACCTGCGTGGCGGCTGAACGGGAAAGGAACTGAGATGCTTGGCGATTCACTTTCAGGCGTGCGCGTCGTGGACTTCACCCAGGTCGCGGCCGGGCCCGTGTGCACGCATACGCTCGCCGACCTCGGCGCGGACGTTATCAAGGTCGAGGCCCCTCAGGGAGAACTGGGCCGCGCGCTGGCTCCCTTCGTCGAGGGCCAGAGCCTGGCCTTCCTCGCCCTCAACGGCAACAAGCGCAGCGTGGCGCTCGACCTGAAAGATCCGCCCCAGCGTGAGGCGGCGCTCCAGCTGGCCGCCGGCGCGGACGTGGTGGTGGAGAGTTTCCGCCCCGGCGTGATGCAGCGCCTCGGGCTGGGCTACGAGGACGTCAGGCAGCGCAATCCGGACGTGATCTATTGTTCCGTCTCTGCCTACGGGCAGCAGAGCGCGTGGCGGCACAAGCCCGGCGTCGACGGGGTGCTGCAGGCCGCCTCGGGTCTGATGAGCGTGACCGGGCTGCCGGATGCGCCCCCCTGCAAGGTGCAGGTCCCGATCGTCGACATGGTGACGGGCTACATGGCGGCGATCGGCGTTCTGGGCGCGCTCGCCCGGCGCGCGCGCGACGGCGCCGGGCAATGGCTGGACATCGGCATGTTCGCATCCGCCGTCGCGCTGCAGGAGTCGAGCTTCGCCAGTTTTTTCGCGGACGGCGTGGCACCCGAGCGCATCGGCAGCGCCGCACCCTATGCGGCACCCAACGAGGCGGTGCGCTGCGCGGACGGGTGGATCATGCTGGCCGCCTACCATCCTTCCCGCTGGGAGGCACTGTGCGAAGTGCTCGCATGCCGCGAGCTGCTGTCCGACCCACGCTTTCTCGATCTGCCCGGGCGCATCGCGCATCGCAAGGAACTGGTAGCGCTGCTGGAAGAGCGCATGACGCTTCGCCCGCGAAGCGAGTGGCTGCAGCGCTTCGAGGCGGTGGACATCATCTGCGCGCCGATCAACGACTATGCGGAGGCGGTTGCCTCGCCGGCCTTTACCGGCGCGGACCTGGCTGAGATGGTCCGTCATCCGGTCGCGGGCGACCTGACCTTGCCCCGCACGCCCCTGCGCGCGGTCGGAGAAGTGCCGCGCACCCGGCGTCCCGCCCCGCTGGTGGGCGAACACACCCGCGAGGTGTTGCTGGAAGCAGGCGTACAGTTGGTTGGGCCACACAAGTAGCGGTCGATCCTCCAGCCAGGCGAAATCCAAAGACACCGGAGGTGAACGATGACAAAGGCCAATGCCGCAAGCCTGGATGCCCCGGCGATCTTCTCGCCGACATGCGAGGCCTGGATCTCCCGGGCACAGGCTTGGCACCCACGTCTCACCGAAACCCCGAAGTTCGACGAAAGCCCGCTGCCCGAAGTGGTGAAAGATCCGATTGCCGCGCACTTCGCAGCCAGCACCTCATAGACCATCCCGTGCCCAGCCTGCCGAACCTCTCGGCGCAAATGGTGGAGCCCAACGCTTGTCTCGAACGATCAACCGACTGCACTGCCGTCGACCCCACCCAGAAAGGAGAGAACCCATGCCGGTGACCATGGAGGTGAGAGATTTCATCGCTACCGTGACCTTGAACCGCCCGGAGGCGATGAATGCCATCGACCCGGAGTCCGCCGCGCAGCTGCACGAGGCCTGGAACGAGATATCGACCCGCAAGGACGTGCGGGTCGGCATCCTCACCGGAGCCGGCGAGCGCGCCTTTTGCACCGGCGCCGATCTGAAGAAGACCATGCCGCCCGTGGAAAGCTTCGCCGAACTGCATTTCGGCTCTCGGGCCGGCGTCCCGCCGGTCTCGACCCTGCAGACCCAGAAACCGATGATCGCGGCGATCAACGGCTTCGCGCTGGGCGGCGGGCTCGAGCTGGCGATGCTCTGCGACATCCGCATCGCCGTGAGCACGGCGGTGTTCGGCCTGCCGGAGGTGTGCATCGGCAGCATCCCGGGCGGCGGCGGAACGCAGCGCATCGTGCGTGCGGTCGGCCAGTCGGACGCGATGCTGATGCTGCTGACCGGCGAGCGCATCGATGCGCAGGAGGCGCTGCGTATCGGCCTGGTGAGCCGGGTGGTGGCGCCGCAGGAACTCGCGGCGGCGGCGCGCGCGATCGCGCAGCGCATCGCGACGAATGCTCCGCTGGCCGTGGTGGCGGCCAAGAAGCTCGCCCAGGCCGGTCGCGAACTGCCGCTGGCGGCCGGGCTCGAACTGGAGCAGCAGAGCTTCGGTAACCTGCGCGACTCGGAAGATCGGATCGAGGGGCGGCGCGCTTTCGCCGAGAAGCGCAGGCCGAGCTTCCAGGGACGTTGAACGCGCGCAGGCGCCATGTCGTCGCAGTCGCGCGTTGTGTTCGCATCTTCTTCATCGCGTACTCGGCGAACCTGGTCGAGCTAGCGGCGTAGCAGATCAGTGATAACCGACCGCCAGGCAGCCGGTTGCTTTGCCGTCGTCGCGCCGCCGCCGGCGGCACCCGAGCCGATGCGCACCTACCGGAACGCCGGCGACCGCATTTCGCCGGATGGGGTAGTCGCAGAGACGAGGAACCGCATCATTCCGTCTCAATCCGCGAACGCGAGCCGGGTGTAGCGCCGGGTTGCAATCGAGCCGTACTTCGGACACACTGGTGCTCACGGAGGCGCCACGATGTGGATTCGGCGGCGAGCGCTCAAGCGCGGCGTTCCTCCTTGTTTGAATGGATACGAAACGAGAAGCAAGTCATGAAGTTTCTGAGGACCCTCCCGCAACGACCTCCGATGCCCGCAATGGCGGCCGGAGTCTGCCCGAGTCCTCAAGATGCGCGCGAAAAAGGCTGATTGCTAGCGCGTTGCATGAGAATCGACGATCCGGACGCCCCTTGCGGGCGTTTTTCATTTCAGGCCTTGTTTTTTTCGCTGAACTCGAAATCCGGAGCGGATCATGAAATTCTCGCAGCAATTTTACTCAAACGGCTTCTTTGAACAGGACAACTCCAGGCTGGAACTGACCGACCTCGCCCGCAAGGCGTGTTTCATCCACCAGGACGCCGCAGGGCTTTATTCGTGGATGTCGCTGGGCCTGAGGGCACAGCGGGGCATCGAGAACATCGTGCGCGAGGAGATGGACCGCGCCGGCTTCTGTGAAATCCAGATGAGCCTGCTGCAGGATGCCGACCTGTGGCAGCAAAGCGGGCGGCTAGATATCTACGGTGACGAACTGATGCGGCTGAAGAGCCGCTCCGGGCGGCTGTTCTGCCTGGGGGCGACGTGCGAGGAATTGACCACCAACATGGTCAAGACGCACTACAACAAGACGGACATGAGTCTTGGCCTGTATCAGTTCGGCAACAAATATCGCGACGAGCTAAGGACTCGCGGCGGATTGACCCGGGCCAGAGAATTCATCATGAAAGACGCGTACTCGTTCAATGCTACGGAAGCCGGCTCGCGCGCAGCCTATGAGTCCGTTCGCGAAGCGTATCTGCGCATCTTCAGGCGGCTGGGGCTGGACGTGATCGTGAAGTCCAGCGACAACGGGGAGATCGGCGGGCAAAGCTCGGAGGAGTTCCATGTACTCAGCGAACTGGGCGAGGACGAGACCGACGACCAGAAATCGCTCGAGTGCGCGCACATTTTCGATCTGGGTGATCGTTACTCGAAGGCCATGGGGCTGGTGAACGCCAAAGGCGAATTCGTCAGAATGGGCTGCTACGGAGTCGGCATCTCGCGCCTCGCGATGCTCCTGCTCAGTCGCCAGCGCGATGATCGAGGATTTTGGGGCAGCAAGGCGTTCAATACCTTCGATGTCGCTCTGACGGTCATCGAGTGGGACCGCCAGGAGCGTCAGGAGGCCGCTGAGGCGCTGCGGCGCGAACTGCAGGCGAGGGGGGTGAGCGTGCTGGTGGACGACCGCTCGACGCACGCGGGGAAAAAGCTTGCCGACGCTGAGCTGATCGCGTGTCGGCAACGCGTGGTCGTCGGCAAACAGGCGATCGAGTCGGGCCGTTTCGAGTGGATGAACCGGCGAACCCTTGAACGCGAAAGTGCAACGGGAGCGGAGGTCGTGGAGCTTTGCTCGAGACAGTGAGCGATGCTGTACGGCGGAAGCCTGTTACGTGACTCGGTGCCACCATTCGTAACCGACGACATCCTGAAGTTTTGCCCGCTCTGGTATGGATCGCGCCAATCCAGCCACCGCCGGCGACAAGCTGTGCCTGTGTCGGCCCGGATGCGAGAGGACGGGAAGCCGAAGCCATTTACCGGGCCGAAAGACGCGCTGGTCGTGCCCGGCATCGAGGCAGACTGATGGCAAGGGCTAGCGAGCCTTGATGATGACAGCCCTCAGCTTCTTCAACTTCAGCAATGCTACGGTGTCAACTCACGCCCTGCAGTAGTTACACAAGATCGATATGAGTTGGCACCGGCTTGTGGTGAGCCGGTGCCAACTGTCCCGGACATGGGGCGCAGGGTGCTTACATGCTGCCTGGTTTGTTCACCGAAATCGAAACGGCATACGTGCTTGCGGAACCAAACCACGCCAGCGTCATGCCGCCCAGTGGCAACTGCAGCACTGACTTGCAGGTCGTTGCCGCACCGGCTGTCGTCGTGCAGGCATTGGCGGCACGGTGACGCATCCCGTCGAACGGATCGTTGAAGCTCAGTACGTCCGTATGCTGGTCGGCAAAAGTGCGCGTGACGGTGGTCCCATTCTGCGCGGTAATGGTGTGACTATCTTCGGTGACCGCGCTCAGGCCAGTGCTGTTGTAGACATAGCTTTGCCAGAAGGCGCTTGTCGTACCAACCGCGGGCAGGGGCAGTGTCGTCTGCGGAACAAAGACGCCCACGCCTCCCCCCGCGTCCAGCACGGTCGCTATCCAAAGGACTTTCCCCTGTGCATTTCTGAACCCGAATGCGTGAAATCCGTTGCTGTGCTGGCTCCCGTCATCCACCCAATTCGCGCCGCCATCGGAAGTGGCGACCAGATGCCCATAGGGTGTGGCGGTATCGACTGCGCAGCTACTGTAGCCAGTGCAGTTGGTGGCCGCCGAAGTGACTCCATTTGAATAATGATGGGTACCAAACTGATTTTGAGATGGGCCATTGAAGATGGCGTAGTTGTAGGCCCCATTGATGACGCTCGGGTCCAGGGTCTGCGCCGGCATCGAGAGCGAAACCGTACCCGTCGTGCCGGTCCCGTTGGTCCAGGCCGCAAGCCCGGATTTGGCAACGAGCAAGCGTGTCGAGCCCGTATCGTTCAAAGTGAAATCGCAGCTCGTCGCGCCTTTGGTGAGCTGATAGGTCGTGCCGCTCATGGCGACGGTCAACTTCGTCGCATCCACCGTCACCAGTTTCGCGGACCCATCGGACAGCTTGATCAGGCGGTGATCGCCGCTCTTCAGCGCCGTGCAATCCGGGTTTGCCGGCGCCAGAATGGTGGCGAGGGTCGACGCAGCGGCGGTGGTGCTGCCGGTGCTGTTGGCAACAGCAGTGCTCAGTTCGCCCAAACTCGTACCGGCACTCGTGATCGTCGATTGCAGGGTGTCCAGGATGGCGTCATAGCCCTGATGGCTGCCTGCGGTGATCGTGCCGCCGATAAAGTCGCCGACGCTTGAAGGATCGACCCCGGCGTTCTTGAGTACCGAAACCAGGGCCGATTGGGCGCTGCTGACCGCTGTAGCGCTCACTGCCGTGGTCGGACCAAAGGCTGACGCAAATTGGACCGGATCTTGCCCGCTCAGCTGGGCGACCAGCAGTTCGGTCAGCGGCGTGATATGCGCGGTTGCATTGCTGCTGCCCGACCCGGAACCTGGCACCAGGGAGTGCAAGACGACCTTGCTGTCGCTGCTGGTGGCGGTCAGCACGCAGGGCAGGCTTCCACCCTTGATCGTGACCGAATAGCTGCCGTCCGTGGCCGTCGTTGCCGCTCCGGAACCTGATGCGCAGGTCATATTGACCGCGGCACCGGACAAAGGCAGACCGGTGGCGACTACACCGCCGACGGTCTGCGCCGCCGGCGTTTGCGTGGCCGTTCCGCCTGATGTGGAGGCGGAATCCCCGCTGCCTCCGCCGCCTCCGCAGGCGGCCAACGAAAGCGCCGCAAAGCTGATCGCAATAGGTTTGAGCTTCATTTTTTTCTCCCTGACCCGTTCTAGTTAGTGGCTCGGATTTTCCGGAAGCCCATCTCGCCCGTCATCATTCAGATGAATGAAATTCAGGGATTGTCGCGGTCCCTCCTGCAGAAAAGCTGTGATAGATTGACAAAAAAGAGATGGTTCTGGCCTGGCCTGCGAAGCTTTGGGCCGAATACGCCACAATTGAATTGCAGTGCTTTTTGGGAGGAAAGCAATTGCCGAGAGACCAGCTTATCGGGGACCTCTACGAGGCCGCGCTGCGCCACGACAGCTTCCTGGATGTGTTCCAGCAAGCCATCACAACGTTCGGCGCCAATTACTTCCACATGTTCAGTTGGGATGCTGCACGCAATGCGCCACACCTTTCGACCTATTCGCCGGGGTTGCCGGATAGCCAGATTGCGCTATACGACCAGTATTACGGTGCGCTCGATCCACGCCGCAGCGTGGTCGGGAACGCTGGCGTTGGGGAGTTGATTTCCTGTCAGGACTTTCTCTCCGACGAAGACGTCGCGCGCAGCGAGTTCTTTCAGGACTACCAGATTCCGATGGGCGTGCGTTACCTGATGGGCGTACGCCTGGCGCGCCCCGGCGGCAGCGACATTCTGCTGGGCATGCTCCGTTCATATGGCAGAACGCCCTATTCGCCCGAAGAGCGCGCCACTGCGGCCAGCATGACCGGGCATCTGCAACGCGCCATCAATCTATGGCAGGACGCGCAGATTCTGCATCGCGATGCCGCGGTCGGTTCCGAACTGATGGAAGAGCTGGATCTTGCCGTCTTGGCTTTGGACGTGCGCTCCCGCGTCGTCTTTGCCAATCAGGTTGCCGAATCGATGCTGCACGCGAGCGCCTGCCTGAAGCTGCTGCATGGGCGCCTGACGGCCGCGGTTGCCGCCGAGAACGACGCGCTGCAAGCGGCCATCGCACGCGTCGCCAAGAGCAGGAAGGGTGAGAGCCTGGCCCTGCAAGGCGCAATGAGCGCAACACATGCGCTTTTTCTCAACATCACGTACCTTCCCGCACTGGCCATGCGCTCGGCCTTTGGCGAGGCAACCGTCATGGTGACCGTCCGGCGGCGAAGCGCAGGCGCGCTGGTTGTCGCCCAACAGTTACGGCAAGCGTTCGGCTTGTCAAAAGCGGAAGCTGCGGTGGCGGAGGCGCTCGTCAGCGGCAGGACACCTGACGAATGTGCGGCGAGCATCGGCGTTTCACTTGCCACCATCCGTACGCAACTGCGGGCCATTTACGAGAAGACGCATTCTCGAAACCAGGCGGAGGCTGTGAGTGCGATGCTGTGGGTGCTGCCACGACGCGCACACGAAGACTGACGGCGGCAGTTCGGCAGTCTTTGATCTGAACTCGGTATGCGCCGGAGTACGCCTGCGCCGCAGAAGGACCCTTCAAGGGCCATCCTCGCAACTGGACTGATAGGTCACCGAGCTGCACTGCCCCAGCACCCGGGCAACACCTCCAGCAGGATGGGCGACACTGTCAATCAGGCGATTTTTTCTACGAATTTCTGACGCAGGACATTAGTCGGGAATGGCCGATTCGGCAGCCAAGTTCCGCCGAAAATCCGGCGTCTTCATCAACGCCATCAGGATGGACATGAGCAGCGAAGCTGCAGAGCGAGCCGAGAAGGAAAAAATCCCGGTAGATTATATTTTTTAGGAATTATTTCGTTGTTTGATTGCAGCCAAATTTATCAATTGACTCAATCAGGCTGGTCATTTCTTCCTTGTTGAGCGTGTCTGCCCGCAAAACACTCGCGGTGCCGCCATTTTTGAGAATATTTTGTATTTCATTTCTGAATAAAGTGAGGGATAGCGTACGAAGCCCGCAGGCGGCGTAGAGCTTCGCTTCATTCGTGGATTCCTCGGATCTGATTATTTGCGTGAAATGTTCCGCTGCATTCCTGCTTTTTAGTATCTTCCTGTAAATTTTTTCATTTTCACTGGTATGGCCATAAAATCCAACCATGCCAAGGGAGAAATTCCTGGCGTGCGCCAGTTTTTCCTTGTCGCGGCCACTTTGGATGGTATCCGTGCCGGCGATTGATTGGGGCATGGAAAAGGTAGGCAGCAATATCAGGCAGGTTATGAATTTTCTCATATTGGAAGTGCTTGGCATCTGGGTAATGTGTTTTTTGAGTCCAGGAATGTAAACATGTGGTGCCGAAGGCGAACAGCACATCAGCTTGAAGTGAAGGCCGCGATGTTCGAGCCTTTGAAGGCGATGTCTCTCCGTGAGCGGCCTGTCGCCGATGGAGCGGGCCTGCCATCGGCCAGGGGTCCTATACGAGCGCCGCGTGGATGACAGCCTCAGCATCCATCCACGCACAATTCGTCCTACGGAAACGCGTTGGCTGCCGCGCAGTCAGAGACGGCGGCCTTCTCATCAAGTTGTATTTGCAAATGCGAAGTATACGCATTTGCGCTTCCGGGGCCAGCCTCTTGCGCTGCTGTGGCATGCCGACACCAAGACGCCGCTGCGCGGAAGAGAGCAAACCACTTCAGCTCAGCTTCCCCGGCATGCCCATATTTCCGCAAAATCTTATGCGGAAAACGTGCAAGGATCGGCGAAACCATTCGTTCCTTTCACATAGGCCGCTCGGTAGTCTTCTTCCCTGACACCAGCCTTCCCACACAAGGAGGGCGCTGAAACGAGGCGCAAAGTCGCCATTTCACGACGACAAGACGGGAGCAAGACAGATGATTCGCAAGCTGGCCATCGGATTCGCGGCACTGGCCGTGATCGGTTCCACCCAGACCGCCTGGGCCAATACCAACCTGCTGAACGTTTCCTACGACCCCACGCGCGAACTGTATGTGGACGTGAATGCCGCCTTTGCCAAGGCCTGGAAGGCCAAGGGCGGCGACGCGCTGACCATCCGCCAGTCGCACGGCGGCTCGGGCAAGCAGGCGCGTTCGGTGATCGACGGGCTGGATGCGGATGTGGTCACGCTGGCGCTGGGATACGACATCGACGCCATCGCCGAGAAGGGCTTGCTCAAGCCGGACTGGCAGAAGCGCCTGCCGCACAATGCTTCGCCCTATACCTCGACCATCGTGTTCCTGGTGCGCAAGGGCAATCCCAAGGGCATCAAGGACTGGAACGACCTGGTCAAGCCGGGCGTGCAGGTGATCACGCCCAACCCGAAAACCTCGGGCGGTGCACGCTGGAATTATCTGGCGGCGTGGGGCTATGCGCTGCGCCAGCCGGGCGGTAACGAGCAGAAGGCCAGGGAGTTCGTCGGCCAATTGCTGAAGAACGTGCCGGTGCTGGATTCCGGCGCCCGGGGCGCCACCACGACCTTTGTCGAGCGTGGCCTGGGCGATGTGCTGATCGCGTGGGAGAACGAGGCGATCCTGGCGGTCAAGGAGCTGGGTCCGGACAAGTTCGACATCATCGCGCCGTCGGTCTCGATCCTGGCCGAACCGCCCGTGGCCGTGGTCGACAAGGTGGTGGACAAGAAGGGCACGCGCAAGGTGGCCGAGGCCTACCTGCAGTTCCTGTACACCGACGAGGGCCAGGAGATCGCGGCCAAGAATTACTACCGTCCGATCTCGGAGAAGATTGCCGCCAAGTACGCGGCGAACTTCCCCAAAGTCAAGCTGTTCACCATCGATGAGGTCTTCGGCGGCTGGCAGAAAGCGCAGAAGGCGCACTTCGCCGACGGCGGCTCGTTCGACCAGGTCTATCAACCGGGCAAGAGGTAAGACGCAATCCAGCGCAGCGGCCGGGGGGGGGCATGCTCGCCACCCCGGCCTGCTCAAGAGTTGAAGGGGGGCGAACCAGCCGTCCCGCAAAAGCCGGCGGTATCCGCGCTTGCAATGCCGCCTCTCGGGGGGCCGGCAGGGGGGCGTGCGGCCTTGCGCCTGCGAACGCCAGCGCGGCCTGTACGCCACCCGCTGATCGCGTTTGAACCTTGCACAGGAACCTCGACATGAATTCGCCAGTCTTCGCGCACCTCGATAGTCCCCGACATGAAACAACCCCGGCCGGCGCGCAACGCCCGCGCGTCGAGGCCACGGCCACGCTGAAGCGCCGCCTGGTGCTGGCCGCGCTGGTTGCCGCCACCGGCCTGGCCTACGCGCTGCTGCCTGGCCGCGCGCAGGCCGAGGACCTGAGCGCCAGGGTGCTGCGCATCGGCTATCAGAAGTACGGCACGCTGACGCTGCTGAAAGCCCGCGGGACGCTGGAGAAGCGTCTCGCGCCGCAAGGCATTGCGGTCAGGTGGACCGAGTTCCCGGCCGGGCCCCAACTGCTCGAAGGCCTGAACGTCGGTGCGATCGACTTCGGCACCGTGGGCGAGGCCCCGCCGATCTTCGCGCAGGCGGCCGGCGCGCAGCTGGCCTATATCGGCAACGAGCCGCCGGCGCCCGGCGCGGAGGCCATCGTGGTGCCGCAGGGCTCGGCGCTGAAATCGGTGGCTGACCTGCGCGGCAAGCGCGTGGCGCTGAACAAGGGCTCCAACGTGCATTACCTGCTGGTGCGCCTGCTGGAGAAGGCGGGCGTGCCCTACAGCGAGATCCAGCCGGTCTACCTGGCGCCGGCCGATGCCCGCGCGGCCTTCGAGCGCGGCGCGGTGGACGCCTGGGTGATCTGGGATCCCTTCCTGGCTGCCGCCGAGAAGCAGTTGAATGCGCGCGTGCTGGCCGATGGCAGGGATGTGGTCAGCAATCACCAGTTCTACCTGGCTTCGCGCGCCTACGCGCAAGCCCGGCCGGACGTGGTGAAGGCCATCCTGGATGAGCTGGCCGCACTGGGCGCCTGGGCGGAGAACAACCCGCGCGAAGCGGTCGCCGTGCTGGTTCCCCAGCTCGGGCTGGACCCCGCCGTGGTGGCGCTCGCGGTGTCGCGCTTCGCTTACGGCGCCAGGCCCGTGACCCCCGCCGTGCTGGGCGAGCAGCAACGCATTGCCGACGTGTTCTACGCGCTCAAGCTGATTCCCAAGCCCGTCAAGGTGGCGGATGCCGCCTGGCAGGCCCGGCGCTGAGGGCCGCCCAATGCGTCGCGCGCCTTTGCGCCACGTGCTGATCGTGGCCCTCGTGACCGGCAGCCTGGGCGCCGCCTTGCTGGCGGCGGGCCTGGGCACGGCAGGCGATGGCCGGGCGGCGGCGGCGCCAGAGGCAGGCCGGGCAATGATCGCCGGCGTCGTGCCCGCGCAGGATCCGGCAAGGCTGTCATCTCGAACGGCCGACATCAACAAGCCAAGCTGAAGAGGCAAAGACATGCAAGTTTTCTGGTTCATCCCCACGCACGGCGACAGCCGCTACCTTGGTACGTCCGAAGGGGCGCGCGAGGTCAATCTCGACTACCTGAAGCAGATCGCCACCGCGGCCGATACGCTCGGCTACGAAGGCGTGCTGATCCCTACCGGCCGCTCCTGCGAAGATCCGTGGGTGGTGGCTTCCACCCTGGCCGCGGTGACGAGCCGCCTGCGCTTCCTGGTGGCGGTGCGTCCCGGGCTGATGGCGCCCACGCTGGCCGCGCGCATGGCGGCCACCTTCGACCGCCTGTCGGGCGGACGCCTGCTGGTCAACCTCGTGACCGGCGGCGATGTGTCGGAACTGGAAGGCGACGGCCTGTTCCTCGACCATGCCGCCCGCTATGAGGCCTCGGCCGAGTTCATCCGCATCTGGCGCGAGGTGCTGGCCGCCAGCCATGAAGGCGCCGAACTCGACTACGCAGGCAGGCATCTCAGGGTCAAGGGCGCCAAGGTCCTTTATCCGCCGCTGCAGCGCCCCCATCCGCCGGTGTACTTCGGTGGCTCGTCGGCCGACGCGCATGAACTGGCGGCCGAGCAGGTCGACACCTACCTGAGCTGGGGCGAGCCCCCGGCCGAGGTGGCGAAGAAAATCGCCGACGTGCGCCAGCGCGCGGCGCGCCACGGGCGCATCGTCAGGTTCGGCATCCGCCTGCACGTGGTCGTGCGCGACACCGACGATGAAGCCTGGGCGGCCGCCGGCCAGCTGATCAGCAAGCTCGACGATGCCACCGTGGCGCGCGCGCAGGCGGTGATCGGCAAGATGGATTCCGAAGGCCAGCGCCGCATGGCGGCGCTGCATGCCGGCGGCGGCGGGCGCAGCCGCGCGGAGCTGGAGATCAGCCCCAACCTGTGGGCCGGCGTGGGCCTGGTGCGCAGCGGCGCGGGCACCGCGCTGGTGGGGGACCCGCGGACCGTGGCGGCGCGCATGGAAGAATACGCCGAACTGGGCATCGATACCTTCGTGCTGTCCGGCTACCCGCACCTGGAGGAAGCCTACCGCTTCGCCGAACTGGTGTTCCCGCTGTTGCCGCGCCCGCTGCGCGACAAGCTGCAGGGCAAGGCGCTGTCAGGCCCCTTCGGGGAAGTCATGGCGACCGGCATCGTGCCGCGCGCGGCGCACGGCTGAAGGAGATCATCATGTCCGCTCCCTTGACGCTTGCGCCGCGCCGCGCCGAGTGGCTCCGGCAGGCGCTTGGCCCGGCCGCCCCGTGGGTGGTCCCCGTGCTGCTGGTGGTGGCGTGGCAGCTGGCTTCGCAGCTCGGCTGGCTGTCGAGCCGCATCCTGCCGGCGCCGCTCGACGTGGTGAAGGCCGCGTGGAGCCTGGCTGTGACGGGCGAACTGTGGCGCCACGTCTGGGTCAGTACCTGGCGCGCCGTGCTGGGCTTCACCATCGGCGGCGGCTTCGGGCTCGCGCTGGGGCTGCTCACCGGCACCTTCCGCCCGGCCGCGACCCTGCTCGACAGCACCTTGCAGATGGTGCGCAATATTCCGCCGCTGGCGCTGATTCCGCTGGTGATCCTGTGGTTCGGCATCGACGAGACCGCCAAGCTGTTCCTGGTTTCGCTGGGCGTGTTCTTTCCGATCTACCTGAACACCTACCACGGCATCCGCGCGGTCGATCCCGGCCTGATCGAAATGGCGAAAAGCTACGGCTTGTCAGGCTGGCGCCTTTATCGCGAGGTGATCCTGCCGGGCGCCCTGCCCAACATCCTGGTCGGGGTACGTTTCTCGCTCGGCCTGATGTGGGTGATCCTGATCGTGGCCGAGACCATCTCGGCGCAATCGGGCATCGGCTACATGACGATGAACGCGCGCGAGTTCCTGCAGACCGACGTGGTGCTGGTCGGCATCCTGCTCTATGCGTTGCTGGGCAAGCTGGCTGACTTGCTGTCGCGCGGCCTGGAGCGCTTCTGGCTGCGCTGGCACCCGGGCTACCAGGCGCATTGACGCCGGCGCTCCAAGGAGAACACGAAATGCAAAGCAACCCGATCGAACAGGCCGCGCTGGCCGAGGTGCCGGCCAGCGAATCCGGCCAGGGCCTGGCGCTGCGCGTGCAGCAGGTAGTGAAACGGTACGGCGGGCGCGAGGTGCTGCACGGTATCGACCTGCAGGCCGCGCCCGGCGAGTTCCTCGCCATCGTGGGCCGCAGCGGCTGCGGCAAGAGCACCTTGCTGCGGCTGGTGGCTGGCCTGGAGGACAGCGACGGCGGCGCCGTGACGCTGGACGACGCACCCGGCCGCAGGCAACGGGAGGCGGTGCGGGTGATGTTCCAGGACGCGCGCCTGCTGCCATGGAAGACCGTGCTGGACAACGTGGCGCTGGGGCTGCCGCGCGCGCGGCTGGCCGAGGCCGCCAGGGTGCTGGGCCAGGTTGGCCTGGCCGAGCGCGCGGGCGAATGGCCGGCACGCCTGTCGGGCGGCCAGCGCCAGCGCGTGGCGCTGGCGCGTGCACTGGTCCACCACCCGCGCCTGCTGCTGCTGGACGAGCCGCTGGGCGCGCTCGATGCGCTGACGCGCATCGAAATGCAGGGCCTGATCGAGGCGCTGTGGCAGCGCCTGGGTTTTACCGCGCTGCTGGTCACCCACGATGTCTCGGAGGCGGTCGCGCTGGCCGACCGTGTGGTGCTGATCGAGGATGGCCGCATTGCGCTGGACCAGCGTGTGGCGCTGCCGCGGCCGCGCCAGCGGGGCTCCGCCGCGTTCGCGCAGCTGGAGGACGCGGTCCTGCGCCGGGTGATGCAACGCGACGGGGCAGCGCCGCACGATGCCGGTGTGCCTGGGCACCATGCGGGCCGCGCGGCGGACTGGCCGGTCGCGCGCACGGCCGACTCGGTGCGCTGGGCGATCTAGGCGCGCAAACGCGGCAAGCGCCGGCAAGGTGGCAAACCATGCGGCAGACAAGCTTGCATGCAAGGCTGCATGCAAGGTGGCAGGCGAGACAAGCACCGTCATATGCCGGCGGGTCGGGCGGAGCCGGCGCAACCGGCGAGCGACCAGGGCGCGCGTGAGCGGGCAACGTCACTCATCGCAATTCACTCAACAGGTTTCACGCATTCTTCATTCTCACTGACGCAAAGGAACTTCTATCATGAGCATTCAGGCCATCAACGTACGTAACCAGTTCCGCGGCAAGGTTGCCGCCATCATCGAAGGCCCGGTGGTCTCGGAGGTCGACGTCGAGACGCCGGCCGGCATCGTCACCTCGGTCATCACCACCCGCTCGGTCAAGGACCTCGGCCTCGCCATCGGCAGCGAAGTGGTTGCCCTGGTGAAGGCCACCGAGGTCTCGCTGGCCAAGCTTTGACGTCTCGCCCGAGGCGCAGGCGCAACGCATAAGGAAATCGCAATGGCAAGCGCGAACGAAGCAGGCGTGGGGCTGGCGGCACTCACCCACTACCTGGAAGGGTTGCCGCGGCGGCCCGAGAACGATCGCCAGTTGTGGCGCGACGAGCGTGGCCAGGTGCAGGGCCAGTTCTACAACTGTTCGCTGACCAGCGCCTTCGAGCCGCTCATCACCTTGTCCAGCCGCGACGTGGTGGCGCACGAGGGCACGCTGCGCACCTATGCCGGCGACGGCGTGGGACTGGCCGCGTGGAAGCTGTTCGCCATGGCGGCGGACGATGCCTCGCTGGTCTCGCTGGACCGGCTCTCGCGGCTGGTGCATGCCATCAATTACTTCGCCGCGGACGGCGACCGCAAGCTGGTGCTCAATGTCCATAACCGGCTGCTGGCGGCGGTGGCCGACGATCATGGCTCCGCGTTCCGGCGCGCGCTGCAATCGCTCGGCCTGCCGCTCGAACGGTTCGTGATCCAGGTGCCGGCCAGCGCCAACGACGATCTGCCGCTGTTGCTGCATGTGGTGGGCAACTACCGCCGCAATGGCTTTGCCGTCAGCCTGCAGGCATCGGACCCGGCGGAGGCGGGCGCGTTGATGGCGCACGCCTTGCCTGACTGGCTCAAGCTCGACATGCGCCGCAACTGGACCGACCGCCAGCTGGCCGGGCTGCAGGCCAGCGCGGACAGCGCCGGCGTGACCCTGATCGGGCGCCGCCTGGAGAACGCCGAGCATGCCGAGCGGCTGCAGGCGGCCGGCATCGCGCTGGGGCAGGGCAGCTACACCGGCGCGGCGGTCAGCGCGCGCAACCTGCGCGATGTGCGAGGGGAGCGCGGCGGTGCCGGCAATGACGAAACCGAGGGTGGGGCGGCCCGGACCCGGTCCGGCCGTGCCCAGATGGAGTTGAGCAAGGAGCCGATATGACGCAGACGAAGAGGCCGGCCGCGATGGAGCCGCGCGGCGGGCAGGCGGGCAGTGGCGGACGGGCCGCCGAGGTGCGGCTGAAGGTACCCAAGGGTCTGCAGATCCTGACGGTACCCGGCCTGCACGGCAGCGGCCCGGGCCACTGGCAAAGCCGCTGGGAGCAGCGTTTCCCGGACTGGCAGCGGGTGGAGCAGCACGACTGGTCGCGCCCGAGCCTGCCGCTGTGGGCCGAGCGCGTCTCCGAGAGCGTGATGCGGGCGCAGCGGGTGGCGCAGCGCGGGGCCATCCTGGTGGCGCACAGCTTCGGCTGCCTGGCGGCGCTGCGCCAGGCAGCGCTGGATCCCGAAGGCATCGCGGGCGCATTGCTGGTGGCGCCGGCCGATCCGGACAAATTCGGCGTGGCCGGGCTGCTGCCGGCACACCGCCTGGCGTTTCCCACCATCCTGGTGGCCAGCCGCAACGATCCATGGATGCTGCAGCGCACGGCCTTCAGCTGGGGCACGCTGTGGGGCAGCGAGCTGCACGACGCAGGCATGCTGGGCCACATCAATGCGGATTCCGGGCTGGACCAGTGGCCTGAAGGGCTCGCGCTGCTGGATACCCTGATCCAGCGGATCGAGGCGGAGGGCAGCGCCGGTCTGTCCGGGGACCGCGCCGGGCCTTGGGAAGCGGGCGTGGAAGTGTCGTCCACGTTTCCTTATATCTAAAACGCCTAAGAACATACGTAAAGATTCGTTCTGTTTATAAGGCGGTATCTGCAGAATTTGTCTCGTAGGCCGGTGCCTTATGCGCCGGCGTCATAAAGAAACCGTCCCCGCTTCCTGGATTTCTGGCCAGAAACCTTGCCGAAATCCTTTGTCGGGCGGCGGATACGACACCGACGGCACAGACGAGACGACATGCCACCCTCGATTTCCCTGGCGGACAATCCGCCCCCGGCGAGGCCGGATACCCCGCAGGCGCGCAGGCGCACGCCCGTCAAACCGGGCAAGCAGCGCTTTACCGTGCTCCCGGGCTTTGGCCTGTCGTTGGGCTTCACGCTGTTCTATCTGACGCTGATCGTCCTGATCCCGCTGTCGGCGACCTTTCTCAAGACCTTCACCATGAGCTGGGAAGGTTTCTGGAGTGCGGTGAGTGCCCCCCGGGTGGTGGCTTCCCTGCAACTCAGCTTCGGCGCTTCGCTGATCGCCGCCATCGTGAACACCGTGTTCGGGCTGGTGGTGGCCTGGGTGCTGGTGCGCTACCGCTTTCCCGGCAAGCGCCTGGTCGATGCGCTGGTGGACCTGCCGTTTGCCTTGCCCACCGCGGTGGCCGGTATCGCACTGACCGCGCTGTACGCCGGCAACGGCTGGCTCGGCCGCTACCTGGAGCCGCTCGGCATCAAGGTGGCCTTCACGCCGCTGGGCGTGGTGGTGGCGCTGACCTTCATCGGGCTGCCCTTCGTGGTGCGCACCGTGCAGCCGGTGCTGGAGGATGCGGAGCAGGAACTGGAGGAGGCCGCCGCCAGCCTGGGCGCCACCCGCCTGCAGACCTTTGTCCGCGTGATCCTGCCGACCATCCTGCCGGCGCTGCTGACCGGGTTCGCGCTGTCTTTCGCCCGGGCCACTGGCGAGTACGGCTCGGTGGTGTTTATCTCCGGCAATATGCCGATGGTCTCCGAGATCGCGCCGCTGATGATTTATTCCAAGCTGGAGCAATACGACTACGCGGGCGCCACCGCGGTGGCGGTGGTGATGCTGGTGATCTCCTTCGCCCTGCTGCTGCTGGTCAACCTGCTGCAGGCGTGGACACGCCGCCACCACCAGGCAGTGCGCGCCTCCGTGGCGCTGGATACGGAGCACTGACATGGCCGGCGTCGTTACCAAGGGCCTGGGCGGCCGTTCCGCCCCCGCCGCACGTTTTCGGGATGCCACGGGCGAGGCGCCGTGGGTGCGCTACACCCTGATCACGATCGCGGTGGTGTTCCTCGCACTGTTCCTGTTCATCCCGCTGGCTTCGGTGTTCTATGAAGCGCTGCGCAAGGGGGTGCAGACGTATTTCGATGCGCTGGTCGAGCCAGATGCCGTGGCCGCGATCCAGCTCACGCTGCTGGTGGCCGCCTTTGCGGTCCCGCTCAACGTGGTGTTCGGCGTGTCCGCGGCGTGGGCCATCGCCAAGTTCGATTTCCGCGGCAAGAATCTGCTGATCACGCTGATCGACCTGCCGTTCTCGGTGTCGCCGGTGATCTCGGGCCTGGTCTATGTGTTGCTGTTCGGCGCGCAGGGCTGGCTGGGGCCGTGGCTGCAGGCGCACGACATCAAGATCATGTTCGCGGTGCCGGGCATCGTGCTGGCCACCATCTTCGTCACCTTTCCCTTTGTCGCGCGGGAGCTGATTCCGCTGATGCAGGCGCAAGGCAGCGAGGAAGAAGAGGCCGCCATCGTGCTGGGCGCCTCGGGCTGGCAGACCTTCCGCCGTATCACCCTGCCCAATATCCGCTGGGGCCTGCTGTACGGCGTGATCCTGTGCAATGCGCGGGCCATGGGCGAGTTCGGCGCGGTCTCGGTGGTATCGGGCCATATCCGCGGGCTCACCAACACCATGCCGCTGCACGTGGAGATCCTCTACAACGAGTACAACTTCGCGGCCGCCTTCGCGGTGGCATCGCTGCTGACGCTGCTGGCCCTGGTCACGCTGGGCATCAAGACGCTGGTGGAATACCGGGCGCGCGGCGAACACGCGGAAGACGGGAACTTCGCGCCGGAAAACCCGGCCGCCGGCAAATTGCAAGGACAGGCATCATGAGCATCCAGGTCAAGAATGTGCAGAAGCGCTTCGGCAATTTCGTCGCGCTCGACGACGTCACGCTCGATTTCGACGAAGGCCAGCTGACGGCGCTGCTGGGGCCATCCGGCTGCGGCAAGACCACCCTGCTGCGCATCATCGCCGGCCTGGAGCGGGCGGACGATGGCCAGATCCTGCTGGAAGGGCGCGATGCCTCGCACCAGCATGTGCGCCAGCGCCAGGTCGGCTTTGTCTTCCAGCATTACGCCCTGTTCAAGCACATGACAGTGTTCGAGAACGTGGCCTTCGGCCTGCGCGTGAAGCCGCGCGCCGAGCGCCCGGGCGAAGCGCAGATCCGCGACAAGGTCCGCTCGCTGCTGGAACTGGTGCAGCTCGACTGGCTGGCCGACCGCTATCCGCCGCAGTTGTCCGGCGGGCAGCGCCAGCGCATTGCGCTGGCCCGCGCGCTGGCGGTGGAGCCGCGCGTGCTGCTGCTCGACGAGCCGTTCGGCGCGCTCGACGCCAAGGTCCGCAAGGAACTGCGCCGCTGGCTGCGCCGCCTGCACGACGAGCTGCACGTGACCAGCGTGTTCGTCACCCACGACCAGGAAGAAGCGCTTGAAGTGGCCGACCAGGTGGTGCTGATGAACCGCGGCCACGTGGAGCAGGCGGGCACGCCGGAAGCCGTCTACAACCATCCGGCCACGCCCTTCGTGTTCGGCTTCCTCGGCAACGTCAACCTGTTCCACGGCCGGCTTGAAGTCGGGGAGCGGGGCGGCCTGCTGCATACCGGCGACGCGATCCTGCCTGTCACCGGCAGCGGGCACGAAGCGGCTGGCGACGCCGTGGCCTATGTCCGTCCGCACGATCTCGATCTCGAACGCTATGCGCCCGGCGCCGACGGCATCGCGGTGACGCTGCGCCGCGCGCTCACGCTGGGCCCCGTGGCCCAGCTCGAACTGGAACGCGAAGATACCCAGGAGGTGATCGAAGTGGCGCTGCCGCTCGAGCGCTTCCGCCACCAGGGCTTCCGCGAAGGCGAACTGCTGGCGGTAAGGCCGCGCCAGTTGCGTGTCTTCGCCCAGCCGCAGTCCCACGACAAAGCCAGATCACAATCACAATCACAAGCCCGGGCCAATGTTGCCCCGGCGGGAGCCGCATCATGAATTTCCAGCAACTGCGTTCGATCCGCGAGGCGGTACGCCGCCAGTTCAACCTGACCGAGGTCGCCAATGCCCTCTACACTTCGCAGCCTGGCGTATCCCGCCAGATCCGCGAGCTGGAGGAGGAGCTTGGCGTCGAGATCTTCGAGCGCTACGGCAAGCGCCTGACTGGCCTGACCGAGCCCGGCCGCGAGATCGTGCGCATCGTCGAGCGCCTGCTGCTCGAGGCCGAGAACCTGCGCCAGGCCGGCGACGAATTCGCCGGCCGCCATACCGGCCGCCTGACGGTGGCCACCACCCACACCCAGGCACGCTATGCCCTGCCCAAGGTGGTGCAGAGCTTCCGCCGCGCCTATCCGCACGTGACGCTGGCGCTGCAGGAAGCCTCGCCGGCGCATATCGTGGAACTGCTGCTGACCGGGCAGGCGGATATCGGGATCGCTACCGAGGCGGTGGCCAGCGAAGCGGGCCTGACGTCGTTCGAGGCCTACACCTGGCAGCACGTGCTGGTGGTGTCGCCGGAGCATCCGCTGACGCACCTGCCGGAGCCGACGCTGGAGGATATCGCCGGTTTCCCGATCATCACCTACGACGCCGGCTTCACCGGCCGCCGCAAGATCGACGGGGCCTTTGCCGCGGCCGGCCTGCAGCCGGAGATCGTGCTGACCGCCATGGACGCCGATGTGATCAAGACCTATGCGGAGCTGGACCTGGGCGTGGGCATCATCGCCTCGATGGCCTACGACGAGCGCAAGGATGCCGGGCTGGTGCGGATCTCGGCCGATCACCTGTTCGAGTCCAATACCACCAGCGTGGCAGTGCGGCGGGGCGCCTACCTGCGCGGCTACGCGCATGCCTTCATCAATATGTTCGCGCCCCACCTGTCGCGCGATACGGTCACCAGCGCGCTGTCGGAACCCGCCGGCGGGCAGGTGGTGGAAGCCTGACCGGCGGCAAGCGCGGAAAGGCGCGCCGGTGGGGAAGGGGCGCCGCCGGCGCCTCCCGGCAGGCGCCATGACGGGCGTTCCTCTTTGCCAACCCGGTGCCGCTGGCACCGCATCCTCGCCTTTCGCGCCCCCGATTCTCCATTCGTCGCACACTACTTCCGCCAAGCGCGTGCCCGGCGTACAGTCGCTACAGTTCGTGGCGGAATACATTGAAGGCGTCACATCGGATTGATGCACCGCAACAATGACGGTGCGCCCGAGAGAGCAGCGAAGCGCGAGGAGAGCGAGATGAAACAAGGCCGTGGCGGCAAGGGGCTGATTGCCCCCGTGATCCTGATCCTGCTGGGCGGGATCTTCCTGGCACAGAACACCGGTGTCCTGCCGGAATACGTCGCCCGCGAGGGATGGCCGCTGCTGCTGGTGGCCGTGGGCGTGCTGCTGCTGGTGCGCCGTCTGGTCTGGCGCCGCGTCAACCAGCGCGGCACCGGGCAATGAGCCGGCACCCGGAAGGGCTGCTGCGCTGGCAATGGCACGGCTACGCCCGCAATCACACGCATCCGCGCAGCCTGTTGCTGCACATCGTCGCCGTGCCGATGTTCCTGGCGGGCAATGTGCTGTTCTTCTATGGCCTGCTGTCGTTGTCCGTTCCCGCGTTGGGCCTGGGCGTGCTGTGCATGGCCCTGTCGATGATGCTCCAGGGGCGCGGTCACCGGTTCGAGGCGGTCCGGCCCGAGCCGTTTGCCGGCCCGCTCGACGTGGCGCAGCGCATCCTGGCCGAACAGTGGATCACCTTCCCGCGCTATGTGCTGACGGGACAATGGTGGGCCGCCTTGCAGGGCAAGGCGGCCGTGGATGCCGTGGACGGCCCGGAGCCGGGCAAGGCGGCACGGCACACGCGCGAACCGGGCCATGGGCGCCCAAGCGTATGAGCGCCCGCTACAATGTGCTGTCACTGATTTGTCTGCGGGCCTGGCCCGCCGGGTTTGTATTCCCGCCGTTCGCCCGCCAGGGCGTGGAGGCCACGCGCAAATGAAATCGATGGATCGCTGCCCCGCCGCCATACCCTCCCGCATCTCTATCCTTGGCCGCGACCTGGTGTTCGTGGTGTGCATCAACACCGTGATCGCCGTGTGCCTGAACTACGGTTTTCGCACCGGGGGTTCGCTCTGGCACAACTTCGTCTACAGCCAGTTCATCGGCGTGTCGATCTGGCTGTTGATCGACATCGCGCGCGTGGTGATCTGGTGGAACGAGCGCCCCCGGCGCTGGCCTTTCCTGTGCCTGACCGCCGTTGCCGTGCCGCTGGGGGTGATCCTGGGCAGCTGGGCCACGCGCATCGTCCTCAACGAGCCGGCGAAGTCCTTGGAGGAAGCCACGGACATGCTGCGCATGTGCCTGGTGGTGGGCATGCTCGCTTCGGCCAGCATGATCTACTTCTACTGGTCGCGGGAGAAGCTCGCCCATCTGGAGCGGCAGGCCGCGCTCGACGCCCTGCAGCGCGAGGAAGCGGAGAAGCAACTGGTACGTGCGCAGCTGATGGCGCTGCAGGCACAGATCGAGCCGCATTTCCTGTTCAACTCCCTGGCCAACCTGGATTGCCTGATCGCAACAGACCAGCAGGCCGCGCGGCGGCTGCTGCAACGGCTGATCGGCTTCCTGCGCATGTCGCTGGCGCACACGCGTGCCGAGCAATGCACGCTGCGCCAGGAGTTCGAGTTGCTGCGCAGCTATCTCGACATACAGGCGCTGCGCTTCGGCACGCGCTTGAGCTACGACATCGAATTGCCCCCTGAGCTCGCGGAGGTGGAGATCCCGCCCATGCTGATCCAGCCGCTGGTGGAGAACGCGGTCAGCCATGGCATCGAGCCGTGCATGCGTGGCGGCAGGATCGTGCTGTCGGCGCGCGCCCAGGGCGACGCCGCGGTGCAGGTGGTGATCGCCGATACCGGGGTTGGTTTCGGGCATGCCATGACCAAGGGCTCCGGCCTGGGCCTGACCCATGTGCGCGAGCGGCTGGCCCGTATCTTCGGGGCCGCCGCCAGCATGCAGATGGAAGAGAACACCCCGCGCGGCGTGATTGTCCGGCTGACCTTGCCGGTCGTGCGCACCCCGGTGCCGGCAGCGGTGCCGGCGCCGGCACCGGCGGCGTCGGCCAATGTCGCCGCCGGCATCGGGATGGCCCCCGTCGCGCGGGCCGCGCAGCGCGTTTCCCATTCCTGAGGCGACTGACCGCTTCACCCGTCCCGGCTGCCCCGGCTGATCCAACCGCTTACTATTGCCCCCATGTCTCCGACCTTGTTGATCGCCGACGACGAGCCGCTGCTCGCGCGCGTCCTGCATGCCGAATTATCCAGCCTCTGGCCCGAGGCGCAAATCGTCGCCGTGGTGCACGACGGCGTATCCGCGCTGGAGGCGGCCCGCCAACACGCGCCGCAGGTGGCCTTCCTCGATATCCGCATGCCTGGCATGAGCGGCATGGACGTGGCCCGCGAACTGATGGAATTCGATCATCCGCCGCTGGTCGTCTTCGTCACGGCATACGACCAGTTCGCGCTCGAAGCCTTCGAGCGCGAGGCGGTCGATTACGTGCTCAAGCCGGTGCAGCCGGACCGGCTGGAGGCGACGGTGCACCGCCTCAAGGCTCGGCTGGCAGCGCACGCGCAGGCCAGCGAGGAGGGCGGCGGCGTGATCGACACCGAGCGCCTGGCGCAGTTGCTGGCGCGGCTGGAGACGCTGGAGCCGGGTGGCATGCCGGGCCAGCAGGCGCCGGCGGGCGCGCCCCAGCATGGCTACCTGCGCTTTATCAAGGCGCTGGTGGGGCAGGAGATCCGCATTATCCCGGTCGATGAAGTGATCTATCTGGAGGCGACGGACAAATACGTCAACGTCGTGTCCGTCGGTGGCGAGGCGCTGATCCGCACCAGCCTGCGCGAGCTCTCGCAGCAGCTCGATCCCGAGCGCTTCTGGCAGATCCACCGCGGCACCGTGGTGAATATCGATTGCGTGGCCAGCGCGGTGAACCAGTCGCTCGGGCGGCTCGCGCTCAAGCTGCGCAACCGCTCCGAAACCCTGCCGGTCGCGCGCCAGTACGCTTACCTGTTCAAGCAGATGTAGCGGGCAGGGCACTCCTGCCGGGGGCGGTTTTCCTCTATGATGCGGTATTCGCAGCGCGCTCAACGGGCCAGGCAGCAGCGGCCGGCGCGCCATGCCTCAGTCCAGCACACAGCCGCCCGATGACCACCGCCACCTTTGACCCCGTTCGCAATCCGCTGCGCCACGATGCCCAGGTGATCGGCCTGGTCGGGCTGGCCCACGGCGTTTCGCACTTCTACCATCTGCTGCTGGCGCCCCTGTTTCCCTGGATCAAGGCCGAGTTCGGGCTGAGCTACGCCGAGCTGGGTTTGCTGATGACGGTGTTCTTTGCCGTCTCGGCGGTGGTGCAGACGGCTTCGGGCTTCGTGGTCGACCGCTTCGGCGCCTCGCCGGTGCTGTTCGGGGGGCTTGGGCTGCTGGGCGCCGCCGCCCTGCTGCTGTCGGTCAGCCCCAGCTATGCCATGCTGCTGCTCGGCGCCGGCGTGGCCGGCATCGGCAACGGCGTCTTCCATCCCGCCGATTTCACCTTGCTCAACAAGCATGTGTCGCAGCCGCGGCTGGGCCACGCGTTCTCGGTGCATGGCATCTCGGGCAACCTGGGCTGGGCCGCGGCGCCGGTTTTCCTGGTGACCATCGCCGAATTCGGCAGCTGGCGCACCGCCCTTGGCTGCGCCTCGGTGGTGGCCTTTGGCGTGCTGGCGGTATTGCTTGCGTTGCGGCATGTGCTCGATCCCCGCAGCACCCATGGCGCCGCCCCCAGGCCAGCAACGGCGGCCAAGGCCGGTGGCGGCATGCTGGCGTTCCTCAAGCTGCCCCAGGTGTGGATCTGCTGGGCCTTCTTCCTGATCACGACGTTCTCGTTCTCCGGTATCCAGAGCTTCGCGCCGACCGCGCTGACCCAGCTCTATGGCATGCCGCTGACGCTCGCCACGGCTTGCTACACCGCCTATATGCTGTGCAGCGCGGGCGGCATGATCGTGGGCGGCTTCGCCGCCGGACGCACCAGCAACCACGACCGCCTGATCGCCATGAGTTTCACGTTGTCGGGCCTGGTCGCCATCGTGGTGGGGCTGGGCGCGTTGCCGGCCGCGCTGGTGCCGGTGCTGATGGGCGTGATCGGCTTCGGCGCGGGTACCGCCGGGCCTTCGCGGGATTTGCTGGTGCGCGCCGCGGCGCCGGCCGGGGCCACCGGGCGGGTCTATGGCGTGGTCTACTCCGGCCTGGATATCGGGCTGGCCAGCGGGCCGCTGTTCTTTGGCGCGCTGATGGACGCGCGCTGGCCCAGCTGGGTCTTCTTCATGATCGGCGCTTTCCAGATGCTGGCGATCTTCACTGCCGTCACGGTGGGCAATGGCAACCGTTCGCGGCGCGAGATGGCAGGCAAGCGGGCGGCCGCCGGCTGACGCCAGGCCCGGCCCGGAATGCGCGAGGGCGTGAGCGGGCCACCCCAGGAATCCACGGTTCCGCACGGAACCTTCAACCGCGACTGTCGATTGCCCATGGCCAATTCCAATTCCGCTGTTAGCGCTTCCCATGACGCCGCCGGGGCCCCGCCCCAGCCGGGCGGCCATGTCCTGGTCGATGCACTGCTGGCCCACGGCGCCGAGCTCGCGTTCGGGGTGCCTGGCGAGAGCTATCTTGCCGTGCTCGACGGATTCCACGCGCGGCGCGATCGCCTGCGCTTCGTGATCTGCCGGCAGGAGGGCGGGGCGGCGGTCATGGCCGAAGCCTACGGCAAGCTGACCGGGCAGCCCGGCCTGGCGTTCTGCACGCGCGGCCCCGGCGCCACCAATGCCAGCATCGGCGTGCATACGGCATACCAGGACTCCACGCCGATGATTCTCTTCATCGGCCAGGTCGGCGGCGATTTTGCCGATCGCGAGGCGTTCCAGGAGATCGACTACCGCCGCATGTTCGGCCAGATGGCCAAGTGGGTGGCGCAGATCGACCGCGCGGAGCGGATTCCCGAGTACATCGCGCGGGCCTACCAGACCGCTACCTCCGGCAGGCCCGGCCCGGTGGTGCTGGCGCTGCCGGAGGATATGCTCTCCCAGCAGGCCGCCGTGCCGCAGCTGGCGCATTACCAGCGCGTCATGAGCTGGCCGGGGGAGGCGGACCTGGCCCGGCTGGCCGGCATGCTGGCGGCCGCCGAGCGTCCCTTTGTGATTGCCGGCGGCAGCGGCTGGACGCCGCAGGCCTGCCAGGACCTGCAGCGCTTTGCCGAACGATTCCGGTTGCCGGTGGGTTGCGCCTTCCGCTTCCAGGACCTGTTCGACAGCCGCCACGCCAGCTATGCGGGCGATGTCGGCATTGGCATCAACCCGGCCCTGGCGGAGCGCATCCGCGCGGCCGACCTGGTGCTGGCCATCGGCCCGCGCCTGGGCGAGATGACCACCGGCGGGTATACGCTGCTGGCCGCACCCCGGCCCGCGCAGACCTTGATCCACGTGCATGCGGGCGCCGAGGAGCTGGGCAGCGTCTACCAGGCCGACCTGATGGTGCAGGCCTCGATGCCGGCCATTGCGGCACGGCTCGCGCGGCTCGATGCGCCGGCCGCGCCGCGCTGGCAGGCATGGACCGCCGCCGCGCACGCGGACTATGAAGCTTATGTCGAGCCGCGCCCTTATGCCGGGCCGGGTGTGGACCTGGCCGCCATGGTGCGCACGCTGGATGCCGTACTGCCGGCCGACGCCGTGGTGACCAACGGCGCCGGCAACTACGCCAGCTGGCTGCATCGCTATTTCCGCTACCGGCCTTTTGCGGGCGGTGGCCGCGGCCAGCTTGCGCCGACCAGCGGCGCCATGGGCTACGGCGTGCCGGCGGCGGTAGGCGCCAAGATCGCCTTCCCCGGGCGCACCGTGGTGGCGCTGGCGGGCGACGGCTGCTTCCTGATGAATGGCCAGGAACTGGCCACGGCCATGCAGTATGGCGCGGCAATCATTGTCATCGTCGTCAACAACGGCATGTACGGCACCATCCGCATGCACCAGGAGCGGGAGTATCCCGGCCACGTAAGCGGCACGGAGTTGCACAATCCCGATTTCGCGGCGCTGGCGCGGGCCTATGGCGCGCGCGGCGCCGTCGTCACCCGCAACGAAGAATTCGAGCCGGCCCTGCGCGAGGCGCTGGCCGCGCCGGTCGCCAGCCTGATCGAGATCCGCATCGACCCCGAACAGATTACGCCGCGCACCACGCTGCAGGCCATCCGCGCCCAGGCGCTGGCAGCGCGGGGCGGGTCCTGAGGCGGGACGGCGCCGTCGTGCGGCGTTCTTGTCGATTGCCTTGTTTTTGGCCTTCCTTTTCCAACCTAGCTACCTGACCAACCTGACTTAGGAGTCCTCCATGAGCCTTGCTACCACCGATCTGTGCGATGCCAACGAGACACGCCTGGCCGACGGCTCGCTGCGCGTGCTGGCGCCGGTGTTCCGCCATTTCGGCAAACGCACGGCCTTCTCCGGCCCGGCAGCCACGCTGAAGGTGTTCGAAGACAATTCGCTGGTGCGCGAAGCGGTCGAGTCGCCCGGCAATGGCCGCGTGCTGGTGGTGGACGGGGGCGGCTCGCTGCGCTGCGCGCTGGTGGGCGGCAATCTTGGCGTGCTGGCCGAGAAGAACGGGTGGGCCGGCATCATCGTCAACGGCAGCGTGCGCGACAGCGCGGAGCTGGCGGTTTGCGATATCGGCGTGCGCGCCCTGGCCCTGCATCCGCAGAAAAGCCAGAAACGCAATATCGGCGAGCGCGAGGTCGCGGTGCTGATGCCGGGCGCGGTGGTGCGGCCGGGCAACTGGATCTATGCGGACGCCGACGGCGTGCTGGTGGCGGACAGCAAGCTGGAGGGCTGAGCATGCCGGTGGTTTTCGTCTACGGCACGCTGCGCGCCGGCGAAGTCAACGATCTCAACGCGGCCGCGCGCCGGCACGGCATTGCCGCGCCGAGGCTGCTGGGCGGCGCAACCGTGCCGGGCCGGCTCTATGACTTCGGCAACTATCCCGGCCTGGTGCTCGACGATGCCGCTCCCGGCGTGGCGGGCGACCTCTACGAGGTCGACGCCGCCCTGGTGCCCATACTCGATGAAATCGAAGAGGTCTACCCCGGTCAGGCCTCGCTCTTCATCCGTGAAGAGCGGCCGGTGGTGGCGGGCGGCCGATCCGTGCACTGCCTGCTGTATCCCGTGGGCGAGGATGCTGTAGCGGGCTTGCCGCGCATCGCTTCCGGGGACTGGGTGGCTTACCGGCGCGCGCGCGCGGACGGCCGCTCCGCCCAGGGCTGATGCCGCTGCTGCCCGCTGCAAGCCGGCGCGCGGTGGCGGTTTGCATCCGTTTCAAACGCCATGGCGCCGGCTCGCGGGGCAGCGGGTCCTGGCGTAGCATGGTCAACCATTCCATTGTTCAATGTCATGGTTGACCATGCCCGCTCCCGATACCAGCCTGCCGAATGCCGTGCGTACCGACCTGGGCACGCATGCTCCCGCCCCCGGTCCCGCGCTGCGCTTCGTCCACTCGGGCGCGGTGCGGCTGCTTGTCAAGACCTGGGGCGATCCGGCACGCCGCGCGATCGTGCTGGTGCACGGCTATCCGGACAACAGCACGGTCTGGCACGGCGTGGCGCGGCTGCTTGCCAATGACTACTACGTCGTGGCCTATGATGTGCGCGGCGCGGGCGGCTCCTCGGCGCCCAAAGGCGTGCCGGCGTACCGTCTGGCCAGGCTGACGGAAGACTTCAGCGCGGTGATCGACGCCGTCTCGCCCGACGCGCCGGTGCATCTGGTCGGCCATGACTGGGGTTCGATCCAGTGCTGGGAATTTGTCACCGAAGCGCGCCTGCATGGCCGCATCGCGTCGTTCACGTCCTGCTCCGGGCCTTGCCTGGACCACGTCGGCTACTGGATGCGCGGAAACCGCCGCCTCTCGCTCGCGGCGCTGTCCCGCTCGCTGCGTCAGATGGTGTCGTCCTGGTACATCTATCTCTTCCATTTGCCATGGCTGCCGGAGCTGGGTTGGCGCTTGTGGATGGGGCGCGCGTGGCCGGCGTACCTGAAGCGCTCCGAGCGCATCGACGCGGACCCCAACCCCACCCAGGCCGCGGACGGCCGCCATGGCCTGGCCCTTTACCGCGCCAATATGCTGCCGAGGCTGTTCTCGCCGCGCGAACGCCACGCGCATGTGCCGGTACAGGTGATCGTGCCGCTGCTGGACCGCTATGTCGGGCCGGCACTGTCCGAGGATCTGTCGCGCTGGGTCGGACGCTGGTGGCGCCGCGAGGTGCGGGCGCGGCACTGGTTGCCGCTGGCGGATCCTGCCGGGATGGCTAACATGGTGAAAGATCTTGCGGGGTATATCGAGGGCGGCCCGGAGCCGCTGGCTTTGCGGCAGGCGCGCATGCCGGATGGGCAAGGCGGAGGGGAAGGCGGGACTGTGCGGCAGGCGTGAGCCGGCGCGCTGGCGCAATCCCTGATTTTCATAATGCGGAAAGCAGTTTTGTGCGGCAAAAAAATGTAGATGCGCAGCACAACGGCCATTTCTCATGATGGAAGATCACTTGCCGTATCGTGAAATATGCTTTGCAAGCATATGATTATAAAGAATAAAAAAACAAAGCAATGACTGCATTTCGGGCTGTTGCGACGCGGGACGTTTCCCTACACTCTTATATAAGACACATGACCTGAGGCGCGAAAAACAGGGGTGGCGAGGCAAGCAGGATGCAGCCTCCGGACCGTCCCCGAAAGTGCACCGGTCGGCAAGCCGGCAATGCAGTCCGGCAAGCCCGTCGCAAGTTTCCTATGCCATACCCGTCTCAATCACCAGGAGAGTGCAATGTCCCGCGAACTCGAAGCTCAGAAACTGCAAAAAGAATGGGAAACCAATCCACGCTGGAAGGGCATCGCGCGTCACTACACTGCCGATGACGTCGTCCGCCTGCGCGGCTCCGTGCAGATCGAGCACACCCTGGCCCGCCGCGGTGCGGAAAAGCTGTGGCACCTGCTGAACACCGAGCCCTTCGTCAACACGCTGGGCGCGCTGACCGGCAACCAGGCCATGCAGCAGGTCAAGGCCGGCCTGAAGGCTATCTACCTGTCGGGCTGGCAAGTCGCCGGCGACGCCAACCTGGCCGGCGAAATGTACCCCGACCAGTCGCTGTACCCGGCCAACTCGGTGCCGATGGTGGTCAGGCGCATCAACAACACCTTCCAGCGCGCCGACCAGATCCAGTGGAGCGAAGGCAAGGGCGACACCGACTTCTTCGCGCCGATCGTGGCTGACGCCGAAGCCGGTTTCGGCGGCGTGCTGAACGCTTTCGAACTGATGAAGTCCATGATCGAAGCGGGCGCCGCCGGCGTGCACTTCGAAGACCAGCTGGCTTCGGTCAAGAAGTGCGGCCACATGGGTGGCAAGGTGCTGGTGCCGACGCGTGAAGCCGTCGCCAAGCTGACCGCCGCGCGCCTGGCTGCCGATGTGTCCGGCGTGCCGACCCTGGTGATCGCCCGTACCGACGCCGAAGCCGCCGACCTGCTGACCTCCGACGTGGACGAGCGCGATCGCCCGTTCTGCACCGGCGAGCGCACGGTGGAAGGTTTCTACCGCACCAAGCCCGGCATCGAGCAGTCGATCGCCCGTGCCCTGGCCTACGCTGAAGTGGCCGACCTGGTGTGGTGCGAAACCGGCAAGCCGGACCTGGAGTTCGCCAAGAAATTTGCCGAAGCCGTGCACGCCAAGTTCCCGGGCAAGCTGCTGGCCTACAACTGCTCGCCGTCGTTCAACTGGAAGAAGAACCTGGACGATGCCACCATCGCCAGGTTCCAGAAGGAACTGGGCGCGATGGGCTACAAGTTCCAGTTCATCACGCTGGCCGGCTTCCACTCGCTGAACTACTCGATGTTCAACCTGGCCTACGGCTATGCCCGCAACCAGATGAGCGCTTTCGTCGAACTGCAGGAAAACGAGTTCGCCGCTGCCGAGAAGGGCTTCACCGCCGTCAAGCACCAGCGCGAAGTCGGTACCGGCTACTTCGACGCCGTGACCCAGACCATCGAAGGCGGCCAGTCGTCGACGACCGCACTGAAGGGTTCGACCGAGGACGAACAGTTCTTCGACAAGAAGGTGGCCTGAGTATTGGATTATTAGATCGCCAGCTTCGACAGCTGGTCAGCTTGGCGGGCGCGCGACCATCGCGCCCGCCAATTAGGCGCCGCGCCGTGTCTCTCTCAGGGGCGGCGCGGTTTTTTGTTTTTGGGCGCCCGCCCGCTGTGGCCCGGAAATGGCGAGCCGGGGCCGATGCGTGAAAAAATGTCAAAAAAAGTGTCCGTGTAGATTCAGATATTTCTGGTTCACTTGGGTGGATTTCAGCGATATGATTCGGCCGTGTGCCAGAAGAGGCACGCAGGGGGTCGCCGGTCTGCCACCGGCACATGTCCGTAAAAGTCACTGGCCGGCAACCTGGCCGGTGCACATCCCAAGAAGAAATCAATCATGAAGCACAAACTCTCCCTGGCGGCCATCGCTGCTCTTTCCGCCGTTGTGGCTGGCTGCGCCGGCACCAATGTCGACGGCATGCTGGGCGCCGGCACGTCGATGCTCAAGGCGGCCTCGCTGAGCGACGGCGATGTCAAGGCCATGTCCGACCAGTCTTGCGCGGAGCTCGACAAGTCCAACAAGATCGCGGCGGCCAACAGCACCTACGGCAAGCGCCTGACCAAGATCATGTCCGGCCTGCAGTCGACCGACGTGTCCAACATCAACGCCAAGGTCTACCTGACCAAGGACGTCAACGCCTGGGCCATGGCTAACGGCTGCGTGCGCGTCTACAGCGGCCTGATGGACATGATGACCGACGACGAAGTGCGCGGCGTGGTTGGCCACGAACTGGGCCACGTGGCACTGGGCCACACCAAGAACAAGATGCAGGTGGCGTACGCCGCCATGGCGGCACGCGGCGCGCTGGCCGCCAGCGGCAATGGCGCCGTGGCTGCCTTGTCGTCCTCGCAACTGGGCGAAATGGGCGAGAAGCTGATCAACGCGCAATTCTCGCAAACGCAGGAAAGCGCCGCCGACGACTACTCGTTCGACGTGTTGACCAAGAACAAGGCCAATACCCGCGGCCTGGTCACGGCGTTCCAGAAGCTGGCCAAGCTGGATGGCGGCAAGTCGAGCATGTTCTCGTCGCACCCGGGCTCGGAAGACCGCGCCAATCATATCGAAGACCGCATCAAGAAGGGAAGCTGATCCCGACCGGCGTAGCCGGTTGGACGAAAAGCGAAAAGGCTGGCTGCCCCAATCGGGCAGCCAGCCTTTTTTCGTCTTTGCCGGCCCGCGCCGGTTGCTCAGCGATACACGATCACCGGGATATCGGTGTGTGTCAGCACCTTCTGCGTCTCGCTGCCCAGCAACAGGCCGGACAGACCGCGCCGGCCATGCGAAGCCATGAAGATCACGTCGCAGCCATGGCGCTCGGCCGCGTCGATGATACCCAGGTAGGGCACCGCGAAGGTGGTCATATCGGCGTCGAAACTGATGCCCTGGGCCGTAGCGGCGGTCTCCACTTCCTTCAGGTACAGCTTGGCCTGGCTTTCGATGCGGTCCTTGAAGGCCTGGGGCGCCTCCACCACGATCTCGCTGAAGGGCGTGTAGGGGTATTCCTCCAGGCAGACATAGGCGGTAACACGCGCATTGATTGTCCTGGCGAGTTCCAGCGCGCCGTCGATGGCCTTCTTGGACAGTTCCGAACCGTCGGTAGGTAGCAGGATGTGCTTGAACATGCTGGACTCCTTTGGGGCGTATTGGACGTATGAACGTAGAGGCGGATGGCCGGGTGGCAGGCCGCACGGCACCTGTCAGCCTTTATTGTAGGTAGAGGTGGCGCATACGGCATTGCCCTGGATCAAATTCCTAGCCAGCCGCCATCTGTGGCCTGCTGGCGGCAGAAACCTGTTCCGCCCGCCGCCAGTAAGCCGGATTGCCGTAGGTGTTCTTCAGGTGGTCGATAAACAGCCGCACCCGCAGCGGCAGGTGCTTGCGCTGCGGAAAGACCGCGTGGATGCCGATCGGCGGCGCCTGGAATTCGTCGAGCACCGTGACCAGGCGTCCGCTGGCGATCTCTTGCCCGACTTCCCACCACGAACGCCAGGCCAGCCCGTGGCCGTGCAGGCACCAGGCATGCAGCACCGCGCCATCGGTGCATTCCATGGTACCGCCCACCTTGACCGTCACGGCGCGCCCCTCCTGCTGGAAGGCCCAGCCGCGCTGCACGTTGGCGCTGGCGCCGAAGGCCAGGCAATTGTGGCGGCTCAGGTCCTCGGGCAGGGCGGGCACGCCGTGGCGCGCCAGGTAATCGGGTGAGGCGACCACCACGCGCCGGTTCTCGGCCAGGCGGATCGAGACCAGGCTTGAATCGGGCAGGTCGCCCAGGCGGATGGCGCAGTCGAACCCTTCGTTGACCAGGTCAACCACGCGGTCCGACAGGTCCAGCGTGATCGTCACATCCGGGTGCGACTCGATGAACAGGGGCACCAGCGGCGCCACGTGCTTGCGCCCGTAGCCGGCCGGCGCGGTCACGCGCAGGTGGCCGCTGGCCTTGACGCCGCCGGCCGAGACGCTGGCCTCGGCGTTGTGCAGGTCGTTGAGGATGCGCTGGCAGTCTTCCAGGAAGGCCGAGCCTTCGAAGGTCAGGCTGATCTTGCGGGTGGTGCGCAGCAGCAGCTTGACGCCCAGGCGCTCTTCCAGCGCATCGATGCGCCGGCCGATGATGGCGGGCGCCACGCCTTCCGCCGCCGCGGCAGCCGAAAGGCTGCCGCGCGCGGCCACGGAGACGAACGTCTCCAATTGTTTGAAATGATCCACGAAGCAGGCCGGTTTTATGCCGCATGCAACCCAAATAACAGGGCGAACACGGTAATGGGGTGGATTTGGTGCCTATTCTTTACGGCGTTAGCAAAGATTAGTGGGGTAAAAGTAAAAGATCAAGTGACCCTGACCGACTTTGCCGCACTGCAACGTCTCCCTACAATGCTATGCATTCATTGGTGTACAGGCCCACGCAGGGCACGGGACTGCCAGGTTGGCCAGGGGAAAGCGTCTAGCTCATGAACAAGATCCGCGCAGTCGTCTTCGATGCCTACGGCACGCTGTTCGACGTGTATTCGGTCACCGCGCGCGCGGAACAATTGTTCCCGGGCAAGGGCGAGCCGCTGGCCCTGCTGTGGCGCGAGCGGCAGATCGACTACACCCGCATCCGCTCCCTGGCTGCCCCTGACGGCGCATACTACAAGCCGTTCTGGGCGATCACGGTGGATGCGCTGCGCTATGCCGCGGAACGCCTGCAACTGGTGCTGGACCCCGCCGCGGAGGCGCAGCTGCTCAAGGAATACGCTTGCCTGTCGGCCTTCCCGGAGAACCTCGGGGCGCTCAAGCGTCTGCACGCTGCCGGTCTGCCGCTGGGCATCCTGTCGAACGGCAACCCGGAGATGCTGGATATCTCGGTCAAGAGCGCCGGCATGCACGGGCTGTTCGACCATGTGCTGTCCGTGGACGCGGTGCGCATGTACAAGACCGCACCCGACGCGTATGCGCTGGGCCCAAAGGCTTTCGGGGTGGCGGCCGGGGAAATCCTCTTCGTCTCGTCCAATGGCTGGGACGCTTGCGGGGCCACCTGGTACGGCTACACCACGTTCTGGATCAATCGTGCCGGTCATCCGGCGGAGCGGCTCGATGTGAGTCCTTCCGGCACCGGGCACGACATGAACGACCTGCTCGAATTCGCCCGCACCCGCGGTGCGGCGGTGTGACGGCGGGCACCTTTATCAAACCATCGATCACAGGAGAACACTGATGGCCATCACGCTGCCTGCGGGCATGAAGATTACCGGCGAAATCCTGCCGGCCTACGAAGATATCCTCACGCCGGCGGCCCTGGCCCTGGTGGACAAACTGCACCGCGCCTTCGAGCCGCGTCGCCAGGAACTGCTGGCTGCCCGCGTCGAGCGCACCAAGCGCCTGGACGCCGGCGAACTGCCCGATTTCCTGCCGCAAACCAAGAGCGTGCGCGAAGGCGACTGGAAGGTCGCGCCGGTGCCGCCGGCACTGCATTGCCGCCGCGTGGAAATCACCGGCCCGGTCGAAGCCAAGATGGTCATCAACGCGTTCAACTCGGGCGCCGACAGCTACATGACCGACTTCGAGGACTCCAACACCCCCAACTGGCACAACCAGTTGCAGGGCCAGGTCAACCTCAAGGCCGCCGTGCGCCGCACGCTCACGCTGGATTCCAACGGCAAGCACTACAAGCTGAACGACAAGATCGCCACGCTGCAGGTGCGCCCGCGCGGCTGGCACCTGGACGAGAAGCACGTCACCATCGACGGCCAGCGCGTCTCCGGCGGCATCTTCGACTTCGCGCTGTTCCTGTTCCATAACGCCAAGGAACAGATCGCGCGCGGCGCCGGCCCCTTCTTCTACCTGCCGAAGATGGAAAGCCACCTCGAAGCCCGTCTGTGGAACGATGTCTTCGTCATGGCCCAGAACGAAATCGGCCTGCCGCAAGGCACCGTCAAGGCAACCGTACTGATCGAGACGATCCTGGCCGCCTTCGAGATGGAGGAAATCCTGTATGAACTGCGCGAGCACAGCGCCGGCCTGAACGCCGGCCGCTGGGACTACATCTTCTCGTGCATCAAGAAGTTCAAGGTCGACAAGAACTTCTGCCTGGCCGATCGCGCCAAGGTCACCATGACCTCGCCGTTCATGCGCTCGTACGCGCTGCTGCTGCTCAAGACCTGCCACAAGCGCGGCGCGCCCGCCATCGGCGGCATGAGCGCACTGATCCCGATCAAGAACGATCCGGAGAAGAACGCCATCGCCATGCAGGGCATCATCAACGACAAGAAGCGCGATGCCACCGACGGCTACGACGGCGGCTGGGTGGCCCACCCGGGCCTGGTCGAGCCGGCCATGAAGGAATTCGTGGCGGTGCTGGGCGACGCGCCCAACCAGTTCGGCAAGCAGCGTGACGATGTCAGCGTGACGGCCAAGGACCTGCTGGACTTCCAGCCGGAAACCCCGATCACCGAAGCCGGCCTGCGCATGAACATCAACGTCGGCATCCACTACCTCGGTTCCTGGCTGGCCGGCAATGGCTGCGTGCCCATCCACAACCTGATGGAAGACGCCGCCACCGCTGAAATCTCGCGCTCGCAGGTGTGGCAGTGGATCCGTTCGCCCAAGGGCAAGCTGGAAGACGGCCGCAAGGTGACCGCCGAGATGGTGCGCGCGCTGATCCCGGAAGAACTGGCCAAGGTCAAGGAGTTCGTCGGTGGCGACACCAAGACCTACGACCGCGCCGGCGAGATCTTCGAACAGATGTCCACGTCGGAAGACTTCGCGGAATTCCTGACGCTGCCGCTGTACGAGGAAATCTGAGCAGGCGGTTGCCTGGCTGAGGCTTTGCCTCGGTATTGAAAGACAAAGACCCGCAGCCTGGTTTGTGCTGCGGGTTTTTTATTGCCGCTGGCTCCGGCACCAAGGTTTGCCGGTCTGCGCTGAGGTCCGCCACAGTGAGTTTCCCCAGGATCCCGGGAATCTCCATGATGCTGCCTGGCCGAGGTCAGAGCCACGGCGCCCTGAACCCAGGAAATCGATGGTCCTTCCTGCCGCAGATGCTGGTGCTGCGCCGCCGTCCGGCAAGACTCACTCCATGTCTGTTCGGCGATGTGCACGGCCCCGCCGGGACATCTCCGCGAGGCTCGCCATTGCCAGGGCCAGCAGGACGGCCAGCGCCGCCATGCCCGCCGCGATATATCAGACATAGCCCAGGCCCCAATGCCCGATGCCCAGGCCGCCGATCATGGCACCCAGCCCGATGCCGGCGTTCGCCGCGCAGACGTTGAGCGTGCCGGCCAGCGCCTGTGCTTGCGGCGCGGCCTGCATGACCCGCACCTGGCAGACCGGGAACAGGGCGGTGTAGGCAATGCCCCAGACCAGGAGGACGATCGCCAGCAGGCCGTGGGATCCCGATGCCGGTACGCTGGCCGCCATGCCGATACCCAGCAGCACGGTGCCGGCGACCGTCGCGCCCAGCGGACTGCGATCCACGAAGTGTCCGCCCAGCCAGTTGCCGAACAGCCCGATGGCCCCGAATCCCATCAACCACCAGCCCACCTGCGGCGCAGGGATGCCGGCGATGCGTTCCAGCGTGTCCGCCAGATAGGTATAGGCAGTGAACATGGCCGTAAACACCGCCACGGACAGCGCCACATTGGCGACGAAGCGGAAATCCTTGAGGATGCGGGTCTGGGCGGCCAGCCTGACCCGCTCCGAACCCGCGAGCGCGGGCATGAAGACCCACTGCAGCAGCGCCATCAGCAGCGATAGCGCCGCAAGCCCCCAGAACGCACCGCGCCAGCCGACGACACCCGAGGCCAGCGTTCCCAGTGGAATGCCGAACAACATGGCGGCGGAAATGCCGAAGTAGACCTGCGACACGGCACGCCCGGCGCGCGCGGGGCCAGCCAGTTGCGCCGCCGTTTCACTCGCGGTGCCCCAGAACACCGGCAGCGCCAGCGCAGGGATGAAGCGGGCAAGGGCAAGTACCCAGATATTCGGCGACAGCGCAGCCAGCGCATTCGAAGCGGCGAAGATCAGCATGATCGCAATGAACAGGCGCTTGCGCTCGACGTGCGACAGCAACGCGGTCAGTACCGGCCCGAACAGCATCACGGTAAAGGCGAACAGCGTGATCAGTTGCCCCGCGGCCGGGACCGGGATGCCGAGGTCTCGTGCCAGCACCGGCAGCAGGCCGACAATCAGGAATTCCGTGGTGACGATGACAAAGGCCGCTAGCGCCAGGATGACGCTCGGCAGGCCGTTGCCGGCGGCAGCCGAGGCGGGCAGGGTGATGTGGGCGGGCGCGGTTTCGAGAGGCGGCATGTCGGATTCCGTAAAGGCGGGAGTCCGTATGCTATTTGAGACTGAAATTCCTTGTTTTGGTATTATTTCAATGAAATATTGAATTCAAGTCAATAATCAGAGAGAAATGACTCCCTCCGAGCGGCTCAAGGGCATCGACACGTTCGTCTACACCGCCGACGCAGGCAGCTTCACCGTTGCCGCCGAACGGCTCAACCTGACGGTCTCCGCCATCAGCAAGAGCGTGGCCCGACTGGAGGCGCGCCTGGGCAGCCGGCTGTTCGAACGCACCACGCGCAGCGTGGTACTGACCGAGGCCGGTGCAGCGTTCTATCGCACCTGCATCCGGGTGCTTGCCGACCTGGAAGAGGCGGAGACAGTGCTGGCGGCACAGAATGCGGAGCCGGCCGGCCGGTTACGGGTCGATCTGCCGGCTTCCTTCGGGCGCCTCCAGGTACTGCCGCTTCTGCTGCGGTTCGCCGAGCAGCATCCGGGGTTGCGGCCACATATTTCCTTCACGGATCGCTTTGTCGATCTGGTGGACGAAGGCATCGACGTGGCCGTACGCATCGGCGGCCCCGATGCCTGGCCTGCTGCGCTGGGGCATCGCCACCTGGGTACCGAGCGCCTGATCTTTTGCGCGTCGCCAGCCTATCTTGAGCGCGCGGGCATGCCGCAATCCGGGGACTTTACGCAGCATGCCTGCGTCGTTTACGGCAAAGCCGACGGCAGCACCGCCCCCTGGCTGTTCGCCAATGAGGCCGGGCAGCCTGAACGGCGAACGGTGCAAGGCCGTCTCGTCGTGGGTAGCGGCGAGGCGCAGGTCAGTGCGGTCGCAGCCGGCTGGGGCATCGCGCAACTGGCCACGTGGCTGGTCCAGGACGAGTTGCGCAGCGGCGCGCTGGTCGAAGTCCTGCCGCACCTGGCCACCGATGGGCTGCCATTGCACCTGGTCTGGCCCCGCAGCCGCCAGTTGCTGCCGAAGGTGCATGCTGTTCTGGAAATGCTCGGGGTGTCTCTGCGGATCCGATGACGATGCTCCGGGGGAGGGGATGTGGCCTGCGTCTATGCCGTCCCAGGTGGCACGGGAAGATAAGGCCAGCAACGCTGGGTCGACGTGGAGCCGGTCTCGCCGCATTAGAGTTCATATCGCCAGATTCCATCGGGTGCTTGCCGCAACAGAACCCTTCGAGCCATATCGCGCGCGGAATCACCGTGGCGCATGCGCCCGGCTGCGCCGCAGGCTGTTTGCGCCTGATCAAAAAGCCATCGATTGATATGATTTTTGGTTATTTGCTTATATTGATTATTGCCGGATATCGATAAGCTGACCTCATGTGCTGGATAAGTTGCATGAATCCCCGGCATGCAAACTTGCCAGTGATTGAGGAGAGCCTGTATGAGGAAGTTCGGGATCAAAATAGCGGCAGGGATGGGAGTGCTTGCCGTCCTGGCCATCGGCGGTGCGCGGGTACTCACCGCCAGCCGCCAGGTTGATGTGGCGGCATCTGTCGATATCAATGACTCGCGCCTGGCCAAAGCCGGCGCATATATTGCGCGTACCGCCGATTGCGTGGCGTGCCACACCGTGCCCAACGGCAAGCCCTTTGCGGGCGGCCTGGCGATGCAGACGCCCGTGGGCACGATCTATTCGTCGAACATCACGCCCGACAAGCAGGCGGGCATCGGCAACTATAGCTATGCCGATTTCAAGAATGCGGTGCAGCACGGCATACGCAAGGATGGCACGCCGCTTTATCCGGCGATGCCCTATCCGTCCTACGCGATCATGCCCGACGCCGATATCCAGGCGCTATATGCCTACTTCATGTCCGATGTGGAGCCACATGGCAAGCCCAGTGCCGACTCGACCATTCCCTGGCCGCTGAACATGCGCTGGCCGATGGCGTGGTGGCAGCTGGTATTCACGTCCAGGCGGGAGTTCGTCGCTCCCGCCGGCGCCAGCGAGAAGCTTGTGCGGGGTGCCTACCTGGTAGAGGGCCCCGGCCATTGCGGGGCCTGCCATACGCCGCGTGGCCTGGCCTACCAGGAAAAGGCGCTGTCCTTGGCGGATGGCGATGCCTTCCTGTCCGGCGCGGTGATCGATGGCTGGCGAGCGAAGAGCCTGCGCGGCGAAGCCCAGGGCCTGCAATCCTGGAGCGCAGCAGATATCGCGATGTTCTTGAAGACGGGCCGTACGGACAAGGTGGCGGCATTTGGCGCCATGGCTGATGTGGTCGAGCACAGCACGCGTCATTTCACGGATGAGGATATCGCGAGCATCGCGGCCTATGTGAAGCAGCTACCTGCCGTGAAAGGCAAGCTAGACACGTTCCCGCCGAGAACGGACACCACCACTGCCGCGCTACTCGACGGCCGCTACGATTCGCGTGGGGCGGTGATCTACATGGAGCAGTGCGTGACCTGCCACCGCGCCGATGGCCGGGGCGTACCGCGTTTGTTTCCGGCGTTGGCGAACAATTCCGCGGTGTTCGCGCAACACCCCCAGTCCATCATCCAGATCACCCTGGAAGGCGGCAAGATGCCATCCAACAGTCATGACGCCATGGCTTTCGCGATGCCCGGTTTTAATCACCTGAGCAATCAGGACATCACCGACGTGATCAATTTCATCCGCACTGCCTGGGTCAATCGGGCACCTCCCATAGGAGAGGGCGACGTCGCGCGCACCCGTGCCTTTCTGGCGAAAAAGAAGCCGAACATCGAGGCGGGAGGTAAGCATGAGTAGAAAATTCAAGATCGCAGCAGTCCTGGCTGTTTTGATGGCAACTGGAAGCACGATGGCCGCCACGGCAGCGCCTGACATCCCGGTTGCAGACAACGTCAAGACCTTCCCGGTGCTGGACAAGGATGGCAATCGTCTGCCGAACTATACGATTCCGTCGGATACCTTGATCGCCAGGGAGCCCAATGCGGACGAGATCAACCATGGCAAGCGCCTGCTGAACGAGACGCGGCGCCTGCTGCCGCAATACACGGGCGCAAATATGAATTGCAACAGCTGTCATGTGCAACAGGGCAAGAAGCCGCTGGGCGCGCCGTATATCAATACCGTCAATTCTTTTCCCCAGTTCAGCGCGCGTGCCGATCGCGTAGTGACACTGGAGGACCGCATCAACGGTTGCTTCATGCGTTCGATGAACGGCAAGCCCTTGAACAAGACCTCATCCGAGATGAAAGCGATCATTGCCTACATGAAATGGCTGGCCCAGGCGGTGCCGCATGGCGCCAGGGTCCAGATCGAAAACGCCTGGCCCATCGATACCAAGCTGGTTGGCGATCCGGTGCGCGGCAAGAACCTGTACGCTGCTCAATGCGCTTCCTGCCACGGCCTCAATGGCGAGGGCAGGAAGGATCGAGCGGGCAATATCGTGTTCCCGCCGTTGTGGGGTGACGAATCCTTCAATATCGGGGCGGGACTGGCACGCACCTACAAGGCGGCCGCTTTTATCCGCAACAATATGCCGATGGGCGTCAACACGCATGGTGGCTGGGGCGAGGGTAACGTGCTGTCCGATCAGGATGCAGTGGACGTCGCCGAGTACTTCACACATATGCCACGCCCGGATTTTCCGGGTAAGGAGAAGGACTGGCCGAGCGGCAAGAAACCGAAGGATGCGCGCTACTGAACCGAGTCGTAGCCGTCGGTATCGGTGGTCCGGAGCGGTCAGCGCGTATGGCGCACCTCTGCGCGCTTCGAAGCCTCAATGGCCTCGGGAGCCCGCTCCCTGCCGATTGGGCACGGGAGCGTCTGGCCTGCCGCCGCGCCACTTCGAAACGCTACAGCCGAAACGCCCGCCAAACCACCGCGAGAACGCACTCAGGGATGAGAAACCCAGCAGCGTCGCGACCTCGGACAGCCGGCGGTCAAGGCTGTCCACATACCGCGTTGCCAGGTCCACGCGCACGGTATCGAGAATCGACGAATAGCTCTCGCCGTGATCCGCGAGGCGGCGTTGCACGGTCCTGGCTTCCACGCCAAGGTGTTGCGCCACCCGCTCCACCGAACACCCCCCTGTCGGCAGCAGCGCGAACACCAGCTTCCTGACCTTGTCGGTCATGGTGGCATTGGACTGCGCCAGCATCGCGTCGAGGTATTGACGGGCCTGTCGGGCCATGACCGGATCGTAGGACGGAATCTCGGCGTCAAGATCCGATGCCAGGCACACAATGCCGTCGAAATCCTGGTTGAACGCAATGGCTGCGCCAAATACACGCTGATAGACCGCGAGACTTGCCGGCGCATTGTGCATGAAGCAGACGCTGCGCGGCTTCCATGTGGCGCCAAGGAACAGGTTCAGCATCCGGAACAGCACGCCCAGTGCCAGTTGCGTCCCCTGCCGCATTGAACCGGGATGGCCGCCGATCATGTCCTGCCGGATGACCACGACGTCCTCGGTTTCCTCCATGCGCATGTAGAGCGCCTCGTTCTGGAGCCGCAGGTAGTACGACATCGCGTCGAGCGCCTTGCGCAGCGTCGGCCCCTCCTGCACCGCGAATCCGAGCGGCCCCAGATTGGAGAGATGGCGCGTCTCGGCCATGCGCAGGCCAAAGTCCTCGACGCCGGCGGCTTGTGCCGATGCCTCCAGCAGGCGCCCGACTGCTTCGGCCGGAATCCGCATATCCGGATCCAGCAGCACTGACCGGTCGATGCCCGCGGCACGCAAGTGCCGATAGGGATCCAGGCCGACCGAGCGCGCCACATCGACGTAGTTGGTCAGGCTGGCGCTGCGTAACAGGTAGGCCATGGTGATCTCCCTAGCTGTCGTGAAATGTAAATTCAATGTCGCCTTTTGTCAAACCTGAATTTGCCGATCTCCGATACTTGCCTCCACGGCAGCGCTACCGAAAAGCGCTACCGATTCCCTGGCATCAAGGAGACAACGCATGAGCAACGACACCAACCGCACCGCCACGCCGGTCTGCGACCAATTGCGCGCCACCGGCAACTGGAATCCCGCGTGGGACGCCTTTGCGGCACTCGACCCGGCATGGGCCGAGAAATTCATGGTGATGGGCATGCACCCGGTGATGTCGGGCGTGCTTGAGCCGAAGGTGCTGGAGTTTCTCGCCATCGCGGTGGATGCCTCCTGCACCCACATGTACGCGCCGGGCACGCGCCGTCATATCCGCCGCGCGCTCGAACTGGGCGCCACCAGGGAGGAGATCGCTGCCGTGCTGCAGGCGGTGAGTGTGCTTGGCATCCATACCAGCAGCCTCGGGGCGCCGATTCTCCTGGAGGAGCTGGCGGCCATCGAGCAGGCCAGGGCGGCCAGCGTCAAGGCTGCCTGAGAGCGCCTGAGAGCCCATTAGCCGATCCGACCACACCATCAAGGATAACCAGCCATGCATTTCCTCGACGATTCCCTGCTGCCTGAGAACCAGGAAAAACTCGTGATCCAGGTCGCGCCCTATGGCCCCCAATGGGCCGCCGGCGATTCGGACGATATCCCGGTCACGATGGACGAACAGATTCAGAAGGCCGTTGATTGCTACAACGCCGGCGCCACGGTCCTGCACATGCATGTGCGCGAGGAAGACGGCAAGGGCAGCAAGCGCCTGTCCAAGTTCAACGAGATGCTCGCCCGGCTGCGTGAGGCGGTGCCCAAGATGGTCATCCAGGTCGGCGGCTCGATTTCGTTCGCACCGGAGAACGAAGGCGAGGTAGCCAAGTGGCTGAACGACGACACGCGCCACATGCTGGCCGAACTGGATCCGCGCCCCGACCAGGTCACCGTGGCGATCAACACCAGCCAGATGAACGTGATGGAGCTGATGACCGAGGCCGACATCGCCGGCACCTCGCTCGCCAACCCGGCGCTGCAGGCCGCCTACCGCGACATGATCGTGCCGTCCAATCCGTCCTGGCACGTGGAGCACATCAGGCGCCTGGTCGCCCATGGCATCCAGCCGCACTTCATGCTGGGCAACCTGACCGGGCTGGAAACGGTCGAGCGCCTGATCCGCCGCGGCGTCTACACGGGCCCGCTGATCCTTAACTACGTGGCCATCGGCGGCGGCGCGGCCGGCCTGCATCCGGCCGACATGATCGAGTTCGCGCGCCGCACGCCGGATGGCGCCGTGCTCACGGTCGAAACGCTGAACCGCAACGTGGTCCCGATGAATACCATGGCCATCGCGCTGGGCCTGCACGTGCGTGTCGGCATCGAGGACACGCTGTTCGGACCGGATGGCGAGCGCGCCACCTCGGTGCAACAGATCGAGAAGATGGTGCGCATTGCCCGCGAACTCAACCGCGAAGTCGCCACCGGCGAAGACGCGCACCGCATCTACCAGATCGGCACCCAGTGGAAATCCGCCGGCGAGACACTGCAGCAACTGGGCATGGTGCCCAACCGTGCCCCGGTGCAGCGCGGCGCGCCGGTACGCAAGGTAGCGTAGGCTGGCGAGACCCGGACGGAATACGGCGGCGTACCGTATGCCGCCCCCCCCCCCCCCGCGCTCAACGATCCCGCGGCCTGGAGACAAATGATGTTCTGGAAGAAAAGCCCCTCTGCCGTTCTGGCAACCTTGCTGACGATCCACCTGCTGGCGCATATCGACCGCAACATGCTGCTGGGATTCTCGCCGCAGATCATCAAGGCGCTGGCGATCAACAATGCGCAGTATGGCTTCCTGGTCGGTGCGGTCTGGGTGCTTAGCTTCGGTGTCATGGCGATGCTCATGGGCACGCTCGCGGATCGCTTCAGCCGGACGCGGATCATCGCGGCCGGCGTGCTGATCTGGAGCGCCTGTACCTGGGCGTCCGGCCATGCGCAGAGCTTCGAGCAGATGGCGATCGCGCGCTTCTTTGTCGCCAGCGGTGAAGCGGCCCTTGTGCCTGCCGCGGTCGGCCTGCTGTCCGAGCTGTTCTCCGAGAAGCGGCGCGGCACGGCGATGGGCCTGTTCTTTATGGGCATCCCGCTGGGCATCGGCTGCAGCTTCCTGCTGGCCGGCACCTTCGGCGCCACGTACGGTTGGCGCACGACCTTCTATGCCCTGGGCGTGACCGGCGTCGCGATCGCGCTGCCGCTGGCGCTGCTGAAGGAAGAGCGCGGCCAGCTCGCGCCGCAGGAACGGGGCGCGCCGGCACTGCAACAAGTGCTCGCGGTGCTGCGCCTGGTCAGGGGGCATCGTGCGCTTCGCTTCACCATTACCGGCTTTGTGCTGACGCACATCGCGTTCGCGGGCCTCTCGTTCACGCCACTGTGGCTGGTGAATGAGCGCGGCATGGATGCCGCCGGCATCGCCACCCGCATCGGCGCGCTGCAACTGCTATTTGGCACGCTCGGCGCGTTGGCGGGCGGCGTCCTGAGCGATCGCGCAGCGCGCAAACTGCCTGGCGGGCGTGCCACGTTCATGGCGCTCCTCGTCGTCATCTGCGCACCTTTTGTCATCGCCTATCGTCTAGCGCCTGCCGGATCCCCCCTGTTCTACATCGGCATGTGCGTGGGCTTCTTCCTGCCGCTGGCGCTATACGGCCCTGCCAACGCGGCCATTACGGGCATGACGCCGCAGAAGATGCGCTCGACGGTCTCTGGCTTCACCATGCTGTGCATCAATGTGTTCGCGATCGCCATCGGCACGGTGGCCGTGGGCGCTGCGACCGACTACTTGATTGCCAATGGCACCACTGCGCCGCTGACGCGGGTTTTGCTGACCACGGATGCGCTGGCGATGGCTTCGGCACTGTTCTTCGCGCTGGCCGCGCGAGCCGCCTGCGCACGGCCGGCCATCGGCATGCAACCCGTGCAAACGACAAGGTAATCAAGGTAATCCATCATGACGCAGTACCAAAGACAAAAACTGGAAGGGCGTATTGCCCTGGTCACCGGCGCCGGCCGCGGCATGGGTGGCGCCATCGCGATCGACCTCGGCAAGGCGGGCGCACACGTGGTGATCTGTGACATCGACATGCCTGCGCTGGAGCAAACGCGCCAGGCGGTGGAAGCGGCCGGCGCACAGTGCCTGGCGCTGCGTTGCGACGTATCGTCGAGCGGTGAGGTCGCCGCGATGTTCGCTGCCACCGTCGAACGCTTCGGCGCGCTGCATATCCTCGTCAACAATGCGGCGCTGGTGCCGAACCGGCCGGTCGACACCGGGCGCCGCAACAGGCACTACGCCTATCTCACCACGCCGGTGCCGCGCCAGTCGCTGGGTTTCACCAGCCAGATGAGCGACGAAGAATGGCATCGCTACTGGGACGTCAATGTGCACGGCCTGTTCTATTGCACGCGCGAAGCGCTCAAGCTGATGGAGCCGCAGCGCGACGGCAAGATCGTCAATATCGCGTCGATTGCCGGCATGTCGGCGATGAGCGCGCATAGCCCGCATTACAGCGCCACCAAGGGAGCGGTCGTTGCCTTCACCAAGTCGGTTGCGGCCGAGGTGGCTGGCGCCAATATCTTTGTCAACGCCATGGCGCCAGGCGGTGTGGCAACGCCCGAGTTCACGAGATATCTCGAGGCCGCAGGCGAGGAAAAGCGCAACCGGTTCTGGCAGATATGCCCGGCCGGGCGCCTGGGCACGATGGAGGAATACGCGTCGATGGTGACCTACCTGGCCGGCGATCATTACCTGGTGGGCCAGGTGATCAGTCCCAACGGCGGCGCCGTGATCTGACCACGCATGCCGCGCAGGCGTCCAAGGCGGCTCGCTCGCCAAGCCAGGATGGCGGAGTTCCCTGCTGGATCTACGTGAAATCCTCCCCGTGCCGAGCGGCGCTTGCGCTGCCGGAGCCGGAGCGCGCGTCGAAGCCTGCCTTGGCCGGTTCATGCCATTCGCTGGTGGCGCATGCCGCGTGGTAGGCGATGGGTTCGGCGATGCCGAGCCGGGCGCGGGCGGCTTCGAGCGGCTCGTGCATCAGCGTTTCGTAATCCTCGCCCAGCAGCCACTTCGCCTTGCGTCCGTTGCGATAGCCCTCGATCACGGCGCGGGCAAAGGCGGTGTTGCGCGTGGCGCGCAGGTTCTTCAACGAGGCAGCCACCGCGATGAATGCCCAGCCGAGGCCTCCGGTCTGCGCGTAGCTGAAGGCCACCAGCGCGGCTTCGCCCAGGGTTTCGTCCGCCCGGTAGCCGGTCAGTACATGCCAGACGTCGTGAATGTCGCGCGTACGCCTGCCGAACCAGGCATAGGGATGCTCGACCAGCGGCTCGCGATCGAGGTTGGAGACTTCGGCCAGGCCGGCAGCGCTGTATCCGGTTGCCTCGAGGAACGCGCGGTAGGCCGCGCCAAGCGTGCCGGGCGCGAAACTTGCGATGAAGGCCGGATCGGAGAAGCGCTCCGCGAGTTCGACACGCCGATAGATCTGCCTGGGCCCGCCCGGGATCTTCATGAGCCGCGCGAAATTCTTCGACGCGGCCGAGCCGTTGAGGGCGCGCATGATCAGGAACACTTGCGTGGTGTCGTCGCCGTTGGCGAGCAGCTTGCGGATGGCACGGAATGCGGTGGGAAGATCACGCCTGTAGAGCGCGGGGGAATTCTCGGTAGCCATTGCCTCGTTCCTGTTGGTGAGGTGGTTGTCAGGATGGCCGGGGGCAGATCCGCTGGAAACGGCTGCCGGTGGCGGTCAGGCTGCGGCCAGGCCTGTTCTCTTCGAGGGTTTTCATCTATGTGTGACGCCTTCAAGATGCGATTCTTGCCGGGAATGGCCGAATACAATGTCAGCTTCCCGACATAAGGCTACGATCGACGCCGTGCCAAAGCTATTCTCCTCCGACGAGCGCCGGGCCGCGTTGCACTCCAGTGCCTGGTTTGCAGGCCTTACCCCCGGATTGCAAGCGTGGATCGCGGAGCATGCAAAGGCCAGGACCCTGGCCACTGGCTCGCGGCTTTTCGGACGTGGGGATGCGCCTGACGGCCTCTACTTCATGGTGCATGGCGCGGTCCGGATGACAAGTTTTTCCGCGGATGGCAAAGAGGCCCTGCTTGCCCTTGTCGAGCCGCCGCAGTGGTTCGGGGAGATCTCCCTGTTCGACGGCTTGCCGCGCACCCATGATGCCTGGGCGGAAACCGACGTCCTCCTATTGCATGTGGACCAGCATGACCTGCTTGCGTTTCTTGGGCAGAACCCGTCGCACTGGCGGGCGTTCGGGCTTTTGCTTGCGCAAAAGCTGAGGCTGACGTTCCATGCGATCGGGGCGTCGGCATCGCTGCCGGCGCCGGTCAGGCTGGCTCGCCGGCTGTTGGCCATAGCCGAGGGCTACGGGGAATGGAATGGCCGTACCCGACGCGTTATTCACGTGCAGCAGGAACAACTCGGCTTGATGCTTTCGCTATCCCGGCAGACGGTGAATCAGATTCTCAAGGAATTTGAAACGCAGGGCCTGTTGCACCGCACACGAGGTTCGATCGAGATCCTGGATATCGGGCAGTTGCGGGCATTCGCCACGGGCGACGCCACGGGAGGCTAGTGTTCGCGCGTTCGCGCGTCCGGATCCGTGGCCTGGCGAAGGCGTGCGATCCGGTTCCTGGAATGGAACCGGATCGCGTATGGGCGCGACGCGCGCCTAGGCCATCCGGCGCGATGTGATCCGGTAGCCGAAGGCTGCCGGGTCGACGCTGTCGAGCGTGCCGGCGACGGTCTCGCCGTTCGGGTACATCAGGAACGGTACCGGCGGCGATGCGCTGCCGGGCAGGGCGACATCGTGGCCATGGTTGTAGGCAACCCAGTTCATCTCCCATGCGCCGAACAACATGGCGCGCGCCGAACGTACCTTCCAGTCGCTCATCGGCAGGCCGCCAGGGGCTTCCTCCAGCGCGACCTTGCGCACATCGGCCGGGTCCACCGGGATCCAGCCGTAGCCTGCCGCATAGAACTCGGCCCGGCAATGCTGCGCCTTCGAGATGTCGTCGCTCTTGCCCAGCGCCTTGAACCCGTACAGCGAGGTATCGACGCGCACGCCGAAGGCATCGCGGGCGGGTATGCCGGATGCCCGCGCCAGCGCCACGAACAGGCCGTTGATATCCACGCACTTGCCGTTCATCACGCCGCCGGTGCGCAGCATGCGCGCGACGTCGCCGACGCCGCAGCCGCGCACGCTGGCTTCGCGGCAGGTGTGGTCGATCACCCATTCGTAGAGCGCGCGGGCCTTGCTCATGTCGTCGGATGCGCCGGCCGTGATCTGCTGCGCGGTCGTCTTGACGATGCCGCCGGTCGGCAGCAACCGCGTCGGCGCCAGGTACTCGCGCAAGGTCGCGGCCGGCTCGCGCGGGGCCTGTGCGGATGGCGCCAGGCCCAGATCGGTCTTGCGATCGCGCAGCGCCACCATTTCCACCAGCTTGGCTTTCAGTTCCGCGCTTTGCGCTGCGGCGGGGCCGGGCCAGCTAAGCGCCAGCATGCGCGTGTCATAGCCCGGCGCGAGCGCGGTGCGCGCCTGCGCGTCGGCTGCCTCCCAGCGGCTCGACAGCGTGCGCTGGTAGTCGCCAAGCCGCGCGGCGGTCATCGGCAGCCAGGCGCTGGCCGGAGCGGCCGCCGGCGGCAACGAGAGTTCCGTGGTGACCTCGTAGACGCGCCAGCCCTGCGCCGCCAGCAGGGCATCTTCGCTTTGCGTCTGCGCGCGCGCCAGTACCGCGGCGCCGGAAGCACCGAGGCATACCGGGGCGGCGGCTCCCAGGCGTAGAAATGAACGACGGTCCATGCTGATTCCTCCCCACGGTTGGCCGGCGGGCCGATTGCAGAATTCAAATTGCATAGTAGGATGCGCCCGCGCTTCCTGCCGGCAATAAGACGGCGGCAAGGATGCTGCACCGCGGCGTTCGAGCGCATGCGCGCCGGGCGAGGCTGCGGCAGCCGGGCCGCTATGGCGCCGTGCCGGTGGCAGCGCCGGTGCTATCGCCAGCCGGCGAAGGCAGGCCGGTATATTCGACGAAGCCATCCTGCCTGCAAAAGCTCACCAGCATCATGCCTGCCTGCTGCGCGATGTCGATGGCGAGCGAGGTCGGCGCGGAGATGGTCGCCAGCAGGGGGATGTTCATCCGTGCCGCCTTGCGCGCCAGTTCGTAGCTGGCGCGGCTCGACAGGAAGACAAAGCCGCGCGTCATGTCGATCCGCTGGCGCGCAAGATAGCCCACCAGCTTGTCGAGGGCATTGTGCCGGCCAACGTCTTCGAAGACTTTGACAATGGCGCCATCGAGGCCGCACCACGCGGCCGCATGCACACCGCCGGTGGCGGCCATCAAGGTCTGGTGCCCGGGCAGCTCGCGCACGGCGCGCGCGATCACGGCACCGAGCGCAAGCGGCGGGGTTGGCTGGGCGACGGGGGCCGGCGTCAGGTCCAGCATCTGCAGGCTTTCGATGCCGCACACGCCGCAACCGGTGCGGCCCGCCAGCGCGCGCCGCTTGTCCTTCAGCGCCAGGAAGGCCTGCTGCCCGATGGTCAGGTGGACTTCGGCGCTGGCGGCGTGCATGGTCGCCTCGATATCGAAGATGTCGTGGACGCTGCCGACGATCCCCTCGGTCAGGGCGAAGCCGATGGCAAATTCCTCGAGATCGCAGGGCGTCGCCATCATCACCGCGTGGGAGATGCCGTTGAACACGAGCGCGACCGGGAATTCCTCGGACACGCGGTCGGCGTCCATGGCCGGTGCCTGTCCCCGATGCCGCACCACGGGCCGCTGCTGGGCGCCGGAGTGCTCTGTCTGGATGTCAGGCTGGATGTCAGGCCGCATGGATCCCCCTGCCGGCCCGGCGAGGCGTCCGCCGCGATGGCTGCCGCCAGTGCCGGACCACCGAAACGATGGCGGAAAGCAGTAGGAGTCGAACCTACCTGGGAACGGCTAACGCCCCCAACCGGATTTGAAGCCCGGCCGCATCACCGGATACGCATGCCTTCCTCACTGCGTACTACGCTGGATGGCGGTGGTATGAACTGCCTGCCATTCACTGTCGGGACGCAATACCCGCGCATTGCCGACGCGTCGAGTGTAGCCGACGCGGTCGAAGAACTCCAAAATCTGGATGGCACGCTTGCGCCCCAGTCCGGTGGCGTCGCGAAACTGGATGGCGTCGACACTGCCGTGCCGTGCCACCAGCGCGGCGACCCGGCCGGCCAGCTCCCGCACCCGCGCGCCGTCGTAGAACAGGTCGCGCACCACCTGGTAAAGCGCGCCCTGGCGCGCCAGCTTGCGCAACAGCAGGCGCATCCTTTCCTCCGGCACGTGCAGCGCGGCGGCCAGGTCGCGTACCCAAGGCGGATCGTATCCGCTCGCCGCCAGCAACGGCAGGATGCCTTGCGCCAGCGCGAGGTCGTTCTCGGAGAGGGTGATCGCATGCGAGGGCAACTGCAGCCAGGCGCCATTGCGGCGGATCTCGCCATGCGCCGCCAGCGTGTCGACCAGCGCCGCCCAGGCGGCCTCCGGCAGGGATGGCGCGCCGGCAAAGGCGATGCGCCGCAAGCTGCCGGCATCGGGGCCGGGCTCGTCCGGCAGGCGCGCATGAAATGCCGCGAGCGCATCCAGCAGCGCGCGCTGCAGCGCCTGCCAGTGACTGGCCAGGATGACGCAGGCATCGCCATGCCCTTGCGCCGGAAGGGTCATGGCATCGGCCGGCAGGCGCCAGCCATCCGGCCCGACGCCGGTCAGGCAGGCCAGGCGGGAGACGGCGATGCCGTGGGCCGCCTGCGCCAGCAGCGGTGCCAGGCCGGCGCCCTCGGTCATCTGCCGGAGCGCTTGCAGGTAGGCCAGGCGCGCGGCCGTACGGCGCCTGCGCTCGGGCGCGAAGGGATCGAGCACGCAGCCGCCGCCCACCGTCCGGGTCGCCTGCGCATTGCGCACGATGAAGCGATCGCCGGGTACGGCATGCAGTGGCGCGCCGAATACCAGTTGCGCCAGGGCCGTGCCGCCGGGCCCCAGCGTCTCGGCGGTGAGCAGCACGATATTGGCCAGCCGGTGCGTGGTCCCGAGGTGGACGTGCAGGGGGGACCAGTGCGCCAGCCGAAGATCCGCGTCGGACAGCAAGGCGATCGAGACGTCGAGGCGGCTCACCGGGACGGCCAGCGCTGGGTCGACCACCCAGTCGCCGCGGCTGACGGCTTCCTTGTCGATGCCCGCCAGATTGAGGGCACACCGCTGTCCCGCCGAGCCGGCGGGGGCAGGGCGCTGCTGCGCGTGGAGGCTGCGCACGCGCACCGGCTTGCCCGAGGGCGCCAGGCGCATGACATCGCCGGCATGGACCTGCCCGCCGAACACTGTGCCGGTGACGACGGTACCGTGGCCCGGCAAGGTGAATACGCGGTCCACCGCGAGCCGGAACAGGCCGGCGGCGTCGCGCGGCGGCAGTTGTTGCGCCACGTCATGCAGATGCCGGTGCAGCGCCGCCACGCCCGCATCGTCCGGCCTGGTCGCATCGAGCGCGAACACCGGTGCGCCGGCAAACGGCGTGGCCGACAGCAGACCCTCGATCTCGCGGCGCACCTGGCGGATGCGGGCTTCATCCACGCGGTCGGCCTTGGTCAGGGCCACCACGGCGCGCGCGATGCCCAGTTGCTCGACGATCGCCACATGCTCGCGCGTTTGCGGCATCACGCCATCGTCCGCCGCGATCACCAGCAGGGCGAGATCGATGCCGCTGGCGCCGGCCGCCATGGTGTGGATCAGGCGCTCGTGACCGGGCACGTCGATATAGCCCAGCACGTCGCCGTTGGCGAGCGGCGTGTAGGCGTAACCCAGCTCGATGGAGATCCCGCGCGCTTTCTCTTCCTTGAGCCGGTCGGTGTCCACGCCGGTCAGCGCGCGCACCAGGGTGGTCTTGCCGTGATCGATATGCCCGGCGGTGCCGATGATCATAGGCGCAGCGCTTGCCATTGCGCGGTGAAGGCGGCTTCGTCCGTCTCTTCCAGGCAGCGCAGGTCCAGCCATAGCGCTTGTTCGCCGACCCGGCCGATGACCGGGCGCGGCAGCGCGCGCAGGGCGGCCTCGAGCCGTTGCAGCCGCCGCCCGGCGCCGGCGCTGCGTCCGCCCTCGGCCACCGCGATGGTCAGGCCATGGCTCGGCAGCTGGCTGCCAGGCAGCGCACCGCTGCCGATCTGGCTGAGCATCGGCGCGGCCGCTACCAGGTAGGCATCCCCCAGGGCAGGCTGCAGCAGCGGGCACAGGCGCAGCGCCTGCGCTTCCAGCTTGTGCGCCGGGCGGGTCAGCAGGCGCAAGGTGGGCAGGCTGTCGGCCAGCAGCTCCGGCGACCGGTAGAGCCGCAATACCGGTTCGAGCGCGGCCAGCGTCAGCTTGCCGACGCGCAGCGCCCGCTTCAGCGGGTTCTTCCTGATCCGGCGGATCAGGTCGGCGCGCCCGACGATCAGGCCCGCCTGCGGGCCGCCGAGCAGTTTGTCGCCGCTGAAGGTCACCAGGTCGGCGCCGGCCGCGATGGTCTCGCGTACCGTGGTTTCGCTCGGCAACTGCCAGCGGGTCAGGTCGAGCAGGGTGCCGCTGCCAAGGTCGACCGCCACGGGCAGGCCATGCGGGCGCGCCAGCGCTGCCACTTCGTCCACGCCGACGCTGCAGGTAAAGCCCGTGATCTGGTAGTTGCTGCAATGCACCTTCATCAGCAGCGCGGTGCGCGGGCCGATGGCGTCGGCGTAGTCGCGCGGATGGGTGCGGTTGGTGGTGCCGATCTCGACCAGCCTGGCGCCGGCCCGCTGCATGATATCGGGTATGCGGAAGGCGCCGCCGATCTCCACCAGCTCCCCGCGCGAGACCACCACTTCGCGCCGCTGGGCCAGGGTATTCAGCATCAGCAGCACCGCCGCCGCATTATTGTTGACAACGGTCGCGGCTGCGGCGCCGGTCAGCTCGCACAGCAGGTCTTCGACCAGGTCGTCGCGCTCGCCGCGCTCGCCGGTCGCCAGGTCGAATTCCAGGTTGGCGGGCGTGGTCAGCGCCTGCACGACTTCCCGCACCGCGCTGTCGGGCAGCAAGGCCCGGCCGAGATTGGTATGCAGCACCGTGCCGGTCAGGTTGAATACGGCGCGCAGGCGCGGCTGGCTGGCGGTGGCCAGCGCCGTGCCCAGCGCATCGGCCAGGGCGCGGCCGCCCAGCGCGTGCGCCGGCAGCTTGCCAGCGATTGCGGCGGCGCGGTATTGGTCCAGTTGCCTGCGCAGCGCCGCCGTCACCTGGGTGCGCCCGTGCAGGGCCAGCAGGGGCTGCAGTTCGGGGAGACTAAGCAGGCGGTCGACCGAAGGGATGTCCGCCGCGCCGGCGGGGACGCTTGCGCTCTCGGCCATGGGTCAGTCCTCCGTGTTTTCCGTATGCTCCGCGTCCTCCATCCCCTGCCACAGCATGGGGTTGCCACTGCTGCGCGCATAGCCCGCCTCGCCCATCAGCAGGTCGAGCGCCAGGCTGGCGAGATCGTCGGCGACAGGCTCCACCAGCGGGTCTTTCTCCATGTAGCAGATCTTGCGGTAGGTATGGCAGTGATCGCAGGATTCCGCCTTGACCGCGCTATTGCTGGCGTCCTGCTGGTTCGCCCCGGCGCCTTCCACCCCTTCGACGATGTGGTAGCCAATGCCTTCGGTGGATTCGCAGTGGGTGCATTTGACGCGCACCATATGCCATTCGCTGGCGCAAAGCGCGCAATGCAGGTAGCGCAGGCCCTGGTAGCGGCCACCGATGCGCACGATGCTGGCCACCGGCAGCGTGCCGCATACCGGGCACACGCCTGGTACATCCAGGTCCGGCACATCCCGCTCGGCAAGCTGGCTGGCCTGGCTGGTCCAGCTGACCTGCAGCGCGGCCATCAGGAACGGCGCGATGGCGCAGTCCGCCTCGGCGGCGCGTCCGGCGAGCAGCGCCTGCGCCTGCGCATCCAGCGTCTGCGGGGGCAGCGCCGCCAGCCGCGCCAGGGTGGCGGCCACGGCCTCCGGCAGGCCGTCCTGGCGCTCGAGCCGGTTCAGCAGCGCCGCCAGCGCCGCGCGCCAGGCGGGCTGGCCCTGGCCACCAGCGGCAGCCAGGGGCGGCATGCGGTGGGCCTGCGCCAGGCGGATGGCATCCTGGTCGGGAGGGGGCACCGCGAGGGACTGGGCAATGTCGTGCTGGGTCTCGGCCAGGGTGGCCATCAGCTCGAGATAGGCGCCGATCGGATGGCCGCCCGCCAGTTGCCTCAGGCGCTGGGCGCGCGCGAGAAAGGTCTCGGTGCGCAGCGGCAGGCGCAGGCGCGCCAGCGCGACGTGATCGAGCGACTCGATTTCGTGGGGTTGAAGAATCCGCTGCACCATGGCTGGTCCCGACGCCCTTGTCCCCGGTCACGGGTGGGCGCCGCACGGTGCGGGCGGCAGCCGCCGTACGGCGCTACTTGTTGCCTTGCCTGAAGACCTGCCTGAACCAGGCGCGGTGGTGCTTCCAGGCCCATCCGTGGGTGACCGTGCCGCGCGTCATGGCCCGGATCGAGCCCTTGATCCACAGCGCCGCATAGATGTGGACAATGATGCCGCAAATCAGCACGAAGGCGCAAATGGCATGCAGCACCGAAGCGGCGCGCAGCACGCCGATGGAATAATAGCCGGAGAAGTAGACCCGCCAGATCACGATGCCCGTCACCAGCAGCAATAGGACGCAGGCCACCATCACGAAGAACAGCAGTTTCTGGCCGGCGTTGTAGCGCCCGACTTCCGGCAGCGCCTCTTCCCGGTTGTTCAGCACGTCGCCGAGCTTCGACAGCCAGGCGCGGTCGTTGCGGTCAAGCAGGTTGTCGCGCCAGAAGCCCAGCGCCAGCACCGTGAAGGCGACGAACATCACGATACCCAGGAAGGGATGCAGGATGCGCGTCCAGGTGCCGCCGCCGAACAGGTTGCTCAACCAGAACATCGACGGATGGAACAGCGCCAGGCCGGACAGCGCCAGCAGCACGAAGGTGATGGCGACGATCCAGTGGTTGGTGCGCTCGGCGGCCGTATAGCGTTGGATCAGGCCCGGCTTGTCAGCGGATTTCATGGTGTTCCTCCTCACCCAGCGGGCCCGGCGGACGGGTGCCGCGTTCGCGCGCCAGTTCGGCTTCGGCGGCTTCCTCGTCCTCGGGGCCGGTCTCGTTCGGGCCGACCCGGATGTAGTGGAAGAATCCGGCCAGCGCGGTCAGCGCGATGCCGGCCACCGCCAGCGGCTTGGCGAGACCCTTCCACAGGCCGACCAGCGGGCTGATATGCGGGTCGTTCGGCAGGCCGTGATAGAGCGATGGATTGTCCGCGTGGTGCAGCACATACATCACGTGGGTGCCGCCCACGCCGGCGGGGTCATACAGGCCCGCCTTGTCGAAGCCGCGCGACTTCAGGTCCTCGATGCGTTCGGCGGCGTGCTGCTTCATGTCTTCCTTGGTGCCGAAGACGATGGCGCCGGTCGGGCAGGTCTTCACGCAGGCGGGCTCCTGTCCCACCCCGACGCGGTCCGAGCACAGGGTGCATTTGTACGCCTTGCGGTCGACCTTGGAGATGCGCGGGATATTGAACGGGCAGCCGGTCACGCAATAGCCGCAGCCGATGCAATTCTCCTCATTGAAATCGACGATGCCATTGGTGTACTGCACAATGGCCCCGGGCGAGGGGCAGGCCTTCAGGCAGCCGGGGTCGTCGCAGTGCATGCAGCCGTCCTTGCGGATCAGCCATTCCAGGTCGCCCTTGGGGTTCTCGTACTCGCTGAAACGCATCACCGTCCACGACTGGTCGCTGAGATCGGCGGGGTTATCGTAGACACCGGCGTTGTGGCCGACCTCGTCGCGCAGGTCGTTCCACTCCATGCAGGCTGCCTGGCAGGCCTTGCAGCCGATGCATTTGGTGGTATCGATCAGCTTGGCGACGGAGCCCGTCACCGGCGTGCGCACCTGGGTCGGGGGCGTGGTGGTGGCCGAGCGGCGGCGGATGTCGAGAGATTGCAGTGCCATGGCGTTCACCTATGCCTTTTCGACCTTCACCAGGAACGACTTGAATTCGGGGGTCTGCGAGTTGCCGTCGCCCACCACCGGGGTCAGGGTGTTGGTCACGTACCCCGGCTTGGCCAGTCCGGTGAATCCCCAGTGAATCGGGATGCCGACCGTGTGCAGCGTCTTGCCGTCCACCTGGAGCGGTTTGATGCGCTTGGTGACCACCGCCACCGCCTTGATGAAGCCCCGGTTGGAGGACACCTTCACGCGGTCCCCCGCGACCACGCCGATCTCCTTGGCCAGCGCCTCGCCGATTTCGACGAACTGTTCCGGCTGCAGGATGGCGTTGATGCGGGCGTGCTTGGTCCAGCCGTGGAAATGCTCGGTCAGCCGGTAGGACGTGGCGATGTGCGGGAACTGCTCGACCTTGCCCAGCGCGGCCTGGTCGTCCTTGAAGATGCGCGCGGCCGGGTTGTTGGTGGCCTGCGGCTGCTTGGCATTGAGCGGGTTATAGCCGAGCGGCGTTTCGAAGGGTTCATAGTGCTCGGGGAAGGGGCCCTCGGCCATGCCGCCGCGGGCAAAGAAGCGTGCCACGCCTTCCGGGTTCATGATGAAGGGTCCCATGCCGTTGGCCGGATCCTCGTCGGCCTTGAAATCCGGTACGTCGGCGCCGCTCCAGTTGGTGCCGTTCCAGGCGATCAGCTTGCGCGCCGGGTTGAACGGCTTGCCGCTCACATCGCACGAGGCGCGGTTGTACATCACGCGGCGATTGGCCGGCCACGCCCAGGCCCAGTTCAGGGTCTGGCCGATGCCGGTCGGGTCCGCGTTGTCGCGCCGCGCCATCTGGTTGCCCGCCGTGGTCCAGGCGCCGCAGAACAGCCAGCAGCCGCTGGCGGTGCTGCCGTCGTCGCGCAGTTCGGCGAAGCCGGAAAGCTGTTCGCCGGCGCGCCGCGTCACCTTGGTGGCGTCCTTGGGGTCCTTCAGCTCGGTCAGCGCGCGGCCGGAATATTCCTTGGCCAGTTCCTCGGGCGTCGGGCTGGCCGGATTGGCGTAGGGCCACGACAGGTTGACGATGGGATCGGGATACTTGCCGCCGCCGTCCTGGTACAGCTTGCGCAGGCGCAGGAACAGGCCCGACATGATCTCCAGGTCGCTGCGCGCCTCGCCCGGCGGCTCGGCGCCTTTCCAGTGCCATTGGAGCCAGCGCCCGGAGTTGATCAGCGCGCCATCTTCCTCGGCGAAGCAGGTGGTCGGCAGGCGGAACACCTCGGTCTGGATCTTGGCCGGATCGACGTTGTTGATCTCGTCGACATGGCGCCAGAACTCGGAAGTCTCGGTCGCCAGCGGGTCCATGATCACCAGGAACTTGAGCCTGGCCAGGCCGGCGCTGAGCTTGGCCTTGTTCGGCGCGGCCACCAGCGGGTTGAAACCCTGGGCGATATAGCCATTCATCTTGCCCTGGCTCATCAGCTCGATCACCTGCAGCAGGTCGTACGGTTTGTCGAGCTTGGGCAGGTAGTCGTATGCCCACTGGTTGTCGGCGGTGGCGGCGTTGCCCCACCATGCCTTCATCAGGCTGACATGGAATTTGCCGTAGTTCTGCCAGTAGCTGAGCTGGTTGGGCCGCAGCGGCTTGGGCGCGCGATCGGCGATATATTTGCCGTAATCCTGTTCGGCCTCGTTCGGCAGGGTCAGGTAGCCGGGCAGCAGGTTCGACAGCAGCCCCAGATCGGTCAGGCCCTGGATGTTGGAATGTCCGCGCAGCGCATTCATGCCGCCGCCCGCGATGCCGATGTTGCCCAGCAGCAATTGCACCATGGCCCCGGTGCGGATGATCTGCGAGCCGATCGAGTGCTGTGTCCAGCCAAGCGCGTACATGATGGTCATGGCGCGCGTCGGCGTGGCGGTCGAGGCCAGCATCTCGCACACGGCCTGGAACTTGTCCCTGGGCGAGCCGCACACCCGTTCCACCATCTCGGGCGTATAGCGCGCGTAATGCTGCTTGAGCAGGTTGTAGACGCAGCGCGGATGGGTCAGCGTGGGATCGGTCTTGACGAAGCCGTCGTCCCCTTTTTCGTAGTCCCAGGTGGACTTGTCGTACTTGCGCGCGGCGGCGTCGTAGCCGGAGAAGATGCCCTGGTCGAAGGTGAAGTCCTCGCGCACGATAAAGGTGAAGTCGGTGTAGTTCTTCACGTACTCGTGCTGGATCTTGTCCTGGCTCAGCAGGTAGTGGATCACCCCGCCCAGGAATACGATGTCGCTGCCGGTGCGGATCGGCACATACAGGTCCGCCACCGATGCCGAGCGCGTAAAGCGCGGATCGACCACGATCAGGCGGGCCTTGTTGTGCGCCTTGGCCTCCGTGACCCACTTGAATCCGCACGGGTGCGCCTCGGCCGCATTGCCGCCCATGATCAGGATGACATCCGCGTTCTTGATGTCGACCCAGTGATTCGTCATCGCACCGCGGCCAAACGTCGGGGCAAGACCTGCCACCGTCGGACCGTGTCAGACACGCGCCTGGTTGTCGAACGCCAGCATCCCCATGCTGCGGATCGTCTTGTGGGTCAGGTAGCCAACCTCGTTGCTGCTGGCGGAGGCCGCCAGCATGCCGGTGGTCAGCCATCGATTGACGGTCTTGCCGTCGGCGGTCTTCTCGACGAAGTTGGCGTCGCGGTCTTCCTTCATGCGCTTCGCGATGCGGTCGAGCGCGTCATCCCACGACAGGCGCTGCCACCGGTCCGATCCGGGGGCGCGATACTCGGGGTACTTCAGCCGGCTGGGGCTGTGGATGAAGTCGATCAGGGCCGCGCCCTTGGGGCAGAGCGTGCCGCGGTTGACCGGATGGTCGGCATCGCCCTCGATGTGGATGATGCTGGCCTTGGCGTTCTTCGCGCCGTCGCCCAGGCTGTACATCAGGATGCCGCAGGCGACCGAGCAGTACGGGCAGGTATTGCGGGTTTCGGTGGCGCGGGCCAGCTTGTAGGCGCGCACCTCGGCCAGCGCCGGGCCGGGGGAGAATCCCATCAGCGCAAGACTGGAGCCCGCGAGGGACACTCCGGTAATCTTGAGAAACTGACGGCGGTTCATCGTGACCATGGGGATACCTCCTCGGCATGGCGACAATTTCGGGGGAACTGCTGTCCAGTATAGGACACCCGGGGAAGCAAACTGCATACCCGTCAGGAAGGGGAGCGGCGCCAGGCGCCGGTGACAGCGCCGCCCGCCGGGCGGGCGTGGCGCCGCGCCGCATGGTGCAATGCGGGATGCGGCCGGCATGCCATCCCGCGCCCGGCTCAGGCGGCGGCGCGCCTTGCCCGAGCGGGCGTCCACAGCGCGCCCGCATAGAACTCGGGGCCGAAATCGGCCGGCACGTCACCGCGGATGCGCTGCTGGTGCAGCGGCAGGTCGGCCAGCAGCAGGTCGCGGCTGATGCGCGCTACCGTGCCGGGAATATCGCGGCGCATGCTCGGCACGTCGCCCAGCGGCACGCCGACGCTGGCGAAGCCGGCCGGGTTGTGCACGTGGATGTCGCGCAGCCACGGCGCGGCGCCGGGCGTCTTCTCCAGGTATTCGAGGCCGGCGCCGAGATAGGGCGAGGCCGCCAGCTCGTCGTCGCGCGCATCCGCCGGCGGCTGGTAGCGCTCGCGCCAGCGCAGGATGTGCGGCGCTATGTCTGCCAGCTCGGGCCGTGCCGACGGATCGACCAGGTAGCCGGTGCCTGCAATCGCAAAGTCGAAGCGCAGCGTCTCGCCCTGTACCTCGGTGACGATGCGGCCAGCCTCCACTTCGGCGGCGCACAGCGCCGTGCCCAGGTGCAGATGGAACTGCGGGAACCTGAGCACCCGCTCAACCGAATCCGCCGGCGGCGTGGAGCCGGCGCGGCGGTAGCGGATGGCCTGCTCCCAGCGCGTGGCGTCGGGCAGGGCATGGTAGTTGTCGTAGAGGCCGGGATAGGCGCGCACCCGCGAGACCGGCGTGGCGGCGATATGGCCGCGGCGCGCGAACAGGTGCACGGCCGCGGCGCCGGACTCCAGCGCCACGGCGGCGGCGTCGAAGGCCGAGGCGGCGGCGCCCAGCACTGCGACCGTCTTGCCGCGCAGTGCGTCGAAGTCGATGGCATCGGCGGTATGGGCTGCCAGCCCGGCGGCCACGGCCTGCGACAGGACGGCTGGCACGAACGGGGCCCCGTTGCCCGCCACGCCATTGGCCAGGATGATCTTGCGCGCGGTTTCGACGCGCGCCTCCCCGTTGGCTTCCACATGCAGGCGGAAGTGCGGCACCACGCCGCCGGTGACGGGCTCTATGCGCAGGACCCGCGTGCCGTAGCGCACCTGGACGCCGAGGAAGCCGCGGTACCAGTCCAGGTAATCGGCCCAGGCGAGGCGGGGAATGCGGTCGATCGCGGCGTAGGCCGCGGCGCCGTGCCGCGCTTCGTACCAGGCCTGGAAGCCCAGTGCCGGTAGGCCGAGTTCAGGCCCGATCAGGTTCTTGGGCGTGCGCAGCTTCTGCATGCGGGCGCGGGTGCGCCACACGCCGGCTTGCGAGCCGTCGGGCGCGGCATCCAGCACGGTGACGCGGCCTATGCCCGCGCGGCGCAGCGCGAAGGCATAGGCACTGCCGCTCTGGCCGCCGCCGACAATGGCTACGTTGTGATCGATGCCGGGGTGGTCGGGCACCCAGTTGTCGGGCGCGGGGCCGAGCAGGCGCAGGGTTTCACGCGCGAGGAAATCGGGATCGGACGCGGGAGTGGCGTGGGCAAGGGTGGACGTAGTGGTCATGCGGTGGCGGCAATGGTTGGTGCGACGGGTTTGGCGGCAGCGGTGTCCGCGCTCCGGGCCGGATGCGCGGGGCGCTTGAGGCCAAGGTGCTCGCGCAGCGTGCTGCCCGAGTACTCGGTGCGGAACAGGCCCCGGCGCCGCAATTCCGGCAGCACCAGCTCGATGAAATCGGTCAGCCCGCCCGGCAGCAACGGCGACATGACGTTGTAGCCATCCGCGCCATATTTCCGGAAGCGTTCTTCGAGCTGGTCCGCAATCTGCACGGGCGTGCCGACCAGTTGCCAGTGGCCGCGCGCCCCGGCGACGCGCTGGTAAAGCTGGCGGATGGTCAGGTTCTCGCGCCGCGCCAGGTCGATCACCAGGCGCTGGCGGCTCTTGCTGGCGTTGGTTTCGGGCAGCTCGGGAATCGGGCCATCGAGCGGGTAGCCGGACAGGTCGAAGCCGCCGCTCAGTCCCGACACCAGCGCAAGGCCGACCACCGGGTCGATCAGCGCTTGCAGCTGCTCGAACTTCTCCCTGGCTTCGCCCTCGCTTTGCGCCACCACGGGAAACACGCCGGGCAGGATCTTCAGGTCATCGGCATCGCGTCCGTACCTGGCAAGGCGGCCCTTGACGTCGGCGTAGAACGCCACCGCGTCTTCCACGGTCTGCTGGGCGGTGAACACGGCTTCGCCGGTGCGCGCGGCGAGTTCCTTGCCGGCTTCGGACGAGCCGGCCTGTACCACCACGGGATGGCCCTGCGGCGTGCGCGAAACGTTGAGCGGCCCCTGCACCGAGAAGTGCTTGCCCTTGTGGCGCAGCACGTGGCGCCGGGCGGGATCGTAATAGCGTCCGCTGGCCTTGTCGCGCAGGAAGGCATCGTCCTCCCAGCTGTTCCACAGGCCGGTGACCACGTCGGCGAATTCGGCGGCGCGTTCGTAGCGCTGGGCATGCGCGAAATGGTGGTCGCGGTTGAAGTTGCGCGCTTCATGCTCGTTGGACGAGGTGACCAGGTTCCAGCCGGCGCGGCCGCCCGAGATATGGTCGAGCGAGGCGAACTTGCGCGCCACGTGGTAGGGCTCGTTGAAGCTGGTGGACGCGGTGCCGACCAGGCCGATGCGATCGGTCACCGCGGCCAGCGCAGACAGCAGGGTGATCGGTTCGAACTGCGCCTGGTAGCTGTGCGCGGTGCGGCTCAGGAATTCGACATCGCCGCCGCGCGTGCCCACGCCGTCGGCCAGGAAGATCAGGTCGAATTTCGCCGCCTCGGCGGCCTGCGCCAGTGCTACGTAGTGCTTGAAGTCGATGCCCGCGTCGGCCTTGGCGTCGGGATGGCGCCAGGCGGCGATGTGGTGGCCGCTGGGGTAGAGGAAGGCTCCCAGGCTGAGGAAGCCATTGCGTTGTGCCATGGTTGCGTGTCTCGCTATGTTGCGTGCCTGTTGACGGTTGCTTGTGGCGCCACCGGGATGTCAGGCGGCTTTGCGCGGGCCCAGCCGGCCTTGCGGCCGTGCCAGTCCAAGGTGCTCGCGCAAGGTGCGGCCTTCGTACCCGGTGCGGAAAATGCCGCGCCGCTGCAGGATCGGCACCACGCCGTCGACGAAATCCTGCAACCCGTCGGGCAGCGCGTCCGGCATCAGGTTGAAGCCGTCGGCGGCGCCGTGGCGGAACCAGTGCTCGATATCGTCGGCGATCTGCTCGGGCGTGCCGACGATCACGCGGTGCCCGCCGCCGCCCGCCAGTTCGCGGATGAGTGCGCGCACGGTGTAGCCGTGGCGCCGCGCCAGCGCGAGCGTGGCGTTGAAGAAGGTGTGGTTGCCATTGCCATTGGCGGGCAGGGCGAGGTTTTCCGGCAGCCGCTCGTCCAGCGCCAGGCGCTCGGGCGTGATGCCGAGGATGCCGGCGAGCCGCGCCAGGCTGTAGTCCCACGGGATCAGGTCGACCAGTTCGTCGCGGCGCTTGCGCGCCTGCGCTTCGGTGGCGCCGATGATGGTGGTCAGGCCGGCCAGCACCTGCACGGCGTCGGGGCCGCGCCCCAGGGCCTGCGCGCGGGATTTCAGCTCGCGCCCGTAAGCCAGCGATTCATCGAACGACTGCGAAGCCGAGAACACGGCCTCCGCGTGGCGCGCGGCAAGTTCGCGCCCATCGGCGGAGCCGCCGGCCTGCACCACCACCGGGTGGCCTTGCGGCGAGCGCGGCAGGTTGAGCGGCCCTTGCACATGGAAGTGCTCGCCATGGTGCGAGATCGGCTGCACCTTGGCAGGATCGACAAAGCGCCCCCCGGCCTTGTCGCCGAGAAAAGCATCGTCCTCCCAGCTGTCCCACAGCGCCTTGACCACGGCGGTGAACTCGGACGCGCGCGCATAGCGCTGCGCGTGATCCGGCACGGTTTCGCGCCCGAAGTTGCGCGCCGATGGCAGGTCGGCGGTGGTCACCACGTTCCAGCCGGCGCGCCCGGCGCTCACATGGTCCAGCGTGGCAAACCGCCGTGCAATGTTATAGGGCTCGTTGTAGCTGGTGGAGGCGGTGCCGATCAGGCCGATATGCGTGGTCGCCGCCGCGATGCTGGCCAGCAGCACGGTCGGCTCCAGCGCGGTGATCGGACGGAAGTGGATCTGGTCGACGATGGCGGCATTGTCCGCCAGGAACACCGCATCGAGCTTGCCCGCCTCGGCGATCTGCGCCACGCGGATGTAGTGGCGCACATCGGCAAAGGCGGAGGGGTCGCTCTGTGCCAGCCGCCAGGCCGACGGTACGAAGCCCGAATGCAGGATGTTGACATTGAGGTGAAGCTGGCGCGGCGGCCTGGATGCACTGCTGGATGTACTCATTGGAATGTCCCCGGCTCCGGATGGCCTTCGCCGAGCACCCAGCGGCCGACAGTGCGGGTCTTGTACTCGGCGGGGTTGTGCAGCGTGTGGATGCGGGCATTGCGCCAGAAGCGGTCCAGCCCGAGCTTGCGCACGGCGGAGCGTGCGCCCGTGAGCTCGAAGATTTCGCTGGAGACCTGCAGCGCGGCTTCGCCGGCCAGCACATTGGCGGCCGCGATCGCTACCGCCGCCTCGCCGCGTTCCTCGGCGCTCAGCGCTTCCCCGCGCGCCGCGACCTTGTCCAGCGCGGCCAGCGCCCGGTCCGCCAGCGCCGTTGCCGCCTGAGTGCGGACCCACAGTTCGCCATACTGGCGGCGCACCCACGGGTCGTCCGTGTGCCGCTCCACGCCAGAGTGGACCCACGGGCGCGACTGGTGCACGGTGTATTCGCGGCCCGCGCGCAGGGCGCCCTGCGCCGTGCCGATAAACACATTGAGCAGCACGCTCTGCTGCTGCAGCGGCGTGACCGAGCGGTAGGGCTCGGCTGGCGCGCCGGCGGGATTGAGCGGCACCGGCTGGCCCAGCACTTCGCTCTGGTGCACGCGCACGCCGCGATAGCTGACGCGGCCGCTGCCGGTCTGGCGCTGGCCGATGCCGTCCCAGTCGTCCTCGATCGCGATGCCTTCGCGGTTGGCGGGAATCGCGGCAAAGCGCCGCTCGCCGCTGTCCGCGTCCTCCCAGGCAATCGCCAGGAAGTCGGCAACGTGCGAGCCGGATGTGAAGGGCCGGAAGCCGTCCAGCACGAACCACTCGCCATCGCGCCGGCCAAACAGGCTTTTGGAGAAACTGTTCGACGTATTGCCCCAGAACCAGTTTCCCTCGGCGGAGCGCCGCCACAGGCTCGCCGTCTGCTCCGGCGCCTTGCGCAGGCGCGGGCTCAGCAGGCTGCTGTAGTGATAGCCGAACAGGTGGCCAAGCGAGCCGTCCACCTGCGCGAACAGGCGCACGATGCGCAGCACGGTCGACCAGGTCTCGCCCTGCCCGCCATGCTCGCGCGGCAGCAGTAGCGTGAGCAGGCCGTTTTCCTTGAGCAGGCGGATCTGTTCCACCGGCCTGCCGCCGGCCTGGTCGCGCGCGACGGCATCCTCGGCGAAGCGCTCGCGCAGCGCCACGGCGCGGGCGATGAAGGGGTTGCTGGTGTCAGGCTCGAACAGCGCGGGCGCGGTATCGGCCTGTGCCTGGAGATAAGCGGCGTTGGCGGTCATGGCGTGGCGTGGATTGGAGAGCCTCAATGCACCTTGGCAAAACCGTGGCGCCCGGCCAGCAGTTCCAGGATGCGGCGGCTGTCGGTGACAAAGCGCACCTCGCCCGCCGCCTGCACGTCGGCGGGCGCCGGCGCATGGTCGCCCAGGACCAGCGCGGGCAGGTCCTGGTGCGCTTCACCGAGTACCGCGATCACGTCCCGGCGAGGGCGCTCGAAGGGCACACGCGTAATGTCCAGGCGTGCGGCCAGTTCGGGCGCCGAAGCCAGCAAGCCTTCTATGGGCAGGCCATGCGGGCAGACAAAACGGTCTTCGGGATGCTTGGGGTCGATGAATCCGGGTTGCAGCAGGAACAGTCGGTCGCGGCTCATGAGGATTGACGGTGATGGTGACGGTGATGGAGTTGGATCGGTAGCGCTAGTGCTAGCGTTAGCGGTAGACGGCAGGCGAGGGGAACTCTCCTGTGAGCAGCCACGTGCCCACCGTGCGTTTCTTGTACTCCGCCGGGTTGTGCAGGGTGTGAGTGCGCACGTTGCGCCAGAAGCGGTCGAAGCCGTTGGCGGTGGTGGCCGAGCGCGCGCCCATCACCTCGAAGATTTCGCTCGACACGGCCAGGCCGGTCTCGCCCGCGTACAGGTTTGCCGTGGCGATGTCGATCGCTGCGCGCCCGCGCTGCTCCGGCGTCAGCGCCGGGCCATGGCGGTAGATCGCGTCCAGGCTGCGCGCCGCCTGGTCGGCCAGTTCGGCGGCCGCCAGCGTGCGGATGGCGAGTTCGCCGTACTTGCGCTGGACCCATGGATCGTCGACATGGCGCGCCACGCCGGCATGGATCCACGGGCGCGACAGCGTGGCGGTATAGGCGCGGCCTTCGTCGAGCGCGCCCTGCGCAGTGCCGACGAACACATTGAGCAGCACGCTCTGCTGCAGCAGCGTGACCAGCGAGGCAAAGGGCGTCAGCGGATCGTCGGGCCGGCCCAGGAGTTCATCGTCGCGTACCAGCACGCCGTTGAACGTCACGGTGCCGCTGCCGGTCTGGCGCTGGCCGATGCCGTCCCAGTCGTCCTCGATCACGATGCCTGCCCGCTCGGCCGGGATCACGCCCGTCAGCCGCTGGCCGAGTTCGTTTTCCCAGGCGACCTGGATCGTGTCGGCCACATGGGTGCCGCTGGAGAAGGGCCGGAATCCCGCGAGCACCCAGCCGTCGTTGCCCGGCGAGCGCCGCGCGCTGGAGGTCTTCGACAACACGTTGCCCGAATTGCTCCACAGCCACTGCCGTTCGGCTGCGGTGGAAAACAGGCGTTCCTTCTGTTCCGGCGTGCCACGTGCCAGCACGCTATGTATCGGCAGATGGTGGTAGCCAAACAGGTGCGCCAGCGAGCCGTCGGTACGTGCGAATTCCCGCACCACGCGCAGCAGCGAGAGCCATGAAGCGCCACCGCCGCCGTAGGCGGCGGGAATCCCCGCCGACAGCAGGCCGCTTTCCTTCAGCAGGCGAATCTGTTTGATGGGACGGCCGCCGGCCTTGTCGCGGGCGACGGCATCGGTATGGAAGGCCTCGCGCAGCACCACTGCGCGGGCGACGAAGGGATCGGTCGGATCCGGGCCGAAGGAAGGCATGCGATCTCTGGCGAAGTGGCCCGGCGACGGTTCGCCGGTCCATGCTGGTTGGGCCTGGCGCGCCTGAGGGGCGGGTGCGGCCCGTAGGCCGGCAATGTCCCTGGCAGGCGCCGCGTTGTGTTCTCGTTGCAGCACTGGGGACACGATAAGACAAGCCGGCCGCGCTACCAACGAAGCAAAGCGCGCTTGCATATCCATTTTTTATGGGCGCTTCTTCCCCGCCTGTGGGAGATGGGAACGCATTGCCGTTTATCCGGTGATGCGCTTTTCCGTCAAAGCGCCGCGCCCGTATACCCCTCGCCCTTCCACTCGATAAAGCAAAGTCCGTGTCCGAACGGGTCCGACAGCATGGCTTGCCGGCCCCACTCGAAATCCTGCGGCCAGTCCTCCAGCTCGGCACCGGCATCCAGCGCCCGCTCGATCGCGCTTTCCAGGTCCTCCACCACAAAATCAAGATGCACCGGCGTCCAGTGCCGGCGATAGTCGCGCCGTCCGTCGGCGCGCTTGCTGGGCGAACTGCCGTGCGCCTTGGCCAGCAGATAGATCGGTGCGTTGCCGCCGAGCATCTCCGCCACGGAGCCGCCGAACAGCCGTCGCGCAAGCCGCAGCCCTAGGCCGTGCTGGTAGAAGCCGATACCGCGAGCAAGGTCGTCGACATCGATATTGATCAGCAATTGCATGGCAGCCTCCTGTTTGGGGGGACGGTGACCGCCCCGGTGAGGGCGGGATTGTGCGCCGGGGCTCCTGACAAATGCTGTCAGGAGTGTTGCAGCCGGCGCCCGCACGCCAGGAGGCAGAGACCGGATCAGCCGCGCATCGCGGCCAGCATCGAACCCACCACCGGCACCAGCGCATCGCCGAGCGCGATATGGGCATCGGCGTCCAGGTGCACGCCGTCCACCTCGCTGCTGCGGATCACCGTGCCGGTATCGAACAGCGCGCAGCCACGCGCATGGCAGACTTCCCCGAAGGCCTGCGCCAGCCCCGCGCATTTGTGCTCGCCGCCCGCGAACTTCGGCGCCAGCGGCCCGCGCGGCGTGGTGATCGGCGGTGGCACCAGCACCAGCACCGGCGGCGACGGCATGCCGGGTTCGATGGGCGCGGCGCGGATGGTGTCCAGCAGGGCGCCGATGCCCTGCGCGGCGTGCCAGGCATTGTGCGGGTGCATGGACTGGAAATCGTTGCTGCCCAGCATCAGGATCACCAGTGCCAGCGGCGAGTGCATTTCCATGCGCTGCGCCAGCCCCTGGATGCCGTTGCGGCCGGGTTTGAACGGGTCGTCCCAGACTGTGCGCCGGCCGTTGAGGCAGTCTTCCAGTATGCGCACCGGGCGCTGGACCGTGCCCGCGTTGAGGGCCAGCTCCAGCCGGCCGGGCCAGCGAATCGGCCAAGGCAGGCGCTGCCGCGTTCCCGGGACGATGCCCCAGGACAGCGAGTCGGCGTAGACCAGCACCTGCAGCGGGTCGGTGGCGGGAAGGGCGGCGGGAGGGACAGCGAGCGGCGGCAGATCGCTCATGGGCGGGCTCCGGGAACGCGTGGGCAGGGGGCCGCGGCAAGGGAGGGCGAGGACTGGCGGCACAGAACGTTTTGCCGAGAACCTTGTCGCAGAAACCTTCATAATATCGGCTAACGATAGATAGGGAGAAAAAGTTGCGTTTCGAGCACCTTGTGGAGATCAACGATCCACGCAATATCCAGTTGGACACGCTGACGCCGGAGCAACTGTGGCAGGGACTGGTGCTGCGCAGTGCCGAGCCCGAGCTGTTCGTCATGGGCCTGGACCGCGCGGAAGTGCTGGAGCGGGGCGACGACTGGGTCGAGCGCGAGCTGCATTTCGGCAAGGCAACGATCCGCGACCGCGTCGTCTTCGAGGCACGCCGCGTGGTGCGCTACGAAACCGCAGCCACCACCGATCACGCGGGCGGCACGCTGACCATGGCGATCGAGACGCCGGGGCCTGGCGCGCTGTTGCTGCGTTTCACCTACGAGACCACCATGCCGGCGATCGACGACAGCGGCGACGACCGCTACGCCGAGATCGTCAAGTCGGCCTATCACGAGGCCGACCTCGACACCGTGCGCAAGATCCGCGAACTGGCAGCCCTCGGGCGTCTGGGGTGAGCGCGCAGCCCTCGCCGCCTGCCGCCGGCAGGCTGTCGGGCGCGCCTACGCGGGCATCGCTGCGGGCGCGCTATGGCAGCCGGCTGCGCTGGCTGGTGCTGCTGACGCTGATGCTCGGCACGGTTTCGTCCATCGTGTCGTCGACCATCGTCAATGTGGCCATTCCGGACCTGAGCCGGCATTTCGTGCTGGGACAGGAGCGTGCGCAGTGGGTGGCGGCCAGCTTCATGATCGCCATGACGCTGTCGATGCTGCTGACGCCCTGGCTGCTCAACCGCTATGGCCTGCGCCGCACCTTCATGGGCAGCCTGCTGCTGCTGGGCGCGGGCGGGCTGGTTGGCGGATTCTCGCCGACCTATGGCGTCATGATCGCCATGCGGGCGGCCGAGGGCATAGCCGCGGGGATCCTGCAGCCGCTGCCGAACATCCTGATCCTGCGGGTGTTCGAGGAGCGCGAGCAGGGCAAGGCGATCAGCCTGTTCGGCTTCGGCGTGGTGCTGGCGCCGGCGCTGGGCCCGAGCCTGGGCGGCTTCCTGGTGGAAGCCTTCGGCTGGCGCTCGATCTTCTTCGTGGTGGTGCCGCTGACGCTGATCGGCCTGTGGATGGCGCGGCGCTTCATGGCGGTCGATTCGGCCATGATGGGCGAGCGCAAGCCGCTGGACTGGCAGGGCCTGGGGCTGGCCGGCATCGCCACCGTCAGCCTGCTCAACGGCCTGGTGCAGCTGCGCGAGAGCGTGCCGGCCGGGCTGGCGCTGGCGGGCTTCGGGGTGCTGATGCTGGTGGTGTTCGTGCTATGGCAATTGCGCGCGGCGAATCCGCTGATGAACATGCGCCTGTACAGCTATCGGCAGTTCGCCGCCGGGGCGGTGGTGGCCTTTATCTATGGCGCGGGGCTGTTCGGGTCCACCTACCTGCTGCCGGTCTATATGCAGATGGCGCTGGCCTATACGCCGTCGCGCGCCGGCCTGGTGCTGCTGCCGGCCGGGCTGGCGCTGGCCTTTACCATTGCCGCGGCGGGGCGCCTGACCAATCGCATCGCGCCGCACCGGCAGGTGTCGTTCGGCCTGGCGCTGCTGGCGGCTTCCTTCCTGCTGATGGCAATGGGATCGCAGGCCACGCCGTACCTGCTGCTGGTGGCGTTTGCCATCCTGGGCCGTATCGGGCTGGGCTGTATCCTGCCTTCGCTGACCCTGGGGGCGATGCGCGGCGTGGATTATTCGCTGATCGCGCAGGGCTCCAGCTGCATCAATTTCCTGCGGCAACTGGGGGGTGCCATCGGCGTGAGCCTGGCCGGCGTGGGCCTGCAATGGCGGCTGGCGGCGCAGGGCGCCGTGCTCGGCCCGCAGGGCGATGCCGCCGCCCGCATCCGCGCCTTCGACGAGACCTTCCTGGCGGTGGGACTGGTCATCGCCACCGCCATCCTGGCGGCCTGGCGGATCCGGCCACGGGCGCTGCCGGCGGACGCGGCCTAGGCGGCGTGCGGGGCACATGCCCCGGGGCGTGCTTCAGGCGGTGACGCCGCTGCGCAGTTCCTCGACCAGGGCGACGTACTTGTCCATCGCGTCTTCCTGGCTGGTGCCCTTCAGGGTTTCCCAGGCTTCGAACTTGTAGCGGCCGACGAAATCGGTCATGCCCGGCTTGCTGCCATGGGCGTCGCCCTCGCTGCCTTGCTTGAACAGCGCGTAGAGGCGCAGCAGGGTCATATTGCTGGGGCGCTCGGTCAGTTGCTTGACGTCGAGCTGGGCTTGGGCGAAGCGTGCCTGCAGGTCGCTCATGGGATTCTCCTGGATGAAAGAGGGAAAGCTGGGGGAGCCTTCGTGATGCGGTGGGATCAAAAATGCCTGGCTGCACGGATGATAGCGCCCGCCACCGTGCGTTTGAGGCGAAAGAAACCGAAGAAGGCTTCAGTCCGCGGCGCGGCGCTCGCGCTGGGTGTGGCGCCCGCGGTGGCCCCGACGCGTGCCAGTTCAGCTTTTCAGGCCGCTCCGGATACAATCTCGCCATGTCCTGGATTCTTGCAGTTGAAACCTCCACCGAGTGGTGTTCCGTCGCGCTCGGGCGCATCGCCAATGGCGGCGCCCTAGAGTGCCTGGTTCGTCATGAACACACCGGCCCGCGTTCTTCCGCCCGCGTGCTGCCGGCCGCCGGCGAGTTGCTGGCCGAGGCCGGCATTGCCTTGTCGGATTGTGCCGCCATCGCCTTTGGCGCCGGTCCCGGCTCCTTCACGGGCCTGCGTACCGCCTGTGGCGTGGCCCAGGGCCTGGCCTTCGGGGCCGGCCTGCCGGTGGTTCCCGTCAATTCCCTGATGGCTTGCGCCGAACGCGTGCGCCTGGGCGGGGAGGGCATTCCCGCGCTGCCGCCCGGGGTGTCGGTGCTGGTCGCCCTGGACGCCCGCATGGACGAAGCCTATGCCGGGGCCTTCCGCTGGGATGCCGCGGCGGGCGAGTGGCAGGCGGCGACGGCCATGCAGGTTTGCGCGCCGGAGGCGGTCAGCCAGCCGTCCGCTCCGTTCTGGCTGGCGGGCAATGCCGCGGCCGTTTTCGGCGAGCGCCTGAAGGCCACGGCCCTGGCGCTGCACAGCGTGCCCGATGCCTTGCCTGCCGCGCCCGCCCTGGTGTCGATTGCCCTGCGCGCGCTGGCGCGCAATGAAACCGTCGCGCCGGAAGATGCCATGCCGATCTACCTGCGCGACAAGGTCGCCCAGACCATCGCCGAGCGCCAGGCCGTGGCGGAGCAGCGCGCATCGCTCGCCGCGGCGGGAGAGCGGCCATGAGCGCGCGCCGGACCTTGCCGCCCGAAGCCGGCGCCGGCCAGGCGCCCCACGCCGCTGGCGCATGGCCCGAGGTGCCGGTGATGCCGCAGGCGCCTTCGGGCTGGGCCATCGGCCGCATGAGCGCACTGGACGTGCAAGCGGTGGCGGAGATCGAGGCGAGGGCTTATAGCCATCCGTGGACGCGCGGCAATTTCGAGAATTCCGTCAAGTCCGGCCATATCGGCCTGACCCTGCGGGACCCCGGCGGCGTGCTGGCCGCCTACGCGGTGCTGATGCCGGTGGTCGACGAGATGCATCTGCTCAATATCACGGTGGATCCGGCGCGCCAGCGCAGCGGGCTTGGCCGGCTGCTGCTGGCGGTGGCCCTGGCGACTTCGCACGCGCATCGCCTGTACACCATGCTGCTGGAAGTGCGGCCCTCCAACGGCGGCGCGATTGCGTTGTACCGGCAGGCGGGTTTTGCCGAAATAGGACGGCGCAAGGGCTACTACCCGGCCGCCGGGCAGGTACGCGAGGACGCCCTGGTGCTGCGCCGGGCCTGGGCGCCTCTGGAGGCCATGCCATGAGCCGTCGCGCCAGGTTCCTCGAAGTCCTCGGCATCGCTGACGAGTGGGTATTGCGCCGCGAACCGGCGCCGCCGGCGATGGAAGTGCCATCCGCTGACATGGCGCTCGCGCAGGCCGCCCCTGCCGATCAGATCGCGTTCGACGGCGCCGGCAAGGCACCACGGGAAGCGGTGCACGCCGTGCCGGCAGGCGAGGCCGTTGCCGGGATGCCAGCCGATGCCGGCCTGGACGAACCGCCAGCGCAGGCCGCGCCATCCGCGTGGGCAGAGGACAGCGAGGCGGCGGCCGGGATGGCACAGGCGCAGGCCCCGCTTCCTGATCCGGTGCCTGTTCCTGTTCGCCTTGCGCCGGAACCGGTTGCACTCCCGGATGACGACGCCGGGTTCGAGCGGGAAGCCGAGCCGGCATCCGGACTTGCGCCCGCGCCAGCCGGCGAGCCGCTGGCGGCGCGCGCCGCCAGCATCGCCGCGCTGGACTGGGCGCCGCTGGAGCAGCGCGTTTCCGGCTGCATGGATTGCCAGTTGTGCCATGGCCGCACCCAGACTGTGTTTGGGGTGGGCGACCGCCAGGCCGAATGGATGCTGGTGGGCGAGGCCCCCGGTGAAAACGAGGACAAGCAGGGCGAGCCCTTCGTCGGCCAGGCCGGCAAGCTGCTCGACAATATGCTGTCCGCCGTGGGACTGGCGCGGGGACGCAATGTGTTTATCGCCAACGTGATGAAGTGCCGCCCTCCGGGCAACCGCAATCCCGAGCCGGAGGAAATCGCGCAGTGCGAGCCTTACCTGCGCCGCCAGATCGCGCTGATCCAGCCCAAGCTGATCGTGGTGCTGGGCCGCTTCGCGGCCCAGTCCCTGCTGCGCACCACCACGCCGATCGGCAAGCTGCGCGGCAGCGTGCACAGCTATGAAGGCATTCCGGTGGTGGTGACCTACCATCCGGCCTACCTGTTGCGCACGCTGTCCGACAAGGCTCGCGCCTGGGAAGACTTGTGCCTGGCCCGCGAGGTACACGCCCGTGCGGGAGCCAAGGCCTGAGTTCGCGCTGAGCCCCGGCGGCGCCATCGACCTGGCGCCGCTGTGGCGCCATGCCGCCTCGCAGCGCTTGCGCGAGCTGGCCTGGTGCTCGTTGTCGCCCCCCTTGCTGGCATTCCTGCCCGCGGACGACGCGGCCGGGCCTTTGCTGAACGGGACTTCCCCTGTCCCCGAGACCGCCCTGGCGCGCTGGCCGGAAGGGGCCCTGGCGGCCTGGCAGCGCTGGCTGGCCGGAGCCGACCCGGCCTTGCTTCCCCCCACCATTGCGGAGCTTGCGGCCGGCCTGCAGCAGCCGCGCGCGCCGGATACGGCACCCGCGCCCAGCCTGAGGCTGGGCCGCCACGCCGAACGCCTCCTCCAGTTCACGCTGGAACACGCCGAAGGCCTGGAACTGCTGGCCGCCAACCTGCCGGTGCGCCGCGTGGGTTCGCACGGCGTGCAGACGCTGGGCGAACTGGATTTCGTCTGGCGCGACGTGGCCAGCGGCGCCACCGTGCATTGGGAGATGGCGGCCAAGTTTTACCTGCTGGTCGAGCCTGTGCCGGCTGCGGGCGGCATGCCGGGAAGCGGGGATGGCAGCGGGGATGGACGCGGCAACGCCGTCCTGGAGCGGCGTTGTTTCGTCGGCCCCAACCTGGTGGATCGGCTCGGCGACAAGCTCGAGCATATCGTGCGCCGCCAGCTGCCGCTATCGCACACCCCTGAGGCCCTCGCGCTGCTGGGGCGGCCGGTCGACCGCAGCGAGGTGTACCTGCTGGGGTGGCTGTTCTACCGGGACGGCGTGGTGCCTGCGGACATCGCCCGGCTGGGCATTGCGCCGGATCACCTGCACGGCTGGTGGTCCAGCTTGCAGGACTGGTCGGACTGGGCCCGCGCGCGCGACGGCTCGCGCTGGTACCGGCTGCCGCGTTCGGCATGGATGGCGCCGGCCAGGGTGGCGCAGGCCCATACCGAGACCGCGGAGGCGGTCCATGAGGCGCTTGCGCTACGCTTTGCCGAGACGCACCACGACAAGAACTGGCGCCGCGAGGCGCCGGTGATGCTGTGCGAAGTGGAGCCGGCCGGGCAGCCGGGCATGTGGCGGGAACGCACGCGCGGTTTTGTGGTGCCGCCAGGGTGGGAGGAGCGCGCGCGCGAGCGCATCGCCAGGCAGGCCGGCTGAGCCGGCCCCGCCGGTCCCGTCAGTGGTGTTTATCCTCGCCGATCATGGCGAGCGAATTGAAGGTCCGCACGTTGTAGCGGTGCAGGCGCATGACCAGCAGCATCGTGATGCAGATAAACAGGCCAAGGGCTACGATCACCAGGCCTATTGGCGCATTCAGTTTGATCAGCAGGGCGTAGAGGCACAGCATCAACAGTACCGAAACGTTCTCGTTGAAATTCTGCACGGCAATCGAATGGCCGGCCGACAAGAGTACGTGGCCCCGGTGCTGCAGCAAGGCATTCATCGGTACGACAAAGTAGCCCGACATGCCGCCCACGACCATCAGGAACACGTAGGCGATCGCCATGTAGAGCGGCATATGCAGGCCGAACAGGTCAAGCATGACAGCCGGCATCGTATCCTTGGTGTAGAAGGCCATCAGCATGACGACCCCGCCCATGGCGACGCCGAACGGCAGTACGGAGAGCGATCGGCGCAGCGGAATACGCGCTGCCGCAAGGATGGCGCCCACCGCGACCCCTACCGCTACGACTGCTTGCAGCAGGGCGCTTTGGGAGAGGTTGAGTCCGAGCGATTTCTCGGCCCATTTGAGGACGATGAATTGGAGCGTGGCGCCGACGCCCCAGAACAGCGTGGTCACTGCCAGCGAGATCTGGCCGAGCTTGTCGCGCCACAGCGCGACAAAGCAATCGCCAAATTCGGCGATCAGCCTGATCGGGTTCTTTTCCTGCTGGGGATAGCGGGCCCCGGTTTCCGGGATGAAGAGGTTGAAGACGGCCGCGATCACGTAGAACAGCATGATCACCACCATCGCCGCCTCGGCCGGCGTGCGGATGCCGGTGTCGATGTAGGGGACGTCGATGCCCAGCAGCAGCTTCGAGACGTGCACGGAAATCAGCGCGCCGCCCACCACGGTGCCGAGGATGATCGAGCTCACCGTGAGGCCTTCGATCCAGCCATTGGCGGCGACGAGCTTCTCGGGCGGCAGCAGCTCCGTCAGGATGCCGTACTTGGCCGGCGAGTACGCTGCGGCGCCGAAGCCGACGATGCCATAGGCCAGCAGCGGGTGCAGCCCGAACATCATGATGGCGCAACCGGCGATCTTGATGGTGTTCGTGATGAACATCACCTTGCCCTTCGGCATCGAGTCGGCAAAGGCGCCCACGAAGGCCGCCAGCACGACGTAGGAGAGCACGAAGAACAACTTGAGCAGCGGGGTCATCCACTGCGGGGAATGCAATTCGGTGAGAAGGGCGATGGCGGCGATGAGGAGCGCGTTGTCGGCCAGCGAAGAGAAGAACTGCGCGGCCATGATGGTATAAAAACCCTTCTTCATACTTTGGACTCTATCTCCATCGCTATTACCGTACAGGACAGGCAGCAGCGCGCCGCCTGGCGCTGTCATTGCCTCTGGGGAACCTGGGCCCGCCGCGTTGTCAAAGTGATGTTCACGCTGGCTTTGCGAGTGCCGAGCAGCTTGCCTGACCCTGTTAGACATATTGCATCACTTTGAAAACATGGCCGGAAGAACGTCCGGCTTTATAACACGAAAATAAGTCGATTCCGAGCTTCTCCGGCCCGCCGGTTGGACAGCGCAAGCGCGTTTCGATTCCCTAAATGTTTGCTCGAATGTGTTCAAATAACGGCTGTGCGGCGCGCCGCGCGTACCGGGTCTTCCCGGATATGGTGCATAGAGGCCGCGGGAGCGGTCCGGCCAGCCGGCCGGGACACCCCGCCGGGCTCCCGCGCCGCAGGCCTCCAGAAGCAGAAGCGATCCCATGCCAAGACCCATTCACGCTGTCATCCATCAACCGGCCCTTGCCAACAACCTGGACGTAGTACGCCGTTGCGCGCCGCAGTCGCGCGCCTGGGCCGTGGTCAAGGCCAATGCCTATGGCCACGGCATCCGCCGTGCCTTCGCCGGCTTGCGCGCCGCCGATGGTTTCGGCCTGCTCGACCTGAATGAAGCTGTGCTGATGCGCGAGCTGGGCTGGCAAGGCCCGATCCTGTTGCTGGAAGGTTTCTTCCAGCCGCAGGACGTACCCTTGCTCGAGCAGTACCGCCTCACCACATCGGTGCATTGCGAGGAGCAGCTGCGCATGCTGGAGGTGGCCAGGCCCAAGGGGCCGCTGGCGATCCAGCTCAAGCTCAATACCGGCATGAACCGCCTGGGCTTCCGCCCGGACCAGTACCGGGCCGCCTGGGAGCGCGCGCGGACGCTGTCCTGCGTGGGCAGCATCGTGCACATGACACACTTTTCCGATGCCGATAGCGCGCGCGGTATCGCGCACCAGCTGGCCGTGTTCGACGCCACCACCGCCAACCTGCCCGGCGAAGCCAGCCTGTCCAATTCGGCGGCCACGCTGTGGCATCCCCAGGCCCATCGTGCGTGGGTCCGGCCGGGGGTGGTGCTGTATGGCGGCTCGCCCACGGGCCATGCGGCCGATGTTGCCAGTTTTGGCCTGCAGCCGGCGATGTCGCTGCACAGCGAACTGATTTCGGTGCAGGACCTGCAGCCGGGCGATACCGTGGGCTATGGCTCGCTGTTCAAGGCCGAGCGGCCGATGCGCATCGGCGTGGTGGCCTGCGGCTATGCCGACGGCTATCCGCGCCATGCCGCGGGCTGGGGCGACAAGCCGGCGCCGGTGCTGGTCGATGGCGTGCGCACCCGTCTGGTGGGCCGCGTGTCGATGGACATGATCTGCGTCGACCTGACGCCCTGCCCGAAGGCCAGGGTGGGCAGCGCCGTGACCCTTTGGGGCCAGGGCCTGCCGATCGACGATGTCGCCGAGGCCAGCGGCACCGTGGGCTACGAGCTGATGTGCGCGCTGGCGCCGCGGGTGCCGGTCACGGTGGCGACCCTGACCGCGCCGGAGCAGCAGGCGCTGGCGTGAACGCCTGAATGCCTGGGTGGTTGCCCGGAACACGACGGCTCCGTCCCGGCATGACGCACCGGTATGGGCAGCCGTCCCGGTATGGCGCTTGCGCCGCACGAAACTTCCAGGGCGTGCCCGGCGCGCTCATCGCCTGCGCATCAGGGCAGCAAGTGCCGATACATCGGCACATCCGCATCCATATCCGCATTCCCGAGGACTCCCCAAGTTGGCCAAGCCCAAGAACGTCTACACCTGTACCGAATGCGGCGGCACTTCGCCGCGCTGGCAAGGCCAGTGCCCGCATTGCCAGCAATGGAACACGCTGGTGGAGAGCGTGGCGGAAACCGCCTCGGCCAAGCGTTTCCAGCCGCTGGCCGCGTCCGCCACGGTGCGGCGCCTGTCGGAAATCGACGCCGCCGACGTGCCGCGCTTCTCCAGCGGCATCGATGAGTTCGACCGCGTGCTGGGCGGCGGCCTGGTGTCGGGCGGGGTGGTGCTGATCGGCGGCGATCCCGGCATCGGCAAGTCCACGCTGCTGTTGCAGGCCCTGGCCAACCTGGCCTCGGAGCGGCGCGTGCTATACGTGAGCGGCGAGGAATCCGGCGCGCAGATCGCCTTGCGGGCGCAGCGCCTCGGTGTCGACAGCCCGCACATGGCGCTGCTGGCCGAGATCCAGCTGGAGAAGATCCAGGCCGCGCTGGAGTCGGAAAAGCCCGAGGTGGCGGTGATCGACTCGATCCAGACGCTGTTCTCGGAGGCGCTGACCTCGGCGCCGGGCTCGGTGGCCCAGGTGCGCGAGTGTGCGGCCCAGTTGACCCGCATCGCCAAGAGCACGGGCGTCACCATCATCCTGGTCGGCCATGTGACCAAGGACGGCAGCCTGGCGGGTCCGCGCGTGCTCGAGCACATCGTCGATACCGTGCTGTACTTCGAGGGCGACACGCATTCCTCGCACCGCCTGATCCGCGCCTTCAAGAACCGCTTTGGCGCCGTCAACGAGCTGGGCGTGTTCGCCATGACCGAGCGCGGCCTGCGCGGCGTCAGCAATCCTTCCGCGCTGTTCCTGTCGCAGCACGAGCAGGTGGTGCCCGGCTCCTGCGTGCTGGTGACGCAGGAGGGCACGCGGCCGCTGCTGGTGGAGGTGCAGGCGCTGGTGGATACCGCGAATGTGCCGAACCCGCGGCGCCTGGCCGTGGGGCTGGAGCAGAACCGGCTGGCCATGCTGCTGGCGGTGCTGCACCGCCATGCCGGCATTGCCTGCTTCGACCAGGACGTGTTCCTCAACGCCGTGGGCGGGGTCAAGATCACCGAGCCGGCGGCCGACCTGGCGGTGCTGCTGGCCATCCATTCCTCGATGCGCAACAAGCCGCTGCCGCGCGGGCTGGTGGTCTTCGGCGAAATCGGCCTGGCCGGCGAGATCCGGCCCAGCCCGCGCGGGCAGGAGCGTTTGCGCGAGGCCGCCAAGCTGGGCTTCTCGATGGCCGTGATCCCGAAGGCCAATGCGCCCAAGCAGAAGATCGAGGGCCTGGAGGTGGTGGCGGTCGAGCGGCTGGAGCAAGCCATCGACCGGGTACGGCATCTGGAGTGAAGGCCTGCGAGCGCAGCCGGGCAGGGCGCGGCTGCGCACTGAGCAACGGAGACATCGACACCATGCCCGATCAACAGGCTTGCTTGGCTGGCGCGGCCGGCAATGAACCGCTCGCGCTGGAGACCGCCCGCCTGCGCCTGCGGCAGTGGCGCAAGGCAGATTTCGCGCCCTTTGCCGCGCTCAATGCCGACCCGCTGGCCATGGCGCACTTCCCCGCGCCGCTGGACCGCGCCGCCAGCGATGCCATGGCGCTGCGCTGCCAGTCGCTGATCGCGGGGCGCGGCTGGGGTTTCTGGGCCGTCGAGCGCAAGCCGGATGGCGTCTTTGTCGGCATGGTCGGTCTGCACGAACCTGCATGGACACTGCCGTTCTCTCCCTGCGTGGAAATCGGCTGGCGCCTGGCCCCGGCGTACTGGGGGCAGGGCTATGCCATGGAGGCGGCGCTGGCCGCCCTGCGTTTTGGCTTCGAGCGGCTGGCGCTGGCGGAAATCGTCTCGTTCACCGCGCTGCCCAATGCACCTTCGCGGGCCTTGATGGAGCGGCTCGGCATGGTGGCGGACGGGACCTTCGAGCACCCCGCGGTCGCGCAGGATAGTCCGCTGCGTTTGCATTGGCTGTACCGCTTGTCTTCGGAGCGCTGGCGCGGGCTGTACGGCGACGGTGGGACACCCTGAAGGGGACGCACGCGGGAGGCTGGCCGCTATACTGTGCCGGTCATCCACCCACCACACGCGAGCCATGCGCCAGCCTGTCACTGTCATCGACGTACCCGCCTCCAGCCTGCTCGCACCCAGCCTCGCCAGCGCCGATTTCTTCGACGCCTACCGGGTGGCCGTGCCCGATGCGAGGCAATCCGCGCTGGAAATCTACCTGGGGATCGTGTCGCGCACGCCGGCCTGGGTGACTCGCCTGATGTCCCTGCGCAACCGCGTGGTGGTGCTGTTCGGGCTGAAGGACCTTGGCCACCTTGGCGATATCGATGCCGGCAAGCCGGCCAGCGCCTACCGCGTGGGCGATCGCGTCGGCATCTTTTCGCTGCTCGCGCTGTCGGAGCGCGAGGTGGTGCTGGGCGACGCGGACAAGCACCTCGAGGTGAAGATCTCGGTGTGCAAGCTGGAGCCGCCGGAGCCGGCCGCCGGCGGGCAGCCCGCGGTGGCGGTGTCCACGGTGGTGCACAACCGCAATGCGCTGGGGCGCGTCTATATGCTGTTCGTCGCGCCGCTGCACCGGCGCATCGTGCCCGCCACGCTGCGCACGCTAGGCGCGGGTGCTTGAGGAGGGCAGCGGCGGGGGGCGATGGCGGTCTGCGTCAATCCGCCGCAAGCGGCGCGGTGCCGGTCGCAGGGGGTTCCTGCGGGGCCGTATCCCAAAATCGGTAATAATGTGCCTCGTATTGCGCGTGCCCGGCGGTTGGCCGGACGCGCGCACCGATGGACGTCCTTGCGCTGCCTGCCTTTCGCTCCGGCGGGCGCCGTACGGCCCTTTTTGCTAGTGAGCCATGCAAGCCAATTCCCGCAGTTTCTTCTTGCTGATCGCCGTGGTTTCGTTCGGACTGGTCGGCTATGCCCTCTACCTGCAGCATGTCGAGGGCTATCAACCTTGCCCGCTGTGCGTGATGCAGCGTTTTGCCTTCGTCGGCATCGGCCTGTTCTCGCTGCTTGCTGCCATCGCGCAGAACACGCGCAGCTTGTGGCAGGGCCTGGGCATGCTTTCCGGCGTGGCGGGCATCGCGGTGGCGGCCTATCACGTATCGCTGCTGCTCAACCCCAAGGCCAGCTGCGGCATCGATCCGCTGGAAAACTGGGTCAACCAGCTGCCTACCGCCAAGATCCTGCCGCAGGTGTTCTTCTCGGACGGCATGTGCACCACGCCGCTGCCGCCGATCCTGGGCCTGTCGCTTCCGGCGTGGTCGCTGATCTGGCTGTTTATCCTGACCGCCACGCTGGCGGTCGGCATGATCCGGCGCGAGAAGAACTACCGCTGAGATTCCTGGCGCCGCCGGCTGCCGCCGGCTGCCGCCGGCTGCCGCCGGCGCGCGTATCCGGGGGCTGGCGCCCCCGGCATCCCTCACACGATCTGCTCGATCTGCTCCTGCAGCTCCAGCCAGCGTTCTTCCAGCGTATCCAGCTCGCCGCCGACTTCGCCCTGGCGCCTGAGCATCTCCATCAGCCTGGTCTTGTTGGCTTCGGCGTAGCTGGTCTCGTCGGCCATGAAGGCGTCGATCTCGGCCTTGGCCTGCTGCAGCACGGCCATGCGCTTCTCCACTTTTTCCAGCTCCTTGGTCAGCGGCTTGCGCAACTGCGTCAGGCGCTGGCGTTCGTCGGCCTCGGCGCGGCGCTGGTCGCGGCGATTGGCGTTCGAGGTTGCCGCGGCTTCTCCATCCGCCTGCGAGTGGGCGGCGCTGGCCGCATTGCGCTTGGCCGCGGCCTGCTTGAGCAGCCAGTCGCGGTAATCGTCCAGGTCGCCGTCGAAGGGCTGGATGGTGCCGTCCGCCACCAGGATGAACTGGTCGGTGGTGGCCCGCAGCAGATGGCGATCGTGCGAGACCACGATCAGCGTGCCTTCGAATTGCGCCAGCGCCATGGTGAGCGCCTCGCGGGTGTCGAGGTCCAGGTGGTTGGTCGGTTCGTCGAGCAGCAGCAGGTTGGGCTTCTGCCAGACGATCAGCGACAGCGCCAGGCGGGCCTTTTCGCCGCCGGAGAACGGCTCGATCGAGGCGGTCGCCATGTCGCCGCGAAAGTTGAAGCTGCCGAGGAAGTCGCGCAGTTCCTGCTCGCGGGTGTCCGGCGCCAGCCGGGCCAGGTGCTGCAGCGGCGATTCGTGGTCGCGCAGCGTTTCCAGCTGGTGCTGGGCAAAGTAGCCGATCTGCAGGCCCTTGCCCAGGCGCAGCGTGCCGGCCAGTGCTTCCTGCGAGCCGGCCAGCGTCTTCACCAGCGTCGACTTGCCCTGGCCGTTGGCGCCCAGGAGGCCGATGCGCTGGCCGGTCTGGATCGACAGCGTGAGATTGTGCAGGATGGTCACCGGCGGCGCGTGCGGCGCGGGGGCGGGATAGCCGCAGTCCACGGCTTCCAGCACCATCATCGGGTTGGGCGCCGAATCGGGTTCGCGGAACTCGAAGGCAAAGCCCGCGGCGATATGCACCGGCGCCAGCCGCTCCATCTTCTCCAGCGCCTTGACCCGGCTCTGCGCCTGACGCGCCTTGCTGGCCTTGGCCTTGAAGCGGGTGATGAAGGACTCGAGATGGGCGATCTCCTTCTGCTGGCGCGAGTAGGCTGACTGCTGCAAGGCCATCTGCTGCAGGCGCAGGGTCTCGAACTGGCTGTAGTTGCCGCCGTAGCGGCGCAATTGCTGGTTCTCGATATGCACCGTGACATTGCAGATCGCGTCGAGGAATTCGCGATCGTGAGAAATCATCACCAGCGTGCCGGGATAGCGTGCCAGCCAGTCTTCCAGCCAGACGATGGCGTCCAGATCCAGGTGATTGGTGGGTTCGTCGAGCAGCAGCAGGTCGGACGGGCACATCAGCGCCTGGGCCAGGTTCAGCCGCATGCGCCAGCCGCCCGAGAACGAGGCCACCGGCTGCGACACCTGCGGCAGCGTGAAGCCCAGCCCGAGCAACAGGGCCTCGGCGCGCGCCGGCGCGGTATAGCCATCGGCATCGGCGAAGGCAGCGTGGGCGTCACCCTCGGCGCTGCCGTCGCCACTGGCCTGGGCCGCGGCGATGCGCGCTTCGATGTCGCGCAGGCGGGTATCGCCGTCGATCACGTATTCCACCGCGCTGCGCATGACCGCCGGGGTTTCCTGCGCCACGTGGGCGGTGCGCCACTGCGGCGGGATGGCTACGTCGCCGCCGTCCGCCTGCAGTTCGCCGCGCAGCATGGCGAACAGGGTCGACTTGCCGCTGCCGTTGGCACCGACAAGGCCGACGCGCTCGCCGGGGTTCAGCGTCACGCTGGTGTGGTCGAACAGCACCTTGGTGCCGCGCTGGAGGACTAGCTGGTCGATTCGGATCACGGGAGGGGAAAGGCTGGAGAAGAGCGGGTCTGGGCGTTCGGTCAATCCGGCCCCGGCATGTCCCGGGGCAACCCGGCATTGTAGCCGCTTCGCATGGCGGCACCCCCGAATGGCCGGCGCGCGGCGCGCGGACAGGGCTGGCAAGTGCAGCGGGGGCGGCGCGGGACGGTATTGGCAGCGCCAGGCCCTAGGTGGAAACCCTTGGGCTGGTAAAACTCTATTTTCATGGCATAGGCTTTGCGTGTAAATTTATTTACATGGATGCGCACCGGATCCATGTTTTGTTTCCGGCGGCGCGCATCGCCGACCAACCCACTGCACGTGCCATGTCCAAAGACATCAACGGTTCAAACGGCAATACCGGCAGCAGCAACAGCAGCGACACCAGCGGTCCCTCGGTCACCGAGCGTATTGCCCGTGCCCTGCCGACGCTGACGCCGGCGCACCAGCGCATGGCGGAATATGTACTGGGCAACCCGTTCCGCGCCGCCACCATGCGCATCGACGAATTCGCCGATGCGGTCGAGGTATCGGTCGCCACCGCCAATCGCTTCTCGCGCGCGCTCGGATTCGAGGGCTACCCGCAGTTCCGCGCCGAACTGGTGCGCGGTTTCGAGGCCACGCTTGCACCGGTTGAGAAACTTCGCACCGAATTGGCGCGTCCGGCCACGGTGGCCGAGGTGTTTGCCGCCTCGCTGGAAGAGGACGTGCGCAATCTCGAAGCCACGCGGCGCGCGCTCGATGCCGATGCATGCGAACGCGCGGTGGAGGCCATCCGGGCGGCCGAGCGCATCTTCGTGGTGGGCTTCGGCGCCAGCGGCTTCCTGGCCGGGCTGTTGCAGCATGGGCTGGATATGTCCTGCCGTACCGTGATTTCGGTGTCGGGAGCGGGCGGCGCGTCGACCGCAGCGCGCCAGCTGTACAAGCTGCAGCCCAGCGACCTGCTGATCGTGATCGGCTTCCCGCGCTATGTATATGACACCGTGACCATTGCCCGGCGCGCCCGCTCGCGCGGCGCGCGCATCATGGCCCTGACCGACGGGCCCACCTCGCCGTTGGCGGCGCTGGCGGATATCGCGCTCTATGCGCATTCCGGGCGCCAGCTGTCCGCCAACTCGGACACGGCGGTGCTGGCCTTTATCGAAGCGCTGTGTGGCGCGGTGGCGTATCGCGCCGCGCATGCCGTCAAGGCGGCCGCCGAGATGACGGAATTCCTGCTGCCATGGCTGCATGGCGTGCCGCCCGGACAGGAGCGCGACGCCCGCGAGCAGCGCCAGGACGAGGCGGCCGAGGGCCGCAAGAAGAGTGCCCCGGCACGCCGCAAGACGACTTCCCCGAACGCATCGTGAATCGAATCCGAATGAATACGCCAGTGATTGCCATCCACGGTGGCGCCGGCACCATCACCCGTGCCGCCATGGACCCCGCCAGGGAAGCCGAATACACCGCCGCGCTCGGCGCCGTGCTTGAAGCCGGCCAGCGCGTGCTGGCCGAGGGCGGCAGCGCGCTCGACGCCGTCACCGAGGCGGTGCGCCTGCTCGAGGACTGCCCGCTGTTCAATGCCGGCCGCGGCGCGGTGCTGACCCACGCCGGCACCTACGAGCTGGATGCCGCCATCATGGATGGCGCCACGCTGGGCGCCGGTGCGGTGGCCTGCGTCAAGCGGCTGCGCAATCCGGTGCTGGCTGCGCGCGCGGTGATGGAGAAGAGCGAACACGTGCTGTTCGCCGGCGAGGGTGCGGAGGCCTTTGCCCAGGCGCAGGGCCTGGCACTGGTGACGCCCGACTACTACTTCACGCAGGCGCGCACCGAGCAGTGGCAGCGCGCCCGCGCCGCCAGCGGCATGACCCTGCTGGACCACGATGCCGCCACGCTGGCCGCCGAGCCCATCGATCCGGACAGCAAGTTCGGCACGGTAGGGGCGGTGGCTTTCGATGCCCAGGGGCGCCTGGCTGCGGCGACGTCCACGGGCGGTGTTACCAACAAGCAGGTGGGGCGCGTGGGCGATACGCCCATTGTCGGCGCCGGTTGCTTTGCCGACGACGTGGCTGCGGTTTCCACTACCGGCACCGGCGAAATGTTCATCCGCACCGTGGCCGCGTATGACGTGGCGGCGCAGATGCGCTATGCCGGCCTCCCGCTTGAAGAGGCCGCGCGCCGCGTGGTGATGGAGAAACTGCCCGCCATCCATGGCCGCGGCGGCCTGATCGCCGTGGACCGCGAGGGCAACGTCACGCTGCCCTTCAATACGGAAGGCATGTACCGCGGTTTCGCCCGGGTGGGCGAAGCGGCCAATGTGTGGATCTACGGCTGAGCGCGCGAGCGAGGCACCGGTACCGCATCAGGCAAGCATCGAAGCAAAGCATCAACCTAGGCACCAAGGGGGCCCAGTGGCTGCATCCTCTTCCAAGTCGACCATCGTCCTGCCACCGCAACGCGTGGTCTCCGTCAACGATCTCAGCGTGCGTTTCTCCACCTCGGAGCGCACGGTGGAAGCGGTGCGCAACCTGTCCTTCCACGTCGACCGTGGTGAAACGCTGGCCGTGGTGGGCGAGTCCGGCTCGGGCAAGTCGGTGACCTCGCTGGCGCTGATGCGCCTGGTGGAGCATGGCGGCGGCAAGATCGCCAGCGGCAGCATGGCCTTGCGCCGGCGCAACGGCCAGGTGATCGACCTGGCCCGTGCCGACGGCGCAACCATGCGCGGCGTGCGCGGCAGCGACGTGGCGATGATCTTCCAGGAGCCGATGACTTCGCTCAACCCGGTGTTCCCGGTGGGCGAGCAGATTGCCGAGTCGATCCGCCTGCACCAGGGCAAGAACCGCGCCGAGGCACGCGCCGAAGCGCTGCGCATGCTGGAGATCGTGCGTATCCCGGAGGCGCGCCGCGTGCTGGACCGCTACCCGCACCAGCTCTCCGGCGGCATGCGTCAGCGCGTGATGATTGCCATGGCGCTGTCGTGCAAGCCGGCGCTGCTGGTTGCCGACGAGCCCACCACCGCACTGGACGTGACCATCCAGGCCGAGATCCTGCAACTGATCCGCAACCTGCAGGCCGAGATGGACATGGGCGTGGTCTTCATCACCCACGACATGGGCGTGGTGGCCGAGGTGGCCGACCGCGTGCTGGTGATGTACCGGGGCGAGAAGGTGGAAGAGGGCACTTCGGAACAGGTCTTCGCCAAGCCCGCGCATCCGTACACGCGCGCGTTGCTGTCCGCGGTGCCCAAGCTGGGCGCCATGCGCGGCACCGATTGGCCTGCCAAGTTCCCGTTGGTGCAACTGGACCAGGGCGAGCCGGTGGCGCCGGTGCCCCAGGACACGGTGCCGGCGGATGCCACGCCCATCCTGCGCGTGCGCGACCTGGTGACCCGCTTCGACGTGCCCGGCGGCCTGCTGGGCCGCGTGACGCGCCGCGTGCACGCGGTGGAGCGCGTCAGCTTCGATCTCTACCCGGGCGAGACGCTGGCGCTGGTGGGGGAATCCGGCTGCGGCAAATCCACCACCGGCCGCTCGCTGCTGCGCCTGGTCGATAGCCAGAGCGGCAGCATCGAATTCAACGGACAGGACATCAGCAAGATGCATGGCAGCGCCCTGCAAACCCTGCGCCGCAATATCCAGTTCATCTTCCAGGACCCGTTCGCCTCGCTCGACCCGCGCGTGCCGGTGGGCTATTCCATCATGGAGCCGCTGCTGGTGCACAAGGTGGCCAGCGGCAAGGAGGCCCAGCAGCGTGTGGCCTGGCTGCTGGAGAAGGTGGGCCTGACCGCCGCGCATGCTTCGCGCTATCCGCACGAATTCTCCGGCGGCCAGCGCCAGCGCATCTGTATCGCACGCGCGCTGGCACTGAACCCGAAGGTGGTGGTGGCCGACGAATCGGTATCCGCGCTGGACGTTTCCATCCAGGCGCAGATCGTCAACCTGATGCTCGACCTGCAGCGCGAGATGGGCATCGCCTTCCTCTTCATCTCGCACGACATGGCGGTGGTGGAGCGCGTGAGCCATCGCGTGGCGGTGATGTTCCTGGGGCAGATCGTCGAGATCGGCCCGCGCCGCGCCATCTTCGAGAACCCGCAGCACCCGTACACCAGGAAGCTGATGGCGGCGGTGCCGATCGCCGATCCGGCCCGCCGCCACCTCAAGCGCGAGCCGCTCTCGGACGAGATGCCCAGCCCGATCCGCGCGCTCGGCGACGAGCCGCTGGTGCAGCCGCTGGTAGCGGTCGGCGGCAACCCGGCTTCCCATCATTTTGTAGCCCGGCACGCCATCGGCGGCGCCTACTGAACCGACGCAACCCCAAGGAGAATCGATCATGATCCGTTTCGCCCCTTCCAGGCTCATCGCGGGTGGCCTGGCCCTGGCCGCGCTCGGCGCAGGCCCGGCCTTTGCCGCCAAGGACGCCGTGATGGCGGTGTATTCCACCTTTACCACGCTCGATCCATACGACGCCAACGACACGCTGACGCAGGCCGCCAGCAAATCCTTCTACCAGGGCCTGTTCGGCTTCGACAAGGACATGAAGCTGGTCAACGTGCTGGCCGAAAGCTATGAAGCCAGCAAGGACGGCCTGACCTACACCATCAAGCTGAAGAAGGGCGTGAAATTCCACGACGGCACCGCCTTCGATGCCGCCGCCGTCAAGGCCAACCTGGACCGCGTCACCAATCCCGCCAACAAGCTCAAGCGCTACACACTGTTCAACCGCGTGGCCAAGACCGAGGTGGTGGACGCCGGCACCGTCAAGATCACGCTGAAGGAGCCGTTCTCGCCGTTCATCAACGTGCTGGCCCACCCGTCCGCCGTGATGATCTCGCCGGCCGCGCTGCAGAAGTACGGCAAGGACATCGCCTTCCACCCGGTCGGCACCGGTCCCTTCGAGTTCGTCGAGTGGAAGCAGACCGATTACCTCAAGGGCAAGAAGTTCGCGGGCTACTGGAAGCACGGCTACCCGAAGATCGACACCATCACCTGGAAGCCGGTGGTGGACAACAATACCCGTGCCGCCATCATGCAGACCGGCGAGGCGGATTTCGCCTTCAGCATCCCGTTCGAACAGGCTGCCGTGCTCAAGGGCAGCCCCAAGGTGGACCTGATCGCCTCGCCCTCGATCATCCAGCGCTACCTGACCATGAACACCATGGTGAAGCCGTTCAACGATCCCAGGGTGCGCCAGGCCATCAACTACGCCATCAACAAGGAGGCGCTGGCCAAGGTCGCCTTTGCCGGCTACGCGACGCCTTCCGACGGCGTGGTGCCGGCCGGCGTGGACTATGCCGAGAAGCTGGGCCCCTGGCCCTATGACCCGGCCAAGGCGCGCGCGCTGCTGAAGGAGGCCGGCTACCCGAACGGCTTCGAGACCACGCTGTGGTCCGCCTATAACCACACCACCGCGCAGAAGCTGATCCAGTTCGTGCAGCAGCAATTGCAGCAGGTGGGCATCAAGGCGCAAGTGCAGGCGCTCGAGGCCGGCCAGCGCGTGGAGAAGGTGGAGAGCGTGCAGAAGCCCGAGGATGCCGGCGTGCGCATGTATTACACGGGCTGGTCGTCGTCGACCGGCGAATCCGACTGGGCACTGCGTCCGCTGCTGGCTTCGGAGTCGATGCCGCCCAAGCAGCTGAATACCGCCTACTACAAGAATGACCAGGTCGACGCGGATATCGCCGGGGCCCTGCGCACCACCGACCGCGCCGAGAAGGCTCGCCTGTACAAGGACGCGCAGGAGCATATCTGGAAGGACGCGCCCTGGGCATTCCTGGTGACCGAGAAGGTGCTGTTCGCGCGCGCCAAGCGCCTGACCGGTGCCTACGTGATGCCTGACGGTTCGTTCAGCTTCGACGAGATCGACATCAGGCAATAGGCACAACGGCGCAATGGCGCTTCGCGCGGTGCATGCCTTGCGTATGGGCCGCACCGCCCGCGACGTCGCGCGAAATGCGCAACGGTCAGGGCAGTACAGCGCAGCAAGCCGTGCAAGGCCGCCCACCCATGGCTGCGGGGGCAGGGCGGGCGGCCTGCGGTCTTCACGGTCTTCAATCTTCCGGTGCATCATGCTGAATTACTTTCTAAAACGATTCCTGGGCGTGATCCCCACATTGCTGATCGTGGCAGTGCTGGTGTTCCTGTTCGTTCACCTGTTGCCGGGCGACCCCGCCCGGCTCGCGGCCGGCCAGGAGGCCGACCAGGCCACGGTGGACCTGGTGCGCCGGGATCTCGGCCTGGACAAGCCGCTGCCCGAGCAATTCGTGCATTTCTTCTCGAACGCGGTGCGCTGGGAGTTCGGCAATTCGCTGCGCACCAAGCGTCCGGTCAGCGAGGAAATCGGCGAGCGCTTCATGCCGACGCTGTACCTGACGCTGGCCTCGATGGTGTGGGCAGTGATCTTCGGCATGGTGATCGGGATCAGCTCGGCGGTATGGCGCAATCGCTGGCCGGACCGCCTGGGCATGACGCTGGCGGTGTCCGGCATCTCCTTTCCGGCCTTCGCCCTCGGCATGCTGCTGATGGAGGTGTTCTCGGTGCAGCTGGGCTGGCTGCCCTCGATCGGCGCCGATTCCTGGCGGCACTACGTATTGCCGTCGATCACGCTGGGCGCCGCGGTGGCCGCCGTGATGGCCCGCTTCACCCGCGCGTCCTTCGTCGAAGTGCTGAACGAGGATTTCGTGCGCACCGCGCGCGCCAAGGGCGTAGGCGAGTTCCTGGTGGTGGCCAAGCATTGCCTGCGCAACGCCATGATTCCCGTGGTGACCATGATGGGGCTGCAGTTCGGCTTCCTGCTGGGCGGCTCGATCGTGGTCGAGAAAGTCTTCAACTGGCCGGGCCTCGGGCGCCTGCTGGTGGATGCCGTCGAGATGCGCGACTATCCGGTCATCCAGGCCGAGGTGCTGCTGTTCTCGCTCGAATTCATCCTGATCAACCTGGTGGTCGACGTGCTGTACACCGTCATCAACCCCGCCATTCGTTACAAGTAAGGGAGGCCGGCATGACCCAGCTATCCACGCCCGCCGACGGCGGCAACGCCGCCCCGGCAGCGGCCACGCAAGAAGCCGTACGCACACCCTGGACCGAGTTCTGGCGCAAATTCCGCAAGCAGCACCTGGCGCTGGGCGCCGGCGCGTTCGTGCTGCTGCTGGTGGCGGTGGCGATCTTCGCCCCGCACCTGGTGCCTTACGATCCCGAGAATTTCTTCGACTACGACGCCCTCAACGCCGGTCCCTCGGCGGCCCACTGGTTCGGCGTCGATTCGCTCGGGCGCGATATCTTCAGCCGCATTCTTGCGGGTACCCGCATCTCGCTGGCGGCGGGTTTCTTCTCGGTCATCATCGGTGCCGTGGTGGGCACCGTGCTCGGCTTGCTGGCGGGCTACTACGAGGGCTGGTGGGACCGCATCGTGACGCGCGTGTCCGACGTGCTGTTCGCTTTTCCCGGCATCCTGCTGGCGATCGGCATCGTCGCCATCCTTGGCAACGGCATGACCAACGTGATCTTCGCGGTGGCGGTGTTCAGCATCCCCGCCTTTGCCCGCCTGGTGCGCGGCAATACGCTGATGCTCAAGCGGCTGACCTATGTGGAAGCCGCGCGCAGCATCGGCGCGTCCGACTTCACCATCCTGATGCGGCACATCCTGCCGGGTACGATCTCGTCCATCGTGGTGTATTTCTCGATGCGTATCGGCACCTCGATCATCACCGCGGCCAGCTTGTCCTTCCTGGGCCTGGGCGCGCAGCCGCCAACCCCGGAATGGGGCGCCATGCTCAACGAGGCGCGGGCCGACATGGTGACCGCGCCGCACGTGGCGATCTTCCCCAGCCTGGCCATCTTCCTGACCGTGCTGGCCTTCAACCTGCTGGGCGACGGCCTGCGCGACGCGCTCGATCCCAAGATCGACCGGCGCTGAGACGGGAGCCGGCATGACTTTGGCATTGCCGCATATCGGCGCGCTCCCGGCCGGTGCCCGCAACAGCATCGCCGACGTGCCTGGCGTCACCGTGGGTCACCGTACGCTGGCCGAGGGCGCCTGCCAGACCGGCGTGACGGTGGTGCGGCCGCACGGCGGCAACCTCTTTACCGACAAGGTGCCGGCCGCTGCCACCGTGCTCAACGGCTTTGGCAAGAGCGTGGGCCTGGTGCAGGTGGAAGAGCTCGGCGTGGTGGAAACCCCGATCGCGCTGAGCAACACCTTTGCCGTGGGCGCGCTTGCGCAAGCGCAGATCCGCCAGGCCATCGCCGCCAACCCGGAGATCGGCCGGGCCTGGCCCACGGTCAATGCGCTGGTGTTCGAGTGCAACGACGGCTATCTCAACGACATCCAGGCGATGGCCGTCCAGGAAGCGCACTATATGCAGGCTTGCGCGGCGGCCGGCGTCGATTTCGCGCAGGGTGCGGTCGGGGCGGGACGGGGCATGTCGTCGTTCGGGCTGAAGGGCGGCATCGGTTCCGCTTCGCGCCAGGAGGGGGAGTACCACGTGGGCGCGCTGGTGCTGGCCAACTTCGGCACCATGCCCGCCTTCACCGTGGCCGGCACGCGCATTGGCGGCCTGCTGGCCGAGCGGCTCCAGGCATATGCCCAGGCGCAAGTGGAGGCCGGCCCGGAAAAGGGCTCGATCATCATGATCCTGGCCACCGATGCGCCGCTCGATGCCCGGCAATTGCGCCGTCTCTCCCTGCGCGCCGGCGCGGGTCTGGCCCGCACCGGTTCGGTGTTCGGCCACGGTTCGGGCGATATCGCGCTCGCTTTCTCCACCGCCTACACCGTTCCCCAGCAAGCCGATGCGCCCATGCCGGCGCTGGCCATGCTGCACGAAACCCGGCTCGATGCGCTGTTCCACGCCGCTGCCGACAGCGTCGAGCAGGCCATCCTGCATGCGCTGTGGCAGGCCGACACCGTGCATGGCCGCGATGGCAACCAACGGGTCGCGCTGCGCGCGCTGATGCCCGAACTGCCGCAATGGCTGCAACGCCAAGCGCCGGCACCGACCAACTGAATCCCGCAAGCCATGAAGATCCTGATTTCCACCGATATCGAAGGCGTGGCCGGCGTGTTCCATCCCGAGCAGACGCGCCCCGGCAACGGCGAATATGAACGCGCCCGCGCCTGGATGACGCTTGAGGCCAATGCCGCGGTGCAGGGCGCCTTTGCCGGCGGCGCCACCGAAGTGCTGGTCAACGACTCGCATGGCGGCTTCCGCAACCTGCTGCCCGACCTGCTCGACGCGCGCGCCAGCCTGGTGCTGGGCAAGCCGCGCTACCTCGGCATGATGGCCGGGGTGCAGGGCTGCGACGGCGTCTTCATGGTCGGCTACCACGGCCGCGCGCAAAGCTGCGGCATCCTGGCCCACACCATCAACAGCGGCGCCTTTGCCCGCCTCTGGCTGAACGGGCAGGAACTGGGCGAGGCGGGTTTGTATGGCGCGCTGGCGGGCGAATTCGGCGTGCCGGTGCTGATGGCCAGCGGCGACGACGTGTTCGTGAAGGAGACCCGTCCGCTATTGCCCTGGGTGCGCTATGTGCAGACCAAGGAAGCCAGCGGGCAGGGCAGCGGCACCACGCTGTCGCCCGGCGCCTCGCGCGAGGCCATTGCCGCCGCCGCCGAACTGGCGGTGCGCAATGCGGACGGACGCCCGCTGAAGATGGAAGGCCCGATCCGTTGCCGCCTGCAGACCCAGAGCCCGGCATTCGCGGATCTGTTCTGCCAGTGGCCCACGCTGGAGCGGATGGACGGCGTCACGCTGGCGTTCGACGCCGCCTCGGTGCAGGCGGCGGTACGCATGCTGAACTGTCTGTCGGTGATGTCGTTCATGCTGAAGTAGGTATAGCCAATGCCAAGGCTCAGCATTTCCACCCGGAGTGCACAGGAAATTCTGGCAGCGGCAAGCCAAGTTCGCGCGCTTATAGGTTCTTGACCATCGTGATGCGGCTCGCGGTGAAGCCCAACTTGCCGTAGAGCTTTTGAGCTGCCTGATTGTGGCCGAAGACGTGAAGTTGAATCACGGAAAGGCCTTGTGCCCGCGCGAAGGTCTCTATCGCATGCAGGGCGTGCGATGCATGCCCTTGATTTCGACGATGAGGGAGGATGTGGAGGTCATATATGAATGCAGATTTCTGTAGTCTATCCATAAGAATCCAAGCATCCCCCAGAAACTCGCTGGTGGCCTGGTTGCGAATCGCAAAGAAGTGGTGGCCCGGGGTATGTAGTCCGGCCGGCAAGAGCCGTTGGAATAAGTCGGTTGCATCGGAGAGTGCAGCGGCAGCATCCCAGTCTCCACTTCTCGTCATGTTCGTGGCGTACTCCCTGACGGAACGTAGGGAGAAGGGAATGAACTCCTTCTCGGTGAATGCGTGAAGCTCAATCATTGCCCGCGGCTCGCGCTTGCGAGTCCCTCGTGGTTTTCATTCCGCTGAGTTGGTGAAAGAGAAGCAGGCTCGCCGCACTCGCAAAGATGATGATCCATGAAAGATTAAGTGGGATATCGGCGCTGATCTTGCTCACAATACCGCTCATGACTCCGGCAGTGGCAAACCGGATCGTGCTACCGGCCGCCGCCGCCGTCCCGGCGATTTCATCGAATAAAGACATTGCTTCGCTAGCCGTTGCAGGCCGGACAAGCACAGTTCCTGCCGTACAGATCAGCATCGGAAAGAGGGCCGTTGCGAAAATGGAGGTATCCCACCGGAGCATGAGCCACATTATCCCGCCTGATATTGTCATAAAAAACAATCCAAGTGCTATTTGACCATGCGTTGATATTTTTTTCGCCACGCGTGTTGCCGCCAAGCCGCCGAGTATATAGGCGCATCCGTACGCCAATAATACTAGGGAGTATTCATAGTTTCCCAGTCCCAACTGGTCTAGAAAAATGGCTGGTGAGATTATAATGAAGGCAAGGTGGCATGAAAATGATAGAGCTCCGATAAGCGAGTAAAGAATGAAGGGCTTATCCATGAATATTCTCAGATACTCGCCGCCGTAGAATAGAAATCCTCCGTGACGCTTCTCTGCCGTCTCCTCGAATCGGGTCTGCGTGTACAGCAACAGGAATGCCGCGATTGCCGAAAAAAGGATGAAACTCCCGCGCCATCCAGAAGAGGATTGCAGCACGGAACCTAGCAAAGGGGAGCAGGCAATATATATGCCGCTGAGCGTTGTTGTGAGGATTCGTATGTTGATGCCTTCGCTCCCTTTGAAGACATCCTGCACGATGGCCTGGGCAAGCAGAAAACAAGCGCAGCCAATCGACTGCAAGATGCGACAGGCAATAAAGCTACTGTAGCGGGTCGAAAATATACAGCCAAGCGCACCGGCGAGTGCAAGCAGCAATCCAATCAATAGCAGCCGCCTTCGTCCGTAGCGATCGGAGAGTGGCCCGACAAATAGTTGAGCTACGGAGAAACCTACTGCAAAAACGCTAATGGATAATGCTATATCGGTCGTGCCGGTTCTGAAATGGCCAGCCAAATCAGGAAACGACGGCAGCATGACATCGAGAGGTATTGCGCTGAGCAGGATCAGGAGATTAAGCAGGATAATCAAGCGCGCTCGCGCGGATGCAGGGCCGGTCATCATCCGCGAAATAAAGTGGCGTCTTGATCAAGTAGCCCACTTCTGGCGAACTCGACGGCATATCTAGGGTCGCTGAAGAAGTTGCATTTCCTAAGTGCGTGCAGTGTGGCAACGGATCCCGCCCTGGCTCTTTTTTGATTTTCAATTTTCGTGTTTCTCTCCATCGAGAGTGTTTTTGCTATCTCTTTCCGCACGCCGACATCGGTAAGGTCATTTATCAGGATGTTGCTGTCCAAGCGAAAACACTCTTGTATTATGGTTGGTAGCTGCAGTGCGCAAAAATCACGCTCCTCTTGTGCAAGGCGATTCCAGATGTAGGAAAACATTTTTATGAAGTACTGGCTGTGCTTTCGTTCGTCCTCAAGATGATCCATTAGCATTGTATAAACCGGTGCTGCAATTGCAGTTTTTCCGATTTTAAGGAATTCTTTTGTGATAACCGTTTCGGAGACAAATCCGATCAAAAACCATCCTAGTTCCGGATGCTGAGAATTCTCAATGAGTTCCTCCAGTCTGGCGATTCTTTGAAATTTTCGCCCGCCCAGGTCTATTCCATAGATTTCTGCGACCTGATTCGAGACATCGGCTGATATGACCGCGTGATAGGCTTCATCAGTGTAGAGGCGAAGCGCGTCCATACGGAGATCGTGAGGGATAGTAACGGGCAGGTAGTTGTGTGCGATGGATTCGGCGGATCTATTCACTATTCTGTGCTCGAGCAATGTGGTGTATTCGAGAAAGGAGATCAGATTCCTTGCGAGAAGTCCCTGTACCTGCTGTGACGTGAGGTCTGCAAGCAAGGGGTGCTTTAGGAACGAGAGCGCGGCTGGGAAAAACCAATTTCCTGATAAAGGCTCGCCGGATTCGCTATTGACATGGCTGCAGTCATAGTTGTACGGTTTCGAGCGTACGGCAGACGATTCATCCCAATGCGGAAAGCAGCTCTGATGCTTATTTTCTTCGCGGAACGTCGCCTTTTTGTCGGTAGGATGACTGGAGATTTTCATATAAGTAATCATTGTTGTTTGCCCAGTAGTGTCTGGCTTATTGGATCCATATCGCCTCCATTACTGTATCCAGATCCGACAAAAAGAAGTACTTGCTCATCGAGCGTGTCAATACCAAGTATCTTTTCGATTTCGCTGTCCTTGAAGGCCGCGGATAACCATGTATTCAAACCTACGGCAGAACTCGCGAGTTGAAAGGTTTGAGATAGGTGTCCGATATCAAGCAGGGAAACGCGATATGCCCTGGAATGACCGTACTTCCACCACATTCTGTCAAAACGGCTGGCAATGAACGCACCAAAGGCAAGATTCTCGGAAAAATATTGGCCGGCTAGCAAGGAGGACAGCGATTCCATATTCTTGAGAGTTCTGACTAGAGCAAGGCTATGGTTCTCCGGATTGTAATGATATATTCCGGGATCCAATGATTCCACCTGATGGCACCATATATAGATTTCGGAGGAGTTCAAACCACCACCTGATGGGCTGCTCCGTCTCTGGCGTAATTCATCAGGAACGAACTCGTTGATTTCTTGTTCGCGATCCTTCATAAAACCGAAGGATGCATATAGTATCGAGCCAAATTTTTCTTTGCTCACTGTTTCTTTGCGGAATTGTCGGCAAGTACGCCTACTCGATAAAGCCTGCCAGAGCGTGCAGTTTTCCAGAATCGAAGTGCTGGGTTTTTCCAGGGGGATAACAACTGGAAATTCTCTCTGCCTAAAGACTGGGATTTTATGTTGCAGCGTTTCATGGCACGTTCTTATATAGTTGGTTGCCCATTCAACGCCATCCTTCGGGTTTACATCTTGGGGGATATCCTTCGTGCCAAGGTGGAATATTCTGGATAGGATGTCCCATCCCCATGGGGGTTCAACAAACGGCTTGTTCGATACCAGATTCTCATTTTGTAGTTCCATATCAATGGAATCGCCGCGTGGATCGAAGGATTGGGTGTAGGCTATCTTCAGAAGACGGTGCGCGTAGTCGGACGCAAGGAGATATTGGTTGTGTTTCTCAAAATCCCAAACGATAATGCCACTGTCTTTTATGATCAGGAATATATTCGGATTGAAATGGGCTTTCATGCTGGTAATTTGAGTCAGGCGCCCGCCGGCGAGCGCCTGGTTGCTATTTACTTCTTCTTCGGTGCGGCAATTTGCGTCCAGTTTGCCATTTTCGCCGTTTCGAGAGTGATCTTCTTCATAAAACCTCCTACAAGTGGTTGATAAGGAACGAATGGCCGCAATGGAGTATGCGGCCACTCCATAATGGCAGGTGTCTTCAAATATGGGGCTGAGAAAAATCTCAAAGTTTCCGGGTCGCAGTTGAGTGCGATCCTGGCGGCGGGACATTCGATGCGAGTGGGTCCTTCGGGATGTGCGGCTCTTGAGGGGCTTGGTGAGGGGGCACCACACTACTAACTGGACGTCGGGAGGTGTGGGGCAGGGCGGCTCGGATGATGGGTCGCCAACACCCGAAGGCTCTTCGAAAAGGACTCGGATGGCGGTCGACGCGGCATGGGACAATAGCCAAGTGGTGTGGGCGGCTGTTCGTCGCTCACTGCGCCCATCAGTTCTCTCTTATTCATGACGCAAGCAAACGGCGAAAGCTGGACCCCCGTACGCAAGGATTTCGTCGAACCCGGCACGCGCTGCCGGCAGCATGTCGGCCGTGGCCGGCATCACGGCTTTGGCAACGGCCAGGCCTATATCCTGCGCGATGCGCTGGGCCACGAGCACCCCTTCGGCGAAGCGTGCGCGCGCGCCGTGCTGGCCGAGCCGGGTTTGCTCGACCTGGTACCCGACTATACGGAGCGCGATGCGGGCCAGCCGGTGCCCGAGCCCACCGCAGCGGACAACGACGAGTTTGAGGCGCCTACCCCTGCGGCGATACGCGCGCGAGCCGCCGCCGGCGGCGGACGCGGCAGCAAGGCCGGCGATGCCGTACTGCGGCGCGCGGCCGCCATCCGCTATCTGGTCTTGCGCATGGAAAAGGTGGCCGGCGTGCCGCGCGTGCAGCCGACCGTGCGGTTTCCCGCGCTGGAAGAGGTCTATCAGGCCTATCTGCAAAGCGGTGAACTGCCGGATGCCCAGGTCAAGCGCATCCTCGCCATCGAGCGCAGCGCGACCACGCCGCCCAAGCTCAAGAGCATCAACCTGCTCGATGTCTACACCGCCCACGTCAAGCTGGAGCGCCTGATCCAGGAGTCCAACCGGCTGGAGCAGCGCAGGTTCCTGCGCAGCATCCATGACTGGCTGGCGCGGCACCTGGTGCTGTCCGCGGCACAGATCGCCGCGGCAGGCATCCAGATGCATCCGCATGCGTTCCGCTCCCTGTTGCTGCGCGAGGCTCCGCCGGCGGATGCCAAGGGCACCAAGGCCGCCAAGGGCTAGCCGCCTGGCTTCGGGTGGCTTCGGATGGCAATACCCGGCAAGTTGGCGTCTAATAGCGGCACTTCCACTCCTCGCCAAGCGCGAAATCTGCTGTCATGTCCCTGCACGCCAGCTTTTCCCGCAGCTATGCCGAAGCCAGGCAAAAATTCCGCGATGCCGCCCAGGCTGCCGGCGCTACCCTGACTGAATTCCCCCATCCCACCAAGCGCGGCTGCGCCGACGAGGAACTCGCCATGGACGTGGCCTGGGTGGGCGATGCCGAGGCCACGCGCTTCGTGCTGGTGACCTCCGCCATGCACGGCGTGGAGGGCTATTGCGGCTCCGGCGCGCAGGTCGCCATGCTGGGCGACGCGGCGTTGCTGCAGGACTACGCCGATGCCGGCGTGGCGCTGTTGCTGGTGCACGCGGTCAATCCCTACGGCTTCTCGCATATGCGGCGCGTCAACGAGGACAACGTCGACCTGAACCGCAATTTCATGGATTTCAGCGCGCCGCTGCCGCAGAACGCGCCCTATGCCGAGGTGGCGCCGCTGCTGCTGCCCGAACAGTGGCCGCCATCCGGGGCGGACCAGGCCTCGCTGATGAAGACGGTGGCGGAGAAGGGGCTGCCCTGGTACCAGGCGGCCGTCAGCGCCGGGCAGTACCAGTTTCCGGACGGGCTGTTCTTCGGCGGCAGCAAGGCCTCGTGGAGCAATTACACGCTGCGCCGCATCCTGGCGCGCTATGGCGCAGGCCGCGAGGCGCTGCGCTGGCTCGACATCCATACCGGCCTGGGGCCGTGGGGCTACGGCGAGCCGATCTACATGGGTCCCGACAATGCGGAGCAGATCGGCAGGGCGCGAGCCATCTGGGGCAGCCATGTGACCTCGATCTATGACGGCTCCTCGACCTCGGCCAACCTCAGCGGCATGGCCTGGCTGGCGGTGCCGGAGACCGTGCCCACCCTGGACTATGCCGGCATCGCGGTGGAATTCGGCACCTTGCCGGTCACCGAAGTCCTGGAGGCGCTGCGCGGCGACCACTGGCTGCACCTGCATCCCGAGGCCGACGAAGGCCAGCGCAACCTGATCCGGCAGGCCATGTGGCATGCGTTCTATGGCGACGCCGACGACTGGCGCGAAGGCGTGGTGGAGCAGGTGCGGGAGGCGGCGGTGAAAGCGCTGTCGGGCTGGTAGGACTGGCGCGGCCGGTCCGTTGCTCGCGGCATCGAGCGTGAAAGAGGCGAGCAAACCCGGGGGCACGAAACGAAGCTGCCAGGATGCGCCAAAATCATCGGCAATGACGACGGCTGTCGCTCGCTCTCCGCTTACGGGGAGAGCGGGCAAGCAGGCACCATGTATCCGAACGCCCCGGCGTCCGGCCTGGCTCAGCCCGGCAACGCCTCGTAAGTCAGCAGGAACACCTGCTCCTCGCCTGCGCTGACCGGCAGCCAGACGATCTCCAGGTCGGGAAATGCCGCTTCCACGTTGGCATGCTCGTTGCCGATCTCCACCACCAGCGCGCCGCCCGGATTCAAGCGGGCCTTGGCGCCGGCGATGATGCGGCGGACCACGTCCATGCCGTCGTCGCCGCCGGCCAGCGCGATGCGCGGCTCGGCCTGGTACTCTGCCGGTAGCGCCTGCATCGAGGTCTCGTTGACGTAGGGCGGGTTGGTCAGGATCACGTCATAGGTGGCGCCGGCCGGTAGCGGTGCGTACAGGTCGCCCTCGTACAGGCTGATGCGGCCTTCCATCTTGTAGTCCGCCACGTTGCGGCGGGCCACCGCCAGCGCGTCGGGCGAGATGTCGACGGCATCGATGCGGGCCTTCGGCCAGACGTGCGCGGCGATGATGGGCAGGCAGCCGGAGCCGGTGCACAGTTCCAGCACCGGGCCGATTTCGGCGCTGTCGCCCACCCACGGCTCCAGTCCTTCCTGCAGCAGTTCGCCAATGAAGCTGCGCGGCACGATCACGCGCGAGTCCACGTAGAAGCGCAGTCCGTGCATGAAGGCTTCCCTGGTGATGTAGGCGGCGGGAACGCGCTCGGTGACGCGGCGCTCGATGACCTTCAGCACGGCGTCGACTTCCTCGGGCAACAGACGCGCGTCGAGGAAGGGGTCGAGCGTGTCCAGCGGCAGGTGCAGCGTATGCAGGACCAGGTAGGCCGCTTCGTCGTAGGCGTTGGCGCTGCCGTGGCCGAAGGACAGCTTGGCTTCGGTGAAGCGCGACACGGCCAGGCGCAGCAGGTCGCGCACGGTGCGCAGGGGGGAGGGGGTAGCCATAGGGTCCTTCTTGTATCTGTTTTGCGGGGCGGTTAAGACGATTGCGTGGTCAGGCTCAGGCAATCAGGCGTTCCAGCACGCCGCGGTAGATATTCTTCAGGGGTTCGATAAAGCGCACTTCCACGTGCTCGTCGATCTTGTGGATGCTCGCATTGGGCGGCCCGAACTCGATCACCTGCGGGCAGATCTTGGCGATAAAGCGGCCATCCGAGGTGCCGCCGGTGGTGGACAGCTCGGTCTTGACACCCGTTTCCGCCGCAATCGCACCGGCCAGCGCATCGGAGAGATCGCCGCGCGCGGTCAGGAAGGGCTCGCCGCCAAGTGTCCAGGCCAGGTCGTAGTCGAGCTTGTGCTGATCCAGGATGGCATGCACGCGCGCCTTCAGGCCTTCTGGCGTGCTGGCGGTGGAAAAACGGAAGTTGAAGTCGATGGTGACGTGGCCCGGGATCACGTTGGTGGCGCCGGTGCCGGCATGGATGTTCGACATCTGCCAGGTGGTGGGCGGGAAGTATTCGTTGCCCTCGTCCCAGCGCTCGTTCACCAGCTCGGTCAGCGCAGGGGCGGTCAGGTGGATGGGGTTCTTCGCCAGGTGCGGGTAGGCGATATGGCCTTGCACGCCCTTCACGGTGAGCTTGCCGGACAGCGAGCCACGGCGGCCGTTCTTGACCATGTCGCCTAGCGTGTCGACCGAGGTGGGCTCGCCCACCACGCAGTAGTCGAGCCGTTCGCCGCGCGCCTTGAGCGCCTCCACGACCTTGACGGTGCCGTCATGCGCGGGGCCTTCCTCGTCGCTGGTGATCAGGAAGGCGATCGAGCCGGCATGGTCCGGGTGGGTTTTCACGAATTCTTCCACCGCCACCACGAAGCCGGCGATCGAGGTCTTCATGTCGGCGGCGCCGCGGCCGTAGAGCTTGCCGTCGCGGTGGGAGGGCAGGAAGGGGTCGGAGCCCCATTGCTCCAGCGGGCCGGTCGGCACTACGTCGGTATGGCCGGCGAAGGCCAGCAGCTTGCCGTCCTGGCCGCGCGTGCCGCGCTTGACGGCCCACAGGTTGGTCACGCGAAAGTCGTCCGGGCCGCTGACGATGGCTTCGCAGGCAAAGCCGAGGGCTTTCAGGCGGGTTTCCAGCACGGCCTGGCAGCCTTCGTCGGCGGGCGTGACGGAGCGGCGGCGGATCAGGTCTTCGGTGAGGGCGAGGGTGGCGGTCATGAGAGGAATCAATGGGTCCAGGGGGACTCGGGTATGGGCGATTTCGGCCGGTTTCGGGCTGGCTCCGGAATGCCTCGGGCGCCGACCGACGCCGACAGGATGCGCCAGCGCCGCTTGCGGTGCCCGAGGGCTGTCACTCCCCTCATGGGGAGAGGGAGCAAGCCGCTGGTGTCCCGGCGAACGGTAGGAACCGCAAAGCCTTAAAACAGACTGGCGTAATTATCCGGCGAAAAACCCACGCTGACACTGCCCTTGTGGGCCAGCACCGGCCGCTTGATCAGCGACGGGCTTTGCTGCATCAGGGCAATGGCGCCGGCTTCCTGCTCGGCGCTCGCCTTGTCGGCGTCGGACAGCGCGCGCCAGGTGGTGCCCTTGCGGTTGATCAGGGTGGTCAGCGGCACATGCGCCAGCCAGCCGCGCAACAGGGCTTCATCCACGCCTTGTTTCTTGAAGTCATGGAAGGTGTAGTCCACGCCGTTGGCTTCGAGCCAGGTACGGGCTTTCTTGACGGTATCGCAGTTGGGGATGCCGTAGAGCAGGACAGTCATGGCGAAATCGGGCCAGCCGGGCGGCTAGCGCAGCAAAAGGTTGAGGGCGACCACCAGGCCGGCAAGGCCAAGCGCGAATCCGGCCATGGCCACCGCCGTCATCAGGCGCAGCCGGCGGTCCAGCCGCGCGGCCTCGCGGCGCAGGGCCTCGATGGTGATGGCGTGTTGCTCGGCCAGCAGCTTGACGGCCTCGGCCTGCTGCATGGCGGCGTTCTCCAGCTCGGCGATGCGCGCAGCCGGGTCGCGCGCGTCCGGGCCGGGCGTGTCGGTGCCGCCATCCTTGCGCCGGCCTTTCTTGATCTTCTCGATGGTCTTGTTGGCCTGTTCGAGGATGCTGGGCAGCAGCGAGAGAACGGTGGTGACAGTGGTCGGGTCCAGGGCCATGAGTCGCTTGCGAAGGGCGGGCCAGCTGCGGCCGGCGGAGGTATCCACTGAGCGGGAACCGTTGGAGAGCGGGGATGGGGGAGCGTTAGCGCTAGCGTTCTGTTCCGGCATGCCGGTCAGACCGGCCGCGCGCTTGCGCGGTTCCGGGCGAAAAACGCTCCCCTTGTCGCCGCGGACGAGATCAGTCGCCGCGCAGCAGGTCGTTCAGGCTGGTCTTGGCGCGGGTTTGCGCGTCCACCTTCTTGACGATCACGGCGCAGTACAGGCTGTACTTGCCGTCCTTGGACGGCAGGTTGCCCGCCACCACCACCGAGCCCGCCGGCACGCGGCCGTAGTGGACCTCGCCGGTTTCGCGGTCATAGATCTTGGTCGACTGGCCGAGATACACGCCCATCGAGATCACCGAGTTTTCTTCCACGATCACGCCTTCGACCACTTCCGAGCGCGCGCCGATGAAGCAGTTGTCTTCGATGATGACCGGATTGGCCTGCAGCGGCTCGAGCACGCCGCCAATGCCGACGCCGCCGGACAGGTGGACGTTCTTGCCGATCTGGGCGCAGGAGCCGACGGTGGCCCAGGTGTCGACCATGGTGCCCTCGTCGACGTAGGCGCCGATGTTGACATACGACGGCATCAGCACGGCGTTCCTGGCGATGAACGAGCCGCGGCGGGCCACGGCCGGGGGCACCACGCGGAAGCCGCCCTTGGCGAAGTCGTCAGCGGTCCAGTTGGCAAACTTGGTCGGCACCTTGTCGTAGAACTGGGCAAAGCCGCCGGCGGACATCGGCGCGTTGTCTTCCAGGCGGAACGACAGCAGCACGGCCTTCTTGATCCACTGGTTGACGATCCATTCCTTGCCTTGCTTCTCCGCCACGCGCAGCGCGCCGGTGTCGAGCTGGCCGATCACGGTGGCCACGGCTTCGCGGATGTCGTTGGGGGCGGACTTGGGCGAGAGGCTTGCGCGGTCTTCCCATGCCTGGTCGATCAGGGCTTGCAGTGCTTGCGTCATATGCGTGTTTTCAGTGGTTGATCGTTGTCTGCGGCAAAATTCAGTATGTGTTTCGCACTTGTTTCAGCATGTGCGGTGCAAGGCGCCCGGCTTCAGCCCAGCGCCTTGCAGAAGGCCACAATGCGGCGCGCGCCTTCCAGGCATTCCCCTGGCGTGGCCACCAGCGCCATGCGCACGCGGTTGGCGCCCGGGTTGATGCCGTCAGCCTCGCGCGCGAGGTAGCTGCCGGGCAGTACGGTGACGTTCTGCTCGGCCAGCAGGCGCGCGGCAAACTCCGTATCCGACAGGCCGGTGCGCGAGACATCCGCCCACAGGTAGAAGCCGGCATCGGGCAGGGCCACGTCCAGCACTTCGGCCAGCAGCGGGGTGACCTCGGCGAACTTGCGTACGTAGGCCGCGCGGTTGTCGCGCACATGGGCCTCGTCGTTCCAGGCCGCCACGCTGGCGCTCTGCACCGCCGGGTTCATGGCGCCGCCGTGATAGGTACGGTATAGCAGGAATTTCTTCAGCAGGGCGGCGTCGCCCGCCACGAAGCCCGAACGCAGGCCAGGCACATTGGAGCGCTTGGACAGGCTGGAGAACATCACCAACCGCTCGAAGGGATGGGGGTCATCGGCGCGGCCCAGCCTGTGGGCGGCCTCCAGCGCGCCCAGCGGCGGCTCGCCTTCCTTGAAGTAGATCTCGGAGTAGCACTCGTCCGAAGCGATCACGAAGCCATGGCGGTCGGACAGCGCGAACAGTTCGCGCCAGTCCTCCAGCGACAGCACGGCGCCGGTCGGGTTGCCGGGGGAGCACACGTAGACCAGTTGCACCCTGGCCCAGGTGTCGGCCGGGATGCGGTCGAAGGCCGGGGCGAAATTGCGCGCCGGGTCGCTGTTGGCGAACACCGGGGTGGCGCCGGCCAGCAGCGCCGCGCCTTCGTAGATCTGGTAGAACGGGTTCGGGCACAGCACCAGCGCGCCGGGGCGGCTGGCGTCGACCACGGTCTGGGCGAAGGCGAACAGCGCCTCGCGCGAGCCGGTCACCGGCAGTACCTGGGTGGCGGCATTCACGGCCGGCAGGCTGTAGCGGCGCTGGAGCCACGCGGCTATGCACTGTCGTAGTGCATCCGAACCGGCCGTTGTGGGATAATTCGCCAGCCCCGCCAGTGCGTCCGACAGCGCCGTCTTGATGAATTCGGGCGTGGGGTGCTTGGGTTCGCCGATGCCGAAGCTGATCGCGGGCAATGCGCCGTTCGGTTTGACGTCAGCCAGCAGCACGCGCAGTTTCTCGAACGGATAGGGCTGGAGCAGGTCTAGGCGGGGATTCACGGTCAGGTTCGGGCCGGTGGGGCCAAGCTCAAAGCCGCCCATTATAGAGGATCGCCGCGTTTTCCCGTGCGCCCGCAGGGGCTTGCCGGCGCGCCGGACGGCCATGGGACGCATCGGCGCGTGCCGGATGCCCCTAAGCGATACCTGACAAAGACAAATACCAACGGGGGGCTGCCTAGCTGGCAGTCTTTTACGCTTTTCATGAGCACATTGCCTGCTTCCGCCAGATCTTCCGCCGCCCATGCGCATGATGCGCATGCCGTCAAATCCACCCTGTCCATCCTGCTGGGCGCCTCGGTCTGGGGCATCGCCTGGTTTCCCTATCGTGTGCTGGCCGGCTGGGGCCTGGGCGGCATGACGGCGGCGGCGCTGGTGAGCGCCATGGCCGCGCTGATCGCGCTGGCTGCCTTTGCCCGCCACCTGGGCGGCCTGCGCTGGTCATGGCTGTTCGTGGCCATCGGGCTGGCGGCTGGCGTGACCAATGCCGGCTTTGTGTGGGGCAGCGTCAACGGGCACGTGATGCGCGTCCTGCTGCTGTTCTACCTGACGCCGGTGTGGACCGCGCTGTTCGCCCGCGTCTTCCTGGGCGAGAAGCTGTCGGCCGCGGGCCTGCTGCTGGTGGCGCTGGCGTTGTTCGGCGCCGGCCTGATGCTGTGGACGCCGGAAGTGGGGCTGCCGCTGCCGACGCACGCCGCCGAGTGGTCAGGCCTGATCGGCGGCATGGGCTTTGCGGTCAACAATGTGCTGTCGCGCCGGGCCGGGCAGCTTTACCCGGAGATGGACGCGCGCCTGCGCACCGTGATGGTCTACGTGGGCTGCACCGCCGTCGGCCTGCCTTGCGCGCTATGGCTGGAGCCGGGCGGGGTGGCGCTGGCGCCCGCGATCGGCTGGGGCGGGCTGGCGCTGATGCTGGGCCTGGCCGCGACGCTGGTGCTCAGCAATTCGGTGGTCCAGTACGGGCTGCAGCGCCTGCCGGCCAACCGGGTTTCCCTGTTGATGCTGTTCGAGATCGTGATCGCGGCGGTGTCGTCGTGGTGGCTGGCGACCGAGACGCTGAGCTGGAAGGAGGCCGCCGGCGGGTTGTGCATCGTGGCGGCCGGCGCCTTGTCCGGGCTGGTGCACCGCGCCCGGGCAGGACGTGCCGGCGAGGACGGCGGGGGCGCAGACCCCGCGCTGCAGCCGCAATAGCCGGCGCGGGCCGCGGCCGGCTCAGTAGAGCATGGCCCGCGAAACCACCGCCACCAGGGGCTTGCGGATGGCCTTTTCCACGCCGGCGTGCAGGTGCAGTGGGCGCAGCAGCATCTTGACCGTCATCTCGATCGGCAGGTTGCGGCGAATGACCGCGCTGACCCTGGAATTCAGCCTGCGCACGTCCTTCTGCGGAATATGCTCGGTGCCGCGCTCGATGCGCAGTACATTGCGCAGTGCAATCTCGGCATCCTCGTTCTTGATTTCCAGCAGGCGCCGCACCAGGGCGCCGAGCACGCGCAGGCGACCAAGCCGCTCTGCATCGTTGAACGTCTTGAAGTAACGGTAGAAGTGCTTGTAGTGGCGGACTTCGTCGTTGGCGATGCGGCGGGTCAGTCCGCGCAGCACCGGCTCGGTGCTGGCCTGTTCCAGCGAGCGGTAGAGCGCCGCGGTGCCGGTTTCCACCACGCAGCGCGCGGCCATTTCGAGAGCCTCGGACGGCTCGAAGTTGTCTACCGAGCAGGTGTGCCGGTATTCGTCGAAAAAGCGTGCATAGCCCCGCTCCCAGTCGAATTCCGGCCAGACATGTTCCACATAGCGCCGCAGCGCCAGGCCGTGCTGCAGTTCCTCGGCTTCCCAGTGCTCGGACAGCCAGCTGGAGGCATCGGCATAGGCCGCATAGTAGCCGGCAAGGTTGCCGGCATAGGTGTCGGAGCCGCTTTCGACGAAGGACGCCGAAACGAGCAGATAGAACAACTCCCGGTCAGGACGCACCTGGGAGACGTCGATCGCCTGGAAATCGATCTCGTCGATGGACCAGGGTGGTGTTTGGTGCGCATTTTCGGCGGTATCGCCGCTCAGGCTTTCGCCCAATCTCGCCGGAATCAAGGCGGTCATGCTAAGCACTCCCAGAGGTGGCGCGAACCGCAGGGTTCACGTTTTGGGCCGGAGACGCCACATGCGCTGTCCGTTGGAACGGCCTGGGCAATGGGCATCAGGGATCACGCCGACAATTTAGAGACTAGCACTAACCCTTGGAAGTTTCCCGCCAACTTCAGCGAGGGGCTCCCGGTGCGCTTCTCCCTGCCGCCGCGGGGTGCGCTGTGACGGGCACCACGGTGTCCCGAGTGTAGGGTGGAGACCGGGCAAGATGCCTGGGAAACGGCGCAATGCGCCTGCGGAAATGCCCTTGGATGACCCCGGAAAGCGCCCGGGCGCGGAAGGCGCGATGGTATGATTAGCGCCAACTATCGGGCACTAACGGCCGGCAGGGGGCGCAATCGGCACGCGCCGTTCCCCCTGGCCCCTTGCGCTGGCGCCCGGCTTTCCTGAACGCTGTATTACGCAAGATACCCCACGACCAACCGTGCGACTGTCCTCGATCAAGCTGGCGGGCTTCAAGTCCTTCGTCGATCCCACCAATTTTCAAGTGCCCGGCCAGCTGGTCGGCATCGTAGGTCCCAACGGCTGCGGCAAATCGAACATCATCGATGCGGTGCGCTGGGTGCTGGGCGAGTCACGCGCCTCGGAGCTGCGCGGCGAGTCCATGCAGGACGTCATCTTCAACGGCTCGACCGCCCGCAAGCAGGCCGGCCGGGCCAGCGTCGAACTGGTGTTCGACAACCCCGAAGGGCGCGCGGCCGGGCAGTGGAGCCAGTATGCCGAGATCGCTGTCAAGCGCGTGCTGACGCGCGACGGCACTTCCTCGTACTACATCAATAACCAGGCGGTGCGCCGCCGCGACATCCAGGACATCTTCCTGGGCACCGGCCTGGGGCCGCGCGCCTACGCCATCATCGGGCAGGGCATGATCTCGCGCATCATCGAGGCCAAGCCCGACGACATGCGGATCTTCCTGGAGGAAGCCGCCGGCGTGTCCAAGTACAAGGAACGCCGCCGCGAGACCGAAAACCGGCTCTCCGACACGCGCGAGAACCTGACCCGCGTCGAGGACATCCTGCGCGAGCTCGGCAGCAACCTCGAAAAGCTGGAGGGCCAGGCCGAGGTGGCCCAGCGTTTCAAGACCTTGCAGTCCGACGGCGAGGAAAAGCAGCACCTGCTGTGGCTGCTCAGGAAGCGCGAGGCGCAGGCCGAGCAGGAACGCCACCAGCGCGCCATCGAACAGGCGCAGATCGAGCTGGAAGCCCAGACCGCGCAACTGCGCCACGTCGAGGCCGAGCTGGAGACCATGCGGGCCGCGCATTATGCAGCCTCCGACAATATGCATACGGCGCAGGGCGCGCTGTACGAAGCCAATGGCGAGGTCAGCAAGCTCGAAGCCGAGATCCGCTATGTGGTGGAATCGCGAAACCGCGTGCAGGCCCAGATCGCCGCGCTGACCGCGCAGCGCGAGCAGTGGCAGGGCAAGGCCGAACAGGCCACCGACGGCCTCGCCCAGGCCGAGGAAGAGCTGGCCGTGGCCGAAGGGCGCACCATCGAGGCGCAGGAAGCGGTCGCCCAGAAGACCGATGAGCTCCCCACGCTGGAAGCCCAGTGGCGCGATGCCCAGGCGCTTTCCAATGAGCAGCGCGCCAGCATCATGCAGGCTGAGCAGGCGCTCAAGCTGGAAGCCGCGCAGCAGCGCAGCGCCGACCAGATGCTGCAGCAGCTCGAGCAGCGCCGCGAGCGCCTGTCGGGCGAGGAAAAAGGGCTCGACCGTCCCGACGAAGTCCGCCTGGAAGAATTGCGCGCCGAACTGGCCGAGCAGGAAGCCGTGCTGGAGGAAGCACAGGCCATCCTGGCCGATTCCACCGACAACGTGCCGCGCCTGGACGGCGAGCGCCGCAGCGCGCAGGAGCGCGTGCAGAGCGAAGCCGCCGCGATCGCCTCGCTGGAGGCCCGCCTGTCCGCGCTGAAGCAGCTGCAGGAAAACGTGCAGACCGAAGGCAAGGTTCAGCCCTGGCTGGCCAGGCACGGCCTGGCCGAACTGCCGCGCCTGTGGAAGAAGCTGCACATCGAGCCGGGCTGGGAAAGCGCGCTGGAATCCGTGCTGCGCGAAAAGCTCGCCGCGCTCGAAGTCTCCAACCTGGACTGGATCAAGTCCTTCCTGTCCGATGCGCCGCCCGCCAAGCTGGCCTTCTATTCGCCGCCGCCGGCCGCGCGCCCGCTGGAAGCGCCTGCCGGCCTGCGCCCGCTGATGGCGCTGGTGCAGATCACCGAGCCCGGCATCCGGGCCGTGATGCAGGACTGGCTGGCCGATATCTATACCGCCACCGACATGGCCTCGGCGCTCGCCGCGCGCGCCACCCTGCCGGAAGGCGCGTCGTTCGTCGTGGCCGAGGGCCACATGGTGGGACGCAGCTCGGTCCAGCTCTACGCCGCCGATTCCGAGCAGGCCGGCATGCTGGCCCGCGAACAGGAGATCGAGAACCTGCACAAGCAGGCGCGCGCGCAGTTGCTGCTGTCCGACGAGGCCAAGACCCAGGCGGTGCGCGCGGAAAGCGCCTACACCCAGGCCAGCGCCGCGCTTGCCGAAGCCCGCGGGCGCAGCGAACAGGCCACCCGCCGCGTGCATGCGCTGCAGATGGACGTGCTCAAGCTGTCGCAGGCGATGGAGCGCTACGCCGCACGCAGCGGCCAGATCCGCGAGGAGCTGGCGGAAATCGGCGCGCAGATCGAAGAGCAGCGCGCCATCCGCGCCGAATCCGAAGCCAGCTTCGAGCAGCACGACGCGGCGCTTGCCGAGATGCAGGCCACGCACGAAGACCACCAGATGGCCTTCGAGGCGCTGGACAGCAAGCTGTCGTCGGCGCGGCACCAGTTGCGCGATTTCGAGCGCGCGGCGCAGGAAGCCTTGTTTGCCGAGCGCAACCTGGCCAACCGCATCGAAGAACTGCGCCGCAATATCCAGACCGCCGGCGACCAGGCCGAGCGTCTTGCCCAGTCGCTGGAAGACGCCCGCGCCGAGCTGGAAACCATCAACGAGCAGACCGCCCACACCGGCCTGCAGGACGCGCTGGAACGGCGCGCCGAGAAGGAAGAAAAGCTCCAGCTCGCCCGCACCGAACTCGACGCGCTGTCGGCGCAGCTGCGCCAGTACGACGACCAGCGCCTGGCCGCCGAACGCAGCCTGCAGCCGCTGCGCGACCGCATCACCGAGCTCCAGCTCAAGGAACAGGCCGCACGCTTGAACCAGGAGCAGTTCAGCGAGCAACTGACCACCGCCGAGGTGGACGAGGCCGCGCTGGCCGAAAAGCTGACGCCGGACCTGAAGCCGTCCTACCTGCAGGGCGAAGTCACCCGCCTTAACAACGCCATCAACGCCCTCGGGCCGGTGAACATGGCGGCGCTGGACGAACTGGCGGCGGCGCGCGAACGCAAGACCTTCCTCGACGCGCAGTCGGCCGACCTGCTGGACGCCATCACCACGCTGGAAGACGCCATCCACAAGATCGACCAGGAAACCCGGGCGATGCTGCAGGGGACCTTCGACCAGGTCAACCATCATTTCGGCGAGCTGTTCCCGTCGCTGTTCGGTGGCGGGCAGGCCAAGCTCATCATGACCGGCGACGAAATCCTCGACGCCGGCGTACAGGTGATGGCGCAGCCGCCGGGCAAGAAGAACTCGACCATCCACCTGCTGTCGGGCGGCGAGAAGGCCCTGACCGCGATCGCGCTGGTGTTCGCCATGTTCCAGCTCAACCCGGCACCGTTCTGCCTGCTGGACGAGGTGGACGCGCCGCTGGACGATGCCAACACGGAGCGCTACGCCAATATGGTGGCGCGCATGTCGGACAAGACTCAGTTCGTCTTCATTTCCCACAATAAAATCGCAATGGAAATGGCACACCAGTTGATTGGCGTGACGATGCAGGAACAAGGGGTATCGCGCATCGTCGCGGTGGATATGGACGCGGCGATCTCGATGGCGGAGGCAGCATGACGCTCCAGACTGCCCTGATTGTTGCAGGCATCGTCCTGCTGCTGATGATCGTGGCCTATAACCAATGGCAGATCCGCAAGTCCCGCCGCCCGCGCGCGCTGCAGCCGGAGGACGATCTGCCGCCGATGCGCGAGCCGGTGGTAAGCCCGGTGGTGGCGCCGGAGGTCAGCGCCAAGCTGCATGAGCCCGCGCCGGAGCATCATCCCGAGCGGCGCGAGCCCACGCTGTCGGCCTCGCCGCTCGACGCCGCTGCCGTGGCGGCGGGCATGGCTGCCAGCTCGGCGGATGCCGACGAAGCCGTTGCCGACGAGATGGCGATCGCCGCGGCGCCCGCGTCTGGCCATGCCGCCGTGCGCAAGCATGAAGACGCCCAGGGTGCCGATGCCCCGGCCAGCCACGCGGCGGCATCGGAACACGCTGAGCAGGACGAGCACGCGGAAGGTGCGCAGCCCAATGCGCACGATGGGAGCGAAGCCGGCGCAACGTCGCCCCGGGAGGCCGCGCCGCGCAAGGAAGCCTACGTCGAGCCGCCGGTACCCGATGGCCAGCCCACGCCGGCGCTGATCGATCCGCTGATCGACAGCATCGTGCCGCTGCACCTGGAGCGCAAGACCTCGGGCGACCGCATCCTGCCACTCACCGGCCGCCTGCGCCGCGCGGGTACCAAGCAGGTGCATATCGAAGGCTTGCGCATCGAGGCCAACGCCTGGGAAGCGGTCACCGCCGGGCACCAGTACGAAGACCTGCAGGTGGCAGTGCAACTCGCCAACCGGGGCGGCGCGCTCAATGCGCTGGAATTCTCCGAGTTCGTCAACGCGGTGGAAGCGCTGGCCGAGGCGCTGGATGCGTCGGCCGAGTTGCCGGACATGAGCGAGACGGTCGCCAACGGCCGCGAGCTGGATGCGTTTGCCGCCGGTTGCGACGTCCAGCTCGGCGTCAATGTGATCTCCGACGGCGCCCCGTGGTCGGCGGCCTACGTGCAGACGGTCGCGACCCAGGACGGGCTGGTCCTGTCGCGCGACGGCACCCGCTTCACCCGTTACCAGGCCAGTGCCGAGGGCGTGCAGCGGGCCTTGTTCACGCTGCAGTTCGGCGATACCAACTTCCTGCGCGACGACCTCACCGCCAAGGCAGGCCGCCAGATCACGCTGTTGCTCGATGTGCCGTCGGCGGCGCAGGTGACCAAACCGTTCAAGACCGTGTGCGAGTATGGCTACAGCCTCGCGCAGCGCATGGGCGCTCAACTGGTCGACGACAATATGCGGCCGCTGAGCGAGGCGTCCTTTGTCGCTATCTTCGGCCAGCTGCAAACACTCTACGACAAGCTCGAGGCGCGCGGCATGCCTGCCGGCTCGACGGTGGCGCTACGCTTGTTCAGTCTCTGATCGGCAATCGGCAATCGGTATTCGGATTCGATTCGGAAATTCAGCATGAGTCTCAAACAAGACGGTGCGGCGGCGCAAGCCCCCGCACCTGCCGGCGATTCTCCCGCCGCGCGCGCCGACTGGCTGCGTGCCGAGCTGGAACGCCATAATTATCAGTATTACGTGCTCGACGCGCCTTCGGTTCCCGATGCGGAATACGACGCGCTGTTCCGCGAGTTGCAGGATATCGAGGCGGCCCATCCCGACTTGCTGACCCCGGAGTCGCCCACCCAGCGCGTGGGCGGGCAGCCGCTGTCGGCCTTCGACACGGTGCGCCACGCCATGCCGATGCTGTCGCTCAACAATGGCTTCGAAGACGACGACGTGCTGTCCTTTGACCGCCGCTGTGCCCAGGGCCTGGGCCGCGCCGCGCCGGCGGCGGAGGGCACGGCCGACCTGTTCAGCGCCGCCGAGGCGGTGGAATATGCCTGCGAACTGAAGTTCGACGGCCTTGCCATGTCCTTGCGCTACGAGGGTGGACGGCTGGTGCAGGCAGCGACCCGCGGCGACGGCGAAACCGGCGAGGACGTGACCGCCAACGTGCGCACCATCAAGGCCATTCCGCTGCGCCTGCGCGGCGATGCGGCAGCCTTGCCCGCGGTGCTGGAAGTGCGCGGCGAAGTCTTCATGTACCGCCGCGATTTCGACAAGCTCAACGCCCGGCAGGCCGAGGCCGAGGAGAAGACCTTCGTCAATCCGCGCAACGCGGCCGCCGGCAGCCTGCGCCAGCTGGATCCGCGCATCACCGCGAAGCGTCCCCTGTCGTTCTTCGCCTACGGGCTGGGCGAACTCCAGGGCGCGGCGCGCCCCGGGACGCACAGCGCCATGCTCGACTGGTTTGCCGGGCTGGGCATGCCGGTCTGCGCCGAGCGCGAAGTGGTGCGCGGCGCCCAGGGCCTGCTGGATTTCTACCGTGCGGTCGGCGAGCGTCGCGCCGCATTGCCGTACGACATCGATGGCGTGGTGTACAAGGTCAACGCGCTGGCCGAGCAGGAGCGGCTTGGCTTTGTCTCGCGCGCGCCGCGCTTCGCCCTGGCGCACAAGTTCCCGGCCCAGGAAATGACCACCGTGGTGGAGGATATCGAGGTGCAGGTCGGCCGTACCGGCGCCATCACGCCGGTGGCGCGGCTGGCGCCGGTGTTCGTGGGCGGCGTCACCGTGACCAACGCCACGCTGCACAACGAGGACGAGGTCCGCCGCAAGGACGTGCATATCGGCGATACCGTGATCGTGCGGCGCGCCGGCGATGTGATCCCGGAAGTGGTGGCGGTGGTGCTGGAGCGCCGGCCGGCCGATGCGCGCGCCTTTGTCATGCCCACGGCGTGCCCGGTGTGCGGTTCGCATATCGAGAAGCTCGAGGGCGAGGTGATCGCGCGCTGCACCGGCGGCCTGATCTGCGCGGCCCAGCGCAAACAGGCGCTGCTGCATTTCGCGCAGCGCCGCGCCATGGATATCGAAGGCCTGGGCGACAAGGTGGTCGAGCAACTGGTCGACCAGGGCATCGTGCACACGCCGGCCGATCTCTACAAGCTCGGCATCGCCAAGCTGGCGGCGCTGGAGCGGATGGCCGACAAGTCGGCCACCAACCTGGTGGCGGCCATCGAAGCCTCGCGCGCGACCACGCTCAACCGCTTTGTCTTCGCGCTCGGCATCCGCCATGTTGGCGAGGCGACCGCGAAGGACCTTGCCCGGCATTTCGGCAAGCTCGATGGGCTGATGGCTGCCGACGAGGCCGCCTTGCTCGAAGTCAACGATGTCGGGCCGGTGGTGGCGCAATCGATCGCCAACTTCCTCGCAGAGCCGCACAATGTGGAAGTCATCGAGCAGTTGCGGGCCGCCGGTGTGCACTGGCAGGAGAGCGAGCCAGCGGCGCGCGCCGCGCCGGCGCCGCTGGCCGGCAAGACCTTCGTGCTGACCGGCACGCTGCCCACGCTCTCGCGCGAGGACGCCAAGGAGCGGCTGGAAGCAGCGGGGGCAAAGGTGGCCGGCTCGGTATCGAAGAAGACCGATTATGTGGTGGCTGGCGCGGAAGCCGGCAGCAAACTGGACAAGGCGGAGGCGCTCGGCGTGCCCGTCATCGACGAGGCCGCCATGCTGGCTTTGCTGGCCGAGGCTCAAACCGGAGATCAATCATGATCCGCGATATTCTCAAGATGGGCGACCCGCGCCTGCTGCAGGTGGCGCGTCCCGTCACGCGTTTCAACACGCCCGAGCTGCGCATCCTGATCGACGATATGTTCGACACCATGGATCATGCCAACGGCGCCGGCCTGGCCGCGCCGCAGATCGGCGTGGACCTGCAGGTGGTGATCTTCGGCTTCGATCGCAACCCGCGCTATCCGGACGCGCCCACCGTACCCAAGACCGTGCTGATCAACCCGGAACTGACGCCGCTGTCCGAAGACCAGGAAGAAGGCTGGGAAGGCTGCCTGTCGGTGCCGGGGCTGCGCGGCGTGGTGCCGCGCTACACGCGCCTGAAGTACACCGGCTTCGACATGATGGGATCGCGCATCGAACGCGTGGCCGAGGATTTTCATGCGCGCGTGGTGCAGCATGAGTGCGATCACCTGCAGGGGATTCTCTACCCCATGCGGGTACGCGACTTTACGCGCTTCGGCTTCACCGAGGTACTGTTTCCCGAGCTGCCGCCCAACAGCGACGATTGACGACGGCTGGCGCCTTGCGCCCACGCGCAGCGTGAAGGGAGACAGAACATGCAGATATTTCGCCTCGCGCTTTGCGCGGGAGTCGCGCTGGCCATGGCCGCCCAGTTCGGCTGCGCGGCGCCCGGCGCGGATGGCAGCGCGGGGAGTGGCGGGGCAGCGGGCCAGCCCGTCGCCGCCGCGGCCGTGCACTGGCAGCGCGTGCATCTTGGCAGCGGTGCGCAGGCCTACGATTTCCCGGTCTATGCCAACCACCCGCTGGATGGCGACCTGCGCGGCATTCGCGAGGTGATCTTCGTCCAGCACGGGCTGCGGCGCAACGGCGACGATTACTATGCGGCCGGCGCCGCCTTGCTCAGGCAATCCAGGCGCAATCCCGACGAGGTACTGCTGCTGGCGCCGAATTTTCCCGGTACGCCGGACCAGGGCAAGGGCTTCGGCAATATGCCGATGTGGACCGTGCAAGGCTGGATGGGTGGGGAGAATGCGGTTAATGCGCCGTACTCGGTGAGCTCGCTCCAGGTGCTCGACGATCTGGTCGGTATGGTGACCGACAAGGCCCGCTTTCCCGCCGTAACCCGGGTGACGCTGGCGGGCCATTCGGGCGGCGCACAGCTCGTGCATCGCTACGCGGTACTGAACAATGCCGACGAGCGCATCCGTGCGCGCGGCATCGACCTGCGCTATGCGGTGGCGAATCCTTCGTCCTATCTGTACTTCACGCCGGAGCGTCCGCGCGGCAAGGGCTTCGCACCCTATGACACGGCGCTTTGTGCCGATTACGACAAATACCGCTACGGCATGGGCGACATGGTTCCCTATGCGCGAGGCATGACGGGGGATGTCCTGTTCCGCCGCTACCTCCAGCGCCAGGTGACTTACCTGGTGGGCTCGGACGACAACGATCCCAATCATCGCGTGCTCGACAAGTCCTGCGGTGCCGAAGCCGAGGGGCCGACCCGGCTGGAGCGCGCGCGCGGCTACCTGCGCTACGAACGCCATCTTGCCGGCCGGCTTGGCAGGCAGCGCCCGCCGATCCATCACCGCGCGTTTGAGGTGGCCGGGGTCGGGCATAGCCAGGAACGGATGTTTGGCTCGCAATGCGGCGCCAGGGCGGTATTCGGCCTGCCGGAGACGGCCAATGCGGATGGAGCTGCCTGTCGCGCGCCGCAACTGTAAAAGGCAGGTAGGGTAGAACGGTAGAGCGGTAGAGCGGATTGCGGGCGATGGCTTTTCTGGAGCCAGTCATGCGGGACGCTGGCTCCGGCCATTGAACCAGCGGTAGTGGTTGAACGCCGAGGCCGGGGCGTATCGAAGGGTGTGCGCGCTGGCGGCCAAGGGGGCCGCCAGCGTCAGGACATGATGCTCAGAACTTCTCGAACGGCCCGAGGAAGCGCCACTGGCCTACCGGCAGGTCGCCCAGCACGATACGGCCCATGCGCACGCGTTTCAGGCCCACGACCTTGAGTCCGACCTGTTCGCACATCCGGCGGATCTGGCGCTTCTTGCCCTCGCGCAGGACGAAGCGCAGCTGCTCCTCGTTCTGCCAGCTGACCTTGGCGGGCTTGAGCGCCTCGCCGTCCAGCGACAGGCCATGACGCAGCTTCTCGATCAGTTCCACCGGGAATACGTTCGAGATGTCACGCTCGACCAGGCCTTCCGGCGATTCCCAGCTCACCCGCACCAGGTATTCCTTCTCCACGGTGGAGTCTTCGCCGATCAGGTGGCGTGCGACACGGCCGTCCTGGGTCAGCACCAGCAGGCCGGTGGAATCGATATCGAGCCGGCCGGCGGGGGCCAGGCTCTTGCGCTGCCACGGCGCAAAACGCTTGTGGGTGGGGTCCTGCTCCCACTGGTTCTCCGGTGCGAACAGGACCGCGGCCGGCTCGTAGCCGTCCTCGGCCTGGCCCGATACATAGCCAACCGGCTTGTGCAGCAGCACGGTCACGCGTTCGCCCTGCTCGGAGCGGGCGGCCTGGTGAATCTCGATGTTCGCCTCCGGGCTGATGCGGGAGCCGAGCTCGGTCACGGGCTGGCCATCCACCAGCACCCAGCCGCGCGGAATCCATTCATCGGCTTCGCGGCGCGAGCACAGTCCCAGTTCCGACATGCGCTTGGACAAGCGTACCAGGCCGTCGGAGCTGGGTTGGGGCGCCTGCTGCCGGGCGGGAGCGGCGCGCTCGAGGCGTGCGCCCTGGAAATCGCGCTGGCCTCCCTCGCCCGATCGGCGGGGACGGTCCTGGCCTTCGCCGGGGCCGGCGCGGCGCGGGCGGTCGTTGCCTTCGCCGGCAAAGCGGCGCGGACGATCCTGGCCTTCGCCAGGGTTGAAACGGCGCGGGCGGTCGTTGCCTTCGCCGGCAAAGCGGCGCGGACGATCCTGACCTTCGCCGGGGGCAAAGCGGCGCGGACGATCCTGACCTTCGCCGGGGGCGAAGCGGCGCGGACGATCCTGACCTTCGCCCGGGTTGAAACGGCGCGGGCGGTCGTCGCCCTCGCCGGCAAAGCGGCGCGGACGATCCTGGCCTTCGCCGGGGGCAAAGCGGCGAGGGCGGTCGTCGCCTTCGCCGGCAAAGCGGCGGGGGCGGTCCTGACCCTCACCGGGGGCGAAGCGGCGAGGGCGGTTATCGCCGTCGCTGGCAAAACGGCGGGGGCGGTCCTGACCTTCGCCCGGGTTGAAACTGCGCGGGCGGTCATCGCCGTCGCCGGCAAAGCGGCGTGGGCGGTCCTGACCTTCGCCCGGGTTGAAGCGGCGCGGGCGGTCGTTGCCCTCGCCGGCAAAGCGGCGCGGACGATCCTGGCCTTCGCCAGGGTTGAAACGGCGAGGGCGCTCGTCGCCTTCGCCGGCAAAGCGGCGTGGGCGGTCCTGACCTTCGCCCGGGTTGAAGCGGCGCGGACGATCCTGGCCTTCGCCAGGGTTGAAACGGCGAGGGCGGTCATCGCCTTCGCCGGCAAAGCGGCGTGGACGGTCCTGACCTTCGCCCGGGCCGAAACGGCGCGGGCGATCCTGGCCTTCGGTGCGCGGGCCGCGTGGCGGGCGCTGGCCGCCGTCATCTGCCTTCTTGCGCGAGCGTTCGCCGCCACCGGCGCGTTCCTGTGCCTGCTTGATGCCGTCGACCACGGCGCGCACGCGGCCGCGGTTCAGGTCGGATACCCGCACCGGCCGGGTGGCGGCGGGTTTGCGGGCATTGCCCTCGGGCGTGGCCTTGATGCCCAGCGTCTTGCGCTTGGGCGAATTGCTATCGGTCATATCTTCTATGTGGGGCGTCCGGCTCAGATGGCCAGCGCCGCCAGCAGGTCCTGTTCAAGCTGTAACTGCAGTTTGTTATCCGAGGCGAGGCGGCTGCCATCGACCAGGAAAACGTCTTCCACCCGTTCGCCGAGCGTATTGATGCGGGCGGTATGCACCGAGATGCGATGTTTGGCCAGTACGCGGGAAATCGCGTACAGCAGGCCGGTGCGGTCGTTGGCCGAGAGCGACAGCAGGTAGTACTGCCCGCGCTCGTCGGCGCGCAGGTCGACCCGCGGTTTGATGGGGAAGCTGCGCGACTGGCGCGACAGCCGGCCCTGGGCGGGTTCCGGCAGCGCGGCCTGCTGCTGCAGGCGCTCCGCCAGTTCGTGCTCGACCAGCGCAATGATGTCGCGGTAGTTGCCGCTGGCATCGCTGCCGATCCTCGGGTCGGTGACCTGGAAGGTATCGAGCGCGTAACCGTGCCGGGTGGTGTGGATCTTGGCTTCCTGGATGGAGAAGCTCTTGCGTTCGAAATAGCCGCAGATGCGGGCGAACACGTCGGACTGGTCCTTGACGTAGACCGCCACCTGCAGGCCTTCGCCGGCGGGCGACAGGCGCGCCTTGACCACCGGCGTGGGACTGTCCACCCTGTTGTACAGATGGCGCGTCAGCCAGGCGATATCGCGCGCATCGTGGCGCAGGAAGAAGGCGACGTCGAGCTGGGCCCACAGCGGCTTGCCCAGTTCCGGGTCGAATGCCTTGAGCCGCAGCTGGGCGATGGTGTCGTCCTTGCGCTGCGCCCACAGCGAATGCGGATCAACGCGGGCGCCGCCCAGCACGCGCAGCGTGATGCGGTAGAGGTCCTCCAGCAGCTTGCCCTTCCAGGCGTTCCAGACCTTGGGGCTGGTGCCGCGGATGTCGGCCACGGTCAGCAGGTAGAGCGCGGTCAGGTAGCGCTCGCTGCCGACCACGCGGGCAAAGGCATGGACCACATCCGCATCGGTCAGGTCCTGCTTCTGCGCCACATGGCTCATGGTCAGGTGGTGCTCGACCAGCCAGGCGATCAGGTCGGTATCCTCGCGGGCAATGCCGTGCTGCTTGCAGAAGCGGCGCGCATCGGCGGTGCCGAGCTTGGAGTGGTCGCCGCCGCGGCCCTTGGCGATGTCATGGAACAGCGCCGCCACCCACAGCACCCAGGGGCGGTCGAAGGTGGCCATCAGCTGGCTGCAGAAGGGGAACTCGTGGGTGTGCTCGACGATGGCGAAGCGGCGCATATTGCGCACCACCATCAGGATATGCTGGTCCACCGTGTAGACGTGGAACAGGTCGTGCTGCATCTGCCCGACGATGCGGCGGAAATTGATCAGGTAGCGGCCCAGCACGCTGGTCTGGTTCATCAGCCGCAGCGCGTGCGTGATGCCTTGCGGCTCCTGCACGATGGCGAGGAACAGGCGGCGGTTCTCCGGGTCGCTGCGCCAGCGGGCGTCCATCATCGTGCGGGCGTTGTACAGGCCGCGCAGCGTGCGTGGCGACAGGCCCTTGACGCCGGGGGTGCGCTCGTACACCAGGAAGGTTTCCAGGATGGCGTGCGGCTCGCGTTCGTAGAGATCGTCGCTGGTGATCTCGAGCATGCCCTGGCGTTCCACGAAGCGCTCGTTGATGACGCGCGTCACCTTGGATTCGCTGGGGAACAGCATGGCCTCGATATTGAGCAGCAGCACGATATTGAGCTGCGTGACCGCCTTGGCCGCCCAGTAGTAGCGGCGCATCAGCTGCTCGCTGGCGCGCTTGTTGTTGTTCTGGCGATAGCCGAAGGCTTCGGCCAGCGCGGTTTGCAGGTCGAACACCAGCACGTCCTGGCGGCGTCCGGCCACCAGATGCAGGCGTGCGCGGATGGTCTTGAGCAGGCGCTCGTTGCGCGCCAGCTCCTGCGCTTCACGCTCGCTCAGCAGGCCGCGTTCGAACAGTTCCTTCCAGCTGTCCCCCAGGCCTGCCGCCTTGGTCATCCACAGGATCACCTGCAGGTCGCGCAGGCCGCCAGGGCTTTCCTTGCTGTTCGGTTCGAGCGAGTAGGGCGTGTCCTGGTACTTGGCGTGGCGCTGGCGCATCTCCAGAAGCTTGGCCTGGAAGAAGGCGCGCGGGTCCAGGTCGGCCTGGTAGCGGGTCTGCAGTTCGGCAAACAGCTTGCGGTTGCCGGTCAGCAGGCGCGCTTCGAGCAGGGAGGTCTGGATGGTGACGTCCTGGCGCGATTCGCGGATGCAGTCGTCGACCGTGCGCACTGCGGAGCCGATTTCAAGCCCAAGGTCCCAGCACAGGCCGATGAACTTCTCCAGCCGCCCGGTGGTGTCCTGGTCGGGCTCCGTCGGCAGCAGGAGCAGCACGTCCACATCGGAAAACGGGAACAGTTCCCCGCGTCCGTAGCCGCCCACGGCCACCAGTGCGCACGCCGCCGGCAGGCCCAGGCCGCGCCATGCGTCGACCAGCGCGGCATCCACCGCGCGCCGCAGGCGCGTAAGCAGGTGGCCGACATGGCCGTGGGCGCTGAACTCTGCGAACAGGGATTGCTTGTCCGCTTTCAGCTGGTCACGTACTCGGGTGGCGAGGATGATTTCCGGCGTGGCGTCCATGGCTTGGGCGTGGGACATCGATGGGACGGCTGAAATAAGAAGGGCGCCAACTATGGCGCCCGTAGCGTCAGGCTGCGACAGAATCGGTGATGAAGGACGGGGGCGCCTGCGTGCCCTCCGAGACGGTGAGGACGTCGTAGCCGGTCTCGGTGACCAGGATGGTGTGCTCCCATTGCGCCGACAGGCTGCGGTCGCGCGTCTTGACCGTCCAGTGGTCGGGCATGGTGCGGATGTCGCGCTTGCCGGCGTTGATCATCGGCTCGATCGTGAAGATCATGCCGGCCTGGATCTCCGTGCCGGTGCCGGGGCGGCCGTAATGCAGGATCTGCGGATCTTCGTGGAAGTTCTTGCCGATGCCATGGCCGCAGTACTCGCGCACCACGCTGTAGCCGGCGGCTTCCGCGTGCACCTGGATCACGTGGCCGATATCGCCGAGGCGGGCACCTGGGCGCACCTGGGCGATGCCCTTCCACATGCATTCGAAGGTGATCTGCGCCAGGCGCTTGGCCAGGATCGAACCCTCGCCGACGATGAACATGCGGCTGGTGTCGCCGTAATAACCTTCCTTGGTGATCACGGTGATGTCGAGATTGACTGCGTCGCCGGACTTGAGCACGCGCTCGCCCGGGATGCCGTGGCAGATCACATCGTTGACCGAGGTGCAGATCGCGCCGGGGAAGGGCGGGTAGCCCGGGGGCGCGTAATTCAGCGGTGCCGGCACCGTGCCTTGCACGTCACGCATATAGGCGTGGCACAGGCGGTCGAGCTCGCCGGTAGTGATGCCCGGCTTGACGAAGGGCGTGATGTAGTCGAGAACCTGGGAGGCCAGCCGGCAAGCTACCCGCATTTGGGCGATGTCGTCGGCGTTCTTGATATGGATGCTCATGCTGCTCGCAAAAAGTGGCGGCGAAGCCACTGGCTGCGCCTCTATTCGAATCTGAAAGCGGGATTATCGCACCATCGGGCCTCAGCCGCAGTCAAAACCGGGTTGCGTCGCGTCCATGCGGGTGTCAAGGTCATGTGGTGCGGTGTGCGCCGCCTCCGCCGGCACGGGCATGATGGCGCCTGTCCTTCCCATGATAGTCAGCCTCTTGAGCGGATGCGTGTTTTGTTGCTACAATCGTGGGCTGGCCTTCTCTTGGCTGCCTTGTCGGCGCCGGGCGGGTCAGGTTTTTACCGGACAAGCGCTTGTGCGTTTGGCCGCATTCTTGAAATCGCGAGTCCGTCCATCCGGGGTGTTCCTTTTAAGGAATGTCGGGGCGGACTTCAGACCTAACCCTTTTGGAGAATTCCATGTCCGTTACCATGCGCGAAATGCTGGAAGCCGGTTGCCACTTCGGTCACCAAACCCGCTTCTGGAACCCCAAGATGGCTCCGTTCATCTTCGGCCATCGCAACAAGATCCATATTATCAACCTCGAAAAGACGTTGCCGATGTTCCAGGACGCGCTGAAGTACGTGCGTCAACTGGCAGCAAACCGCGGCACCGTGCTGTTCGTGGGCACCAAGCGCCAATCGCGCGAGATCCTGGCTGAAGAAGCAGGCCGTGCCGGCATGCCTTACGTCGACGCCCGCTGGCTCGGCGGCATGCTGACCAACTTCAAGACCGTGAAGATCTCGATCAAGCGCCTGAAGGACATGGAAGCCGCCAAGGAAGCCGGCGCGCTGGAAACCATGAGCAAGAAGGAAGCCCTGATGTTCGAGCGCGAAATGGACAAGCTGCAAAAGTCCATCGGCGGCATCAAGGACATGGGCGGCGTGCCTGACGCCATCTTCGTGGTCGACGTCGGCTACCACAAGATTGCCGTGACCGAAGCCAACAAGCTGGGCGTGCCCGTGATCGGCGTGGTCGATACCAACCACTCGCCGGAAGGCATCGATTACGTGATCCCCGGCAACGACGACTCGAGCAAGGCGGTTGCCCTGTACGTGCGCGGCGTGGCCGACGCGATCCTGGAAGGCCGTGCAAACGCCGTGCAGGACGTGGTTGAAGCCGCTCGCGGCGGCGACGATTTCGTCGAAGTCGAAGAAGCCTAAAGGCTTGTTGCCGAAAGGACCCCGCACCGCGCGCATCGCAAGCTGACAAATTTCCGCTAGCCAACCGGCCCCCAGGGCCGGGGCACTGCGCGCAGCCGGGGCGTTCCGGCAAACAAGGGGGCGAATCTTACGCCCCCTTTTTTTGAATTGTTGTCATCCGCCGCAGGCATGATCTGTCGCGGGTGAAGTTGAGCATACCTCCGGCCCCAGGCCCGCCACACCCACGCGGGCAGGCCGGTGCGAACCATTCAAGGAGTGACAAATGGCGGCAATTACCGCAAGCATGGTGGCAGAACTGCGCGCGAAGACCGACGCGCCGATGATGGAGTGCAAGAAAGCCCTGACCGAGGCCGATGGCGACCTGGAAAAGGCTGAAGAGCTGCTGCGCGTCAAGCTGGGCAACAAGGCCAGCAAGGCCGCTTCGCGCGTGACGGCTGAAGGCGTGGTGGTGTCCTACATCGACGGCACCACCGGCGCGCTGGTGGAACTGAACTGTGAAACCGACTTCGTGTCGAAGAACGACGACTTCCTGGCGTTCTCGGCCAAGGTCGCCGAACTGGTCGCCAAGCAGAACCCGGCCGACGTGGCCGCTCTGTCGGCGCTGGAAATCGACGGCGTGTCCGTCGAAGCCACCCGTACCGCCCTGATCGGCAAGATCGGCGAGAACCTGGCGATCCGCCGCTTCGTGCGCTACGCGAACGGCGGCAAGCTGGCTGCCTACCTGCACGGCACCCGCATCGGCGTGATGGTCGAGTTCGACGGCGACGAAACCGCCGCCAAGGACGTGGCCATGCACGTTGCCGCGATGAAGCCGGTGTCGCTGTCGGCTGCCGACGTGCCCGCCGAGCTGATCGCCAAGGAGCGCAGCATCGCCGAGCAAAAGGCTGCCGAATCGGGCAAGCCGGCCGAAATCGTCGCCAAGATGGTGGACGGTTCGGTGCAGAAGTACCTGAAGGAAGTATCGCTGTTCAACCAGAGCTTCGTGAAGAACGACAAGCAGACCGTCGAGCAGATGCTCAAGGCCGTCAACACCACGGTCAAGGGTTTCACCCTGTACGTGGTCGGCGAAGGCATCGAGAAGAAGCAGGACGACTTCGCCGCCGAAGTGGCCGCCCAGGTGGCAGCCGCCCAGAAGGCCTGAAGTCCGGGCGGACCAGGGGGCACCCGGCAGGGTGCCACACCGGCCGCCGTATAATGCCGAGGGGCACCGGGAGGTGCCCCTCGGCACAAATGAATGACCGCGCCGCGCTTACCCGCGCCGCACGGTCATCATAGCCCGTTTCCGCAGTCGTCCGACCTGCCGTGCGCCTCATCGTGCGGGACAGGCCACAGCGAAAACCGGCTTTTCCAGCGGCGGCACGCCGATCCGTGCCGCTTGCATCCAAATACCGGCTCCAACGAGCAACTCGAATCAGCCCCGGGGATCAATATGCCAGCTTATAAGCGCGTCCTACTGAAATTGTCCGGTGAAGCCCTGATGGGCGATGATGCCTTCGGCATCAACCGCTCCACCATCGAGGGCATGGTCAACGACATTGCCGAGATCGTGAAGCTCGGCGTCCAGGTCGCGGTGGTGATCGGTGGCGGCAACATTTTCCGCGGCGTGGCCGGCGGGGCAGCGGGCATGGACCGCGCCACGGCTGACTACATGGGCATGCTGGCCACCATGATGAACGCGCTGGCGCTGCAGGATGCGATGCGCCACGCCAATATCGAAGGCCGGGTGCAGTCCGCCCTGCGCATGGACCAGGTGGTCGAGCCGTACATCCGCCCGCGCGCCATTCGCCAGCTGGAGGAGGGCAAGGTGGTGATCTTCGCCGCCGGCACCGGCAATCCTTTCTTCACCACCGACACCGCAGCCGCCCTGCGCGGCGCGGAAATCGGCGCGGAGATCGTGCTCAAGGCGACCAAGGTCGACGGCGTCTATACCGCCGATCCCAAGAAGGATCCGAGCGCGACGCGTTACACCACCATCTCCTTCGATGAGGCCATCTCGCGCAACCTGCAGGTGATGGATGCCACCGCGTTTGCCCTGTGCCGCGACCAGAAGCTGCCGATCAAGGTGTTCTCGATCGTCAAGCCGAGCGCGCTGAAGCGCGTGATCCTGGGCGAGGACGAAGGTACGCTGGTGCACGTGTAACTGGCCAGGCCGGCGCGCGCGCCGGTTCGCCCTGGCGGGTCCGAGGCTCGCCAGGGCGGGAGCCAGGAGCCGGGACGCGGCCCGCAAGGGTGGCAGGCGGGCCGGCAAAGAGTAGAATGATTCATTTTCGATCCCGGCGTCCGGGATCATGATTACCCGTTTTCCGGAGGTAAAGATGAGCGTCGCCGACACCAAGAAGAGCGTCGAGCAGAAGATGCAAAAGACCATTGAAGCGTTCAAGGCCGATCTGGCCAAGATTCGCACTGGTCGCGCCCATACGGGTCTGCTCGATCATGTCCAGGTAGATTACTACGGCTCGCCGGTACCGGTCAGCCAGGTGGCCAACATCGGCCTGGCCGATGCGCGCACCATTACTGTGCAGCCGTGGGAAAAGAAGATGGTCAGCGCGGTCGAAAAGGCCATCCGCGATGCGGATCTGGGCCTGAATCCGTCGACCATGGGCGAAATCATCCGCGTGCCGATGCCGATGCTGACCGAGGAGCGCCGCAAGGAGCTGGCAAAGGTTGTCAAGGGCGAGGCCGAAGGCGCCAAGATCGCCGTGCGCAACCTGCGCCGCGATGCCAACGAACAGTTCAAGAAGCTGGTCAAGGACAAGGCGATTTCCGAGGATGACGAGCGCCGCGGCCAGGACGACGTCCAGAAGCTGACCGACAAGTTCGTTGCCGAGATCGACAGGATGGTTGCTGAGAAGGACAAGGAGATCATGACGGTGTGACGCAAAGAGCGGCGGCTTGCCAGTCGCCGCAGTGTCCGGTACCGTTTCCCATCATGCATCACATCAGTTCCACGCTCGGCGTACCCGAATCCACCTACGTGCCCCGTCACGTTGCCATCATCATGGATGGCAACGGCCGCTGGGCGACCCAGCGGCACCTGCCGCGCGTTGCCGGCCACAGCCGTGGCCTGGACGCAGTCCGGGCGGTGGTGGAGGCCTGCGCGGCGCGGGGTGTCCAGTACCTGACCCTGTTCGCCTTCAGTTCCGAGAACTGGCGCCGCCCGGCCGATGAGGTTTCCTTCCTGATGCGGCTGTTCATGACCGCCTTGCGCCGCGAGGTGGTCAAGATGCATGCCAACAACATCCGGGTCAGGGTGGTTGGCGACCTGGCGCGCTTCAGTCCGCGCATCCAGCAGCTGATCACCGATGCCGAGGCCCGCACCGCCGGCAATACTGGCCTGACCGTGACCATCGCAGCCAACTACGGCGGCCGCTGGGACCTGCTGCAGGCCATGCGCAAGATGCTGGCGCGCTCGCCCATGCTCGACCCCGAAGCGGTCGACGAATCCGTGCTCGCCCCGCACCTGGCCATGGCCTATGCGCCCGAGCCGGACCTGTTCATCCGTACCGGCGGCGAGCAGCGCATCAGCAATTTCCTGCTGTGGCAGCTCGCGTACTCCGAGCTTTATTTCACCGAGGTGTTCTGGCCGGATTTCAACGCCGCCGAACTCGACAAGGCGTTTGCTTCCTATCGGCAGCGCGAGCGCCGTTTTGGCCGTACCAGCGCGCAGGTGGTGGCGCCGTCCGGGCTCTCCGGCACTGCCTGAAGCCGTCTTCCACTTCTCACCGGGATCCCCGCAGCGCATGCTTCTTACCCGTGTCATTACCGCCGTATGCCTGTTGCTGCTGATCCTGCCGATCCTGTTCCTGGCGCCGCCGTCGGCGCTGGCGGGACTGGTAGCGGTCATCGTCGTCCTGGCCGGCTGGGAGTTCGGCCGGTTGATCGGGCTGCGCGGGCCCTGGCCATATGTCTATGCGCTGGCCTGCCTGGCCGCCCTGATCGCCTGGCATGCGGTACCGCAGCAGCACGCGCTGACGTTGCTGATGCAGGTCGGCGCGGCCTGCTGGGGCGTCGCGCTGGTGCTGCTGGCGCGGGGCGTGCGCCGCGCCACGCCGGCGTTCACGCTGCTGGGCGCCATTCTCGGCTTGTTCATGCTGCCGGCCTTCGGTCACGCCACCCTGATCCTGCGCGAACTGGGCATTGGTGTACTGTTGTCGGTGGCGGTGCTGGTCTGGGCGGCCGATATCGGCGCCTACTTCGTCGGCAAGGCCATCGGGCGGCGCAAGCTTGCCCCCGCCATCAGCCCGGGCAAGTCCTGGGAAGGTGCCATCGGCGGCTGGCTGCTGGTCCTGCTGATCGCCCTCGGGCTGGCCGCCAGCCGTGCCTTTTCCCCGACCTGGTTCTCCCGCATGGGCGACCACAATGGCCTGGCGGTCGTGGCGGTGCTGGCCACCGCGCTGGTGATCGCCAGCGTGGTGGGCGACCTGTTCGAGTCGCTGCTCAAGCGGCAGGTCGGCATGAAGGACAGCAGCCGGCTGTTGCCCGGCCATGGCGGCGTACTCGATCGTATCGATGCGTTGCTGCCGGTATTTCCGCTGGCTGCCTTGCTGGCCATCTATCTTTGAGTTGATCTGATATGCGTCGTATTACCGTCCTGGGTGCCACCGGCTCGATTGGGGAAAGTACGCTCGATGTGGTCAAGCGCCACCCCGGGCGCTACGCCGTCCATGCGCTGACGGCGCACCGGCAGGTCGACAAGCTGGCGGCGCTGTGCCGCGAGTTCCGGCCGGCCCATGCCGTGGTAGGCACCGCCGAGGCGGCGGGCGAGCTGGAAGCCTTGCTGAAGGCCGCTGGCGTCAAGACCGAGATCGGCTACGGGGAGGCCGCACTGGAAGCGGTGGCGGTCGATCCCGCTGCCGATTCGGTGATGGCCGCGATCGTCGGCGCCGCCGGGCTGCGGCCCACGCTCGCCGCGGCGCGCGCGGGCAAGCGCGTGCTGCTGGCCAACAAGGAAGCGCTGGTGATGTCGGGCCGCATCTTCATGGATGCCGTGCGCGAGCACGGCGCCACGCTGCTGCCGATCGACAGCGAGCACAATGCCATCTTCCAGTGCCTGCCGCCCGAGGATCCGCGTTACCGCGCCGGCGTGGCCAAGATCGTGCTGACGGCCTCCGGCGGCCCGTTCAGGACCCGCGACCCGGCCACCCTGCACGATATTTCGCCCGATGAGGCCTGCGCCCACCCCAACTGGGTGATGGGCCGGAAGATTTCGGTCGACTCCGCCACCATGATGAACAAGGGGCTGGAGGTGATCGAGGCGCACTGGCTGTTCGCCGCGCCGGCAGACCGCATCGAGGTGCTGATCCATCCGCAGAGCATCGTGCATTCGATGGTGGCGTATGCCGACGGTTCTGTGCTGGCCCAACTCGGCAATCCCGATATGCGCACGCCGATTGCCTACGGGCTGGCGTATCCCGAGCGTACCCATGCCGGTGTCTCGCCGCTGGACCTGGCGCGCGCCGGCGCGCTTACCTTCGAGACGCCGGACCTGGAACGCTTTCCCTGCCTGGGCCTTGCCTTCGATGCCTTGCGGGCGGGCGGGGTGGCTCCGGCTATCCTGAACGCCGCCAACGAGGTCGCGGTCGACGCGTTCCTGCAAGGCCGGGTCCGTTTTACCGACATCGCGCGCATCGTGGCGGGCGTGCTGGAGCAGGCCTCGGAAGGCAGCGCCGATACGCTGGACGGCGTGCTGGCCGCCGACCGGGACGCGCGCCGCCGTGCCGGCGCCTTGCTGGATAGCGCGGCTTCGTGCTGAAGCCGGCGGGGGCGCGGCCGGGATCGGCGACAATAGCGGCGTGCCGGCATCTGCCGGGCCGCCGGTTGCCGGGATCCGATACCCGGCGTGTCCTTTGTGCCATCGGGCGACAAGCCCCTGACGACAAGCTCCAGCCATGCAAACCGTAATCGCTTTCGTCGCTGCCCTGTGCATCCTGATCTATTTCCATGAGATGGGTCACTATCTGGCCGCGCGCCTGTGCGGGGTCAAGGTGTTGCGTTTTTCGATCGGCTTCGGCCGGCCGCTGCTGCGCTGGGTATCCAAGGGGCGCGACCGCACCGAGTGGACCATTGCCGCGATTCCGCTCGGCGGCTACGTCAAGATGCTGGACGAGCGCGAAAGCGACCCGGCGCATGACGCGCCGATCGATCCCGCGGACTTGCCGCGCGCCTTCAACCGGCAGCCGGTGGGCAAGCGTTTCGTGATCGTGGCCGCAGGCCCGGTGGCCAACTTCGTGCTGGCGGTGGTGCTGTATTTCGTGTTGTTTGCCGGTGGCATGCGCGAGGCGGCACCGATCGTGGCGGCGCCAGCCGCGGACACCGTGGCGGCCCAGGCCGGCTTGCGCGAAGGCGATCGCGTTCTCGAACTCCAGGCCAATGGCGAAACCGAGCCGGTGCGCTCATGGAGCGATCTGCGCATGGCCATTTTTGCCCAGGGTTTCGGCGACGCCAGCGCGGTATTGCGCGTGCGCGGCACCGATGGCGCCGAACGCGACGTGCGGCTGCCGCACCTGCCCAACACGGGCGGCAATCCCGAGCAGGATCCGCTTGCGCTGCTGGGGCTGGCCCTCAAGGGCGGTCCGGTCACCATTACCGAAGTGTTGCCGGAGTCGGCGGCACAGCATGCCGGCCTGCGCCCGGGGGACCGCGTGGTGAGCTGGCAGGGGCGCCCGCTGACGCAGGCCGGGGAGCTGATCCGGGCGGTCAGGGCGCAGCCCGGCGCCGAGGTCATGCTTGGCATCGAACGTGACGGCCGGCGCCTGGATGTGCCGGTCAAGCTCGATGCCGTGCCCGCCGCGGAGGGCGCCAGCGCGCCGGCAGCCGGCACCGGCAAGCTGGGTGCCGCGCTAAGCCAGGCGGTCGAGATGGAGACGGTGCGCTACCAGCCGGTCGAGGCGCTGACGCGCTCGCTCGGGCAGGTCTGGAGCACCAGCGCGCTCTCCCTCAAGCTGCTCGGCAAGATGCTGGTGGGGCAGGCGTCGCTGCAGAACCTGAGCGGTCCGCTGACGGTGGCGGACTACGCGGGGCGCGCCGCGCACCTGGGCTGGCAGCCCTTCATCGGCTTCCTGGCGCTGGTCAGTGTCAGCCTTGGTGTGTTGAATTTGTTACCTATTCCGGTATTGGATGGGGGGCATTTGCTGTATTATTGCGTTGAATTTTTGACTGGCAGGCCCGTACCAGACCACTGGCAGGCTGTGCTGCAGAAGGTCGGCATCGCCTGCGTCTTGCTCCTGACTTCGCTCGCCTTGTTCAACGACGTCAGCCGGCTGTTCCTTCCGCGCGGCTAGACGCTAGAGAAATGTTGTCGGCTGCGGCGGGATGGTGTCACCGACACCTCGCGCCGGATGCCGGGCCAAGGCGCAGCCCCGTGAAGCATCGGAGCCCAATCCTGCATGGAATCAAAGAGGGGATCAAGATTGATCAGACATAAGCGCATCTCGCTGGGCGTGCTGGCGAGTGCCATCATCGCGGCCTGGACCCCAGTGAGTTGGGCCGCGGAGCCATTCGTCGTCAAGGACATTCGTGTCGAAGGCCTGCAGCGTGTCGAACCGGGTACGGTGTTCGGCTACCTGCCGGTCAAGGTCGGCGAGACCTTCAGCGACGACAAGGGGGCCGACGCCATTCGTGCCCTGTATAACACCGGCTTCTTCAAGGATGTCCAGATCCGTTCCGAGGATGGCGTGCTGGTGGTCCAGGTCGAAGAGCGGCCTGCCATTTCCCAGCTCGAATTCGTCGGTATCAAGGAATTCGACAAGGACACCCTGCGCCGTTCGCTGCGCGCGGTAGGCGTGGCCGAAGCCCGGTACTACGACAAGGCGCTGATCGACAAGGCAGAGCAGGAACTCAAGCGCCAGTACGTGGCGCGTGGCTACTATGCCGCCGACGTCCAGACCACGATCACGCCGGTCGACCGCAACCGCGTGTCGGTGGTGTTCAATGTCGACGAAGGCCCGGTGGCCAAGATCCGCCAGATCAATATCGTCGGCAACAAGACGTTCAAGGAAAGCACGCTGCGCGATGAAATGCAGCTGTCGACGCCGAACTGGCTGTCCTGGTACACCAAGAACGACCTGTATTCCAAGCAGAAGCTCACCGCCGACCTGGAAGCGCTGCGCTCGTTCTACCTGAATCGCGGATACCTCGAGTTCGCCATCGAATCGACCCAGGTGTCGATCACGCCGGACAAGAAGGATATCTACCTGACGCTGAACATCAAGGAAGGCGATCAGTACAAGGTCTCCGATATCCGCCTGGCCGGCGAGCTGCTCGGCAAGCAGGCCGAGATGGAAAAGCTGCTCAAGCTGCAGAAGGGCGAGGTCTTCTCGTCCGAGAAGCTGACCCAGAGCACCAAGGCCATCACCGACCTGCTGGGCACCTATGGCTACGCGTTCACGGCGATCAATCCGCAGCCGCAGATCGACAAGGAAAAGCGCGAAGTCGCGCTGACCCTGATGGTCGACCCGGGCCGCCGCGTGTATGTCCGCCGCGTCAACGTGGTGGGCAACAGCAAGACCCGCGACGAAGTCGTGCGGCGCGAAATGCGCCAGATGGAAAGCTCGTGGTTCGACAGTGAAAAGCTGACGCAATCGCAAGCGCGTATCAACCGTACCGGTTACTTCACCGACACCAACATCACCACCGAGGATGTGCCCGGCGCACCCGACCAGGTCGATGTGAATGTCAACGTGACCGAAAAGCCGACCGGGCAGATCAGCCTGGGCCTGGGCTTCTCGTCCACCGACAAGCTGGTGCTGCAGGCTGGCCTGCGCCAGGACAACGTGTTTGGTTCGGGCACCAGCCTGGGCCTGGACGTCAACACCGCGAAGTCCTTCCGCACCATCTCGCTGACGCAATACGATCCGTACTTCACGGTGGACGGCATCAGCCGCTCGACCGATATTTACTATCGTACGTCGCGGCCGCTGTATTACACCGGCGACCAGAACTACAAGATCGTTTCCGAGGGCGGTAACGTCAAGTTTGGCGTGCCGTTCACCGAAACCGATACCGTCTTCTTCGGCATCGGCTACGAGCGCACCCAGGTCTATACCTCGGTGAACACGCCGCAGCAGTACGGCCAGTGGCTGAGCAAGATCGGCAAGGCGAGTGGCGACCCGATCAATAACATCCCGTTCACGATCGGCTGGGCCCGCGACCGCCGCGACAGCGCGCTGGTCCCGACCAAGGGGCCCTACACGCAGGCCAACCTGGAAGTGGGCGTGCCCGGCGGCGATACGCAGTACTATCGCGCCAGTGTTCAGCAGCAATACTTCTACCCGGTGTCGAAGGCCTTTACGCTGGCCTTCAACGGTGAAGTGGCCTACGGTCACGGCTATGGCAACACCCCGTTCCCGGTGTTCAAGAACTTCTACGCAGGTGGTATCGGCTCGGTTCGCGGCTACCAGACCAGCACGCTGGGCAAGAAGGACCAGAACGGCAACCCGGTCGGCGGCGCCTCGAAGCTGATCGGCAACGTGGAATTCATCTTCCCGCTGCCGGGCTCGGGCGTGGACCGGACCCTGCGCCTGTTCACCTTCTTCGACTTTGGTAATGTGTATGAGGAAGGCGCGCCGATCCTGTTCAGCCAGCTCAAGTATTCGACCGGCCTGGGCATGTCCTGGCTCTCGCCGATCGGTCCGCTGAAGATCAGCGTGGGCTTCCCGCTGAAGAAGGCGACCGACGACAAGACGCAGCGCTTCCAGTTCCAGATCGGTACTGCGTTCTGATATAGAGCATAGAGAAGAGAAGATTGAGGAAGGGATTCATGAAAACAACGTTTCCACTGATTAAAGGCCTGACGGTCGCCGCGCTGAGCGCGGGCGCACTGTTGGCCGCCGCGCCGGCCATGGCGCAGGAAGCCCGCATTGCCGCGGTCAACTCCGAGCGCATCCTGCGTGACTCGCAGCCGGCCAAGGCGGCGCAGGTCAAGCTGGAGCAGGAGTTCTCCAAGCGCGACCGCGAACTGCAGGACATGGCCCAGAAGATCAAGGGCATGGCCGACAAGCTCGACAAGGACACCGCCGTGCTGGCCGACGCCGACCGTCAGCGCCGTCAGCGCGAAGTGGCCGATCTGGATCGCGAGTTCCAGCGCAAGCAGCGCGAGTTCCGGGAAGACCTGAACCAGCGCCGCAACGAGGAACTGGCCCAGGTGCTCGAGCGTGCCAACCGCGTGATCCGCCAGCTGGCCGAGCAGCGCAAGTACGACCTGATCGTGCAGGAAGCTGTCTATGTGAACCCGCGCATCGACATCACCGACGACGTGATGAAGTCGCTGAACGCCGGCAGCAAGTAAGCTGCCAGTTTTCGCAGTCCAAGGAAGTACCGCCATGCAGACACCCACACTGGGTCAGCTCGCCACCGATACCGGCGCGCAGGTTGTGGGTGATCCCGACCTTGCCGTGCGCGGCCTCGCGCCGCTCGACCAGGCCGGCCCCGACCAGCTCTCGTTTCTTTCCAACCCGCTGTACCTGCCGCAGGCGCTGGCGTCCGGCGCCGGCGCCGTGATCGTGTCGGCGGCCGACCTCGAACGCATCCGCGCCGAGGGGCATGCCGATGGCCGCAACTGGCTGGTTGCGCGCAATCCCTACGTGTGCTTTGCACGTATCGCACAGGGCTTCGAGCGCCGTGCCAATACCGATCACCGTACCGGCATCGACCCGCGTGCCAGCGTGGCGCCCGACGCGGTGGTGCCGGCATCCTGCTTTATCGGCCCCAATGTGGTGATCGAGAGCGGGGCGCGGCTCGGTGAGCGGGTGCGCATCCTCGCCAACGGTTTTGTCGGCACCGGGGCGCAGATCGGCGACGATACGCTGATCTATGCCAATGTCTCGGTCTACCACCAGTGCGTGGTGGGTATGCGATGCATACTGCACAGCGGCGTGGTGCTTGGGGCCGACGGCTTTGGCTTTGCCCCCGACATCGGCCCGGCTGGCGTGGAATACGTCAAGATTCCGCAGACTGGCCGCGCCGTGCTTGGCAATGACGTCGAAGTCGGGGCCAATACGGCCATCGATCGCGGCGCCATGGCCGATACCGTCGTCGAGGACGGCTGCAAGCTCGACAACCAGGTGCAGATTGCGCATAACGTACGTGTCGGCGCGCATACTGTGATCGCGGGCTGCGCAGCGGTTGCCGGCAGTACCAAGATTGGCCGTTTCTGCGTGATCGGCGGTTCGGCCAACTTCGCCGGCCACCTGAATATCGCCGATCGGACCACGGTGTCCGGCGGCACTTCGATTACCAAATCCATTACCAAGCCCGGCGGCCATTTCACCAGCGTGTTCCCCGTCCAGCCGCATGGTGAGTGGGAACGTACCGCGGCCACCCTGCGCGGGCTCAGCAAGCTGCGCGAACGCGTGATCCAGCTAGAGAAGCGCCTGCAAGGGCAGGGCGCCGGCAACTCTATCCAGCATACCGAAGAGAAATCATCATGACCGCAGCCGATATCGACATCCGCAAGATCCTCAAGCTGCTGCCGCATCGCTATCCAATGCTGCTGGTAGACCGCGTGCTTGAACTGGAGCCGCAAAAACGCATCAAAACGCTGAAGAACGTCACCATGAACGAACCGTTCTTCCAGGGGCATTTCCCGGGCCACCCGGTGATGCCCGGCGTGATGATCCTGGAAGCGCTGGCGCAGTCAGCCGGCCTGCTGACCTTCGGCGCGGAGATGGAGCGCAAGGAAGACGCGCTGTACTACTTCGTCGGCATTGATGGCGCCCGCTTCAAGCAGGTGGTGTATCCGGGCGACCAGTTGCATATGAACGTATCGGTGGAACGCTATATCCGCGGCATCTGGAAGTTCAAGGCATTTGCCACCGTCGAGGGCAAGGTGGCTTGCGAAGCTGAGCTGATGTGCACCGTCAAACAAGCCGACGCCTGAAACTTGACGTTGAAGCTACTGCGCGGCCGCCAGGCGGCACCGTCCGCTGCCCGGAATCCTCACGTACCAATGTACGTTCCGGTTCCTGCGCTGCGGGCGGCGCCACCTGGTGGCCGCTCGCTACGCTTCAAAGCCTAGTTTAGTGTGGCCGGTCGTTGTTTCGACCGTTCGATCTTTCCATCTCAGACCATAGGACAGGACGCATGACGCAGATCCATCCCAGCGCACTCGTCGACCCGAAGGCCGAGCTTGCAGCCGACGTGACCGTCGGGCCGTTTTCCATCGTGGGTCCGAATGTGCGGCTTGGGAGCGGCACCCAGGTTGGCGCGCATACCACCATCGAGGGGCATACCACCATCGGCGCGGATAACCGCATCGGGCCCTATGCTTCGGTGGGTGGCACGCCGCAGGACATGAAGTACCGCAACGAGCCGACCCGGCTGGTGATCGGCGACCGCAACACCATTCGCGAGTTCACCACCATCCACACCGGCACGGTGCAGGATCAGGGCGTGACCAGCATCGGCAACGATAACTGGATCATGGCCTATGTGCATATCGCCCACGATTGCCGGGTGGGGAACCACACGGTGTTTTCCAGCAACGCGCAGATCGCCGGGCACGTCCAGGTAGGCGACTGGGCCATCCTCGGCGGCATGAGCGGGGTGCACCAGTTCGTGCGCATCGGCGACCATGCCATGCTTGGCGGCGCCTCGGCGCTGGTGCAGGATGTGCCGCCGTTCGTGATCGCCGCCGGCGACAAGGGCGGCAACAAGGCCACGCCGCACGGCATCAATGTGGAAGGCATGCGCCGCCGCGGCTTCGACGCCGCGCAGATTGCCGCGCTGCGCCAGGCCTACAAGGTGCTGTACAAGTCCGACCTGAGCTTCGAAACCGCCCGCAACGAGATCGCACAGCTGATCGCGCAGGCCGAAGGCAGCGCCAAGGTGCCGCTGCAGGGCTTTCTCGACTTCATTGCCGCCACGCAGCGCGGCATTGTGCGCTGAAGCCGGTCAACGCCATGGTCGATGCAGCCGTAGCGGCCGGGGGCAAGCTCGGGACCATCGCGATGGTCGCCGGCGAGAATTCCGGCGATCTGCTCGCTTCGCTGTTGCTGAGCGGGCTCAAGGCCCGCATGCGCGACACCGTGCGCTATTCGGGCATCGGCGGGGCGCGCATGATTGCGCAGGGTTTCGAGTCGCAGTGGCCGATGGAAACCCTGTCGGTCAATGGCTATGTGGAGGTGCTGGGCTCGCTGCGCGAGATCCTGGCGACACGCCGCGCCATCAAGGAAAAGCTGCTGGCCGAGCCGCCGCTCTGCTTTATCGGCGTGGACGCGCCTGATTTCAACTTCGGACTCGAAACGCCGCTGCGGCGCGCCGGGATACCGGTCGTGCACTTCGTCAGTCCTTCGATCTGGGCCTGGCGCGGCGGGCGCATTCGTACCATCGCGCGCGCGGTCGATCACATTCTCTGCCTGTTCCCGTTCGAGCCGGAGATCTACGCCCGCGCCGGCATAGCCGCCACTTACGTGGGGCACCCGCTGGCCGATGTCATCCCGATGGTGCCGGATACGCAAGGCGCCCGCGAGCGCCTCGGCCTGGCCGCAGGCCATCGCGTGGTCGCGGTGCTGCCCGGCAGCCGCCAGTCAGAAGTGCGCAACCTGGGGCCGACTTTCTTCGGTGCGATGGCGCGCATGCATGAGATGGACAACAATCTCGTCTTCGTGCTGCCTGCGGCCAGTGCATCGCTGCGTGCCGTGGTCGAGAACCTGCACCTGCAGTATCCGCAATTGCCGCTGACCGTTATCGACGGGCAGTCGCACCAGGCGATGGAAGCCGCGGACGTCATTCTGCTCGCCAGCGGTACCGCGACGCTCGAGGCAGCGCTATACAAGAAGCCGATGGTGATTTCCTACAAGGTGCCCTGGCTGACCGCGCAGATCATGAAGCGCCAGGGGTACCTGCCTTATGTGGGTCTGCCCAACGTTCTCTCCAAACGCTTCGTGGTGCCTGAGTTGCTGCAGGACGACGCCACGCCCGAAGCGCTGGCGCGCGAGACCCTGCTGCAATTGAACGACGAGGGTAATACCGCCTTCCTGCGCGAACATTTCACCCAGATGCACGAGACGCTCAAACGCAATACCGCCGAGCTGGCTTCCGAGGTGGTCGCCAGCCTGATTCGCGAACGGAGGGGGGTGTAATGGCGCGCCGTCCGACCGTGAACGCCGAATCTCCCCAGCTCGGCTTCGAGCTGGCGGCCGCGACCGCGCAGGTTCGCTACCTGTGCGGCGTGGACGAGGCGGGCAGGGGCCCGCTGGCGGGGCCTGTCTATGCCGCGGCGGTGGTGCTCGATCCGGCCCGGCCGATCGAAGGCCTGGCGGATTCGAAGATCCTGACCGCACGCCGGCGCGAGGTGCTGTTCGACCAGATCCGCGAGCGGGCACTGGGCTGGCATATCGCCCAGGCTTCGGTGGAAGAAATCGATACCATCAACATCCTGCACGCTACCATGCTGGCCATGCAGCGTGCGGTGCATGGCCTGGCCGATGCCGGCCTCGCGCCCGACCTGGTGCAGGTGGACGGCAACCGTTGTCCGCAGGTCCGCTTTCCCGTCGAGGCCATCGTCAAGGGAGACGCCAAGGTGCAGGCCATCTCGGCGGCATCGATCCTGGCCAAGGTGGCGCGCGACCGCGAACTGCTGGAGTTGCATGCCGCGTACCCGCAATACGGCTTCGATGCCCACGCGGGCTATGGCACGCCCCAGCACCTGGCCGCGCTGACCGAGTTCGGCGCCACGCCGCACCACCGGCGTTCGTTCGCGCCGGTGCGCAACGCCATCGCGCTGGGTCGCATTGCACCCGCCGCCGGCGCGTCCCGCCCGGCATCCCCGGAGCTGCTATCGTGAAGCACGTCACTTCGCGCGACAACGCGCTGTTCAAGCACCTCAAGGCGCTGACCGGCTCCACGCACGCGCGCCGCAAGGCGGGGCAGTCGGTGCTGGATGGCGTGCATCTTGCCCAGGCTTACCTGGATGCGCTGGGCCAGCCGGTGCAGTGCGTGGTCTCGGAGCGGCATTACGATCACGCCGAGGTGATGCAACTGCTGAAGCAGATCGCGCCAGAGCGCGTGGTGGTGCTGGCGGATGCCTTGTTCGACCTGATTGCCGGCGTGGTCAACGGCGTCGACCTGATGCTGGTGATCGATACGCCTTCCGGCCACTTGCCGTCGCATATCGATACCGATTGCATCATCCTCGACGGTGTGCAGGATGCCGGCAACGTCGGCTCGATCCTGCGCAGCGCCGCCGCGGCCGGCATTCCGCATGCGTTCCTGGTCACCGGCAGTGCCTTCGCCTGGTCCACCAAGACCCTGCGCGCCGCCATGGGCGCCAATTTCCATCTGAATATCGTCGAGCACTGCAGCTTCGACATGCTGGCGCCGCGGCTCGCGGTGCCGCTGCTGGCCACGTCCTCCCATGCGCAGGCGGCGGTGTTCGACACTGACCTGCGCGGCCCGGTGGGCTGGGTGGTGGGCAACGAAGGCGCGGGCGTGAGCCCGGAGTGGATGGCCAAGGTCAGCCGCACGGTGGGCATTCCCCAGCCGGGCGGGCTGGAGTCGCTGAATGTGGCGGCGGCGACTGCGATCTGCCTGTTCGAGGCGGTGCGGCAGCGGCGGCCGGGCTGAGGCTGAGCTCGTGCAAGCGGTTTGCTTCCAGCTCTCCCGCTTGCGGGAGAGTCTCAAGAGCGCAGGCCGCGCCGACTTGCACCCCAGAAAAGCAAGGTGCCTTCGGGGCACTATCTCTGCGGCAAGGCCTTGACATTGCCTCCAATAAATTCAACGGCTTAGAAGAGGTTCCCGGGTAGGGGCCGGGGGAGAGGGCGGGCGCTCGCGATGCCGCTGCACTGGAGCAAACCATTGGCTCCGCTTCCAGTGGCCCCTAGCCAGGCCACCCCTCTTCCCCCTGAGGGGAGAGGGAGTCACAGCCAGCGTCATTTCAAACGGCTTTGGCGCACGGTTCGGCTTCGTTTGGGGCTTCGGGTTTCTTCAGTAATTGTTGTCCCGGTCCACCTTGATCTCCTGCAGGATCGTGGTGGCGATCTCTTCGATCGACTTGTGGGTGGACGACAGCCATTTGATGCCTTCGCGGCGCATCATGGCCTCGGCCTCGTTGACCTCGTAGCGGCAGTTCTCCGGCGCCGCGTACTTGCTGCCCGGGCGCCGCTCGTTGCGGATCTCGGCCAGGCGTTGCGGGTTGATGGAGAGGCCGAAGATCTTAGGCTTGAAGGCGTAGAGCGCACTCGGCAGCTTGCCGCGCTCGAAGTCGTCGGGGATCAGCGGGTAGTTGGCCGCCTTCAGGCCGTATTGCATGGCCAGGTAAAGGCTGGTCGGGGTCTTGCCGCTGCGCGACACGCCGACCAGGATGATGTCCGCCTCGGCCAGGTTCTTGTGCGACTGGCCATCGTCGTGAGCGAGCGAAAAATTGATCGCCTCGATGCGGTTCTGGTAGGCCTCGGTATCCGCATTCTGGTGGAAACGGCCGATCGCATGGGTGGACTTGAGGCCCAGCTCCTTTTCGAGCGGCTCGATGAAGGTCTGGAACATGTCCAGGATCATGGCCTTGGCGCGCCGGATCGCCTTGTTCGACTCCTGGTTGACCAGGGTGGTGAAGACGATGGGCTGCACGCCTTCCGCATAGAAGGCTTCGTTGATCTTGGCTACCGCGATATGCGCCTTTTCGGGCGTATCGACGAACGGCATGCGTACCTTGCGGAAACGCATCTCGAACTGGGCCAGGATGGAGTGGCTGAAGGTCTCGGCGGTAATGCCGGTGCCGTCGGAGACGATGAAGACCGTGCGGATGGCCGGGCGCTCCTCATGACGCGGTTCCTGGGGGTGCTGCGGCTCGATGGGCGCGGCGGGAGCGGCGGGCTGGGACATGTCTGTACAATTATTTTTGAAACCGCGCGCCGCGAAAGTGCGGTGCGGCACGGTAGAATAGCGGCGATCTTTTCGCTAAGCAATTCCGCCAGCGCTGTTGGCACAACGATTCGGCCACGAATTGTCAACAATGTGCGCTGCAGCAATCACGATCGCACCCGATCGAATCCGGTCGGGGCCGCATTGGGACCGCCCAGGGACTGTTTAGCCAAGCGATCCGTCCGGTAGCAGAACTCCAACAATATTCCGGGCGTCAGCAACAGGTTTCTTACTTTGTTTTTGAGGCTTTTATGAACAACCCGGCAATCGACAGCGCGTATGTGCTGCCGTTCGAACAGTTGCGCAAGGAAGATGTGGAAACCGTGGGGGGCAAGAACTCGTCGCTAGGCGAGATGATCTCCCAGCTGGCCGAGGCCGGCGTACGGGTGCCCGGCGGCTTTGCCACCACCGCGCTGGCTTTCCGCGACTTCCTCGTCCACAACAACCTGACCCAGCGTATTTCCGACCGCCTCAAGGCCCTCGACGTCGACGACGTGAAGGCCCTGGCCGAAGCTGGCGCCGAGATCCGCGACTGGGTCGTCCAGGCGCCGTTCCAGCCCCGCCTGGAGCAGGAAATCCGCGAGTTCTACGCCCGTGCCGAAGCGCGCGAAGGCGCCGAGGCCTCGTTCGCCGTGCGTTCGTCGGCCACCGCCGAAGACCTGCCCGACGCATCGTTCGCCGGCCAGCAGGAGTCCTACCTCAACGTCAGCGGGATCGACGACGTGCTGGACAAGATCCGCCACGTGTTTGCCTCGCTGTACAACGACCGCGCCATTTCCTACCGCGTGCACAAGGGCTTCGCCCACGACGTGGTGGCGCTGTCCGCCGGCGTGCAGCGCATGGTGCGCTCGGACGTGGGCGCCTCGGGCGTGATGTTCACCATCGACACCGAGTCGGGCTTCCAGGAAGTGGTCTTCATCACCTCCAGCTACGGCCTGGGCGAGACGGTGGTGCAGGGTGCGGTCAACCCGGACGAGTTCTACGTCTTCAAGCCCACGCTGCAAGCGGGCAAGTACCCCATCATCCGCCGCTCGATCGGCTCCAAGCTGATCAAGATGGAATTCACCGCGCCTGGCGAAGCCGGCCGCGTCAAGACCGTCGACGTCCCCATCGAACTGCGCAACCGCTACTCGATCACCGACGCCGACGTGGCGGAGCTGGCCAAGTACGCGGTCATCATCGAGAAGCACTACGCTCGTCCGATGGACATCGAGTGGGGCAAGGACGGCCGCGACGGCAAGATCTACATCCTGCAGGCCCGCCCCGAAACCGTGAAGAGCCAGTCCGCCGGCAAGGCCGAGCAGCGCTTCAAGCTCAAGGGCACCGCCCCTGTGCTGACCAGCGGCCGCGCCATTGGCCAGAAGATCGGCACCGGCCGCGTGCGCGTCATCAATGACCCGTCCGAGATGGAGCGCGTGCAGCCGGGCGACGTGCTGGTTGCCGACATGACCGATCCCAACTGGGAGCCGGTGATGAAGCGCGCCGCCGCCATCGTGACCAACCGCGGTGGCCGTACCTGCCACGCGGCCATCATCGCGCGCGAGCTGGGCGTTCCCGCCGTGGTCGGCTGCGGCGACGCCACCGACCTGCTCAAGGACGGCACGCTGGTGACGGTGTCGTGCGCCGAGGGCGACGAAGGCCGCATCTACGACGGCCTGCTCGAGACCGAGGTCACCGAGGTGCAGCGCGGCGAAATGCCGGAAATCGACGTCAAGATCATGATGAACGTCGGCAACCCGCAGCTGGCCTTCGATTTCTGCCAGATCCCGAACCAGGGTGTCGGCCTGGCGCGCCTCGAGTTCATCATCAACAACAATATCGGTGTCCACCCCAAGGCCATCCTCGACTACCCGCAAGTCGACGCCGACCTGAAGAAGGCTGTGGAAAGCGTGGCCCGCGGCCACGCCAGCCCGCGCGCCTTCTACGTGGACAAGCTGGCCGAGGGCATCGCCACCATCGGCGCGGCGTTCTACCCGAAGCCCGTTATCGTGCGCCTGTCGGACTTCAAGTCCAACGAGTACAAGAAGCTGATCGGCGGCTCGCGCTATGAGCCGGACGAGGAAAACCCGATGCTGGGCTTCCGCGGCGCCTCGCGCTACATCTCCGAAGACTTCGCCGAAGCCTTCGAGATGGAGTGCAAGGCCATGAAGCGCGTGCGTGACGACATGGGGCTGACCAACGTCGAAATCATGGTGCCGTTCGTGCGGACCCTGGGGCAGGCCGAGAAGGTCATCGAACTGCTGGCCAAGCACGGCCTGAAGCGCGGCGAGAACGGCCTGCGCGTCATCATGATGTGCGAAGTGCCGTCCAACGCCATCCTGGCCGAGGAGTTCCTGCAGTATTTCGACGGCTTTTCGATCGGCTCGAACGACCTGACCCAGCTCACGCTGGGCCTGGACCGCGACTCCGGCATGGAGCTGCTGGCCAAGGACTTCGACGAACGCGACCCGGCGGTCAAGTTCATGCTGTCGCGCGCCATTTCCACCGCGCTGCGCCTGAACAAGTACGTCGGCATCTGCGGCCAGGGCCCTTCGGACCACCCGGATTTCGCCGCGTGGCTGGCCAAGGAAGGCATCAAGTCGATCTCGCTGAATCCCGATTCGGTGGTCGACACCTGGAAGCAACTGGCTTCCTGAGGCATTTGAAGTCACAATAGCGTTACACCGGCCCTGCGCCAGGTGTTCCGAACCCCCGCAGGCGCCCTGGCGTTGCGGGGGTTTTTTGTTTTGACCGTGGTCTGGGCTTGTGCGGGCGACGCCAGGCCACGACAACGGCAGGCAAGGGGGGAGGCAATGGCGCCGTATTACATCTGGTTTGCGCTGGCCGCGGTGCTGGTGATCGTGGAACTGGGTTTCGGCACCTTGTATCTGCTGATGGTGGCGCTGGGTGCCGCCATGGGCGGCATGGGTGCGCTGGCCGGCCTTGGCGCCGCCAGCCAGACCATACTGGCTGCGCTGGTGGCGCTGGCCGGCTTCGTCGCGCTGCGGCGCTCCCGCTATGGCCGCACCCGGCGCGACCAGGCCGAGCGCGACCCCAACGTCAACCCCGATATCGGGCAGGAACTCGAGGTGCCGGCCTGGGGCACCGGCGGAAGGGCCCGGGTGCGCTATCGGGGCGCGGATTGGGACGTCGAACTCCAGGCCCAGGGCCCAGCTGCGCCCGGGCGCTTCCGCATCGTCGAGGTACGCGGCAACACGCTCTTCGTCTGCCCACGCTAGGCCTGCTTCGCGCGGTTCGCCCTGGCGCTGCCAGGGCTGCCGCAACACCGCCATCGGGGCGGTCCGGTTTCCGGTTTCCAGGTTTCAGGCTTTCCCGCAGCACGCTTTTTTCCAACCCGTCACGGAGGTCCCATGTTCGAATTCTTCGGCAGCCTGCTGCCCCTGTTGATTCTCATCGCGGTCATCGTCCTGGTGGCGAAGAGTTTCAAGATCGTGCCGCAGCAGCATGCCTGGGTGCTGGAGCGCCTCGGCAAGTACCACGCCACGCTGACGCCGGGGCTGACCGTGGTGCTGCCCTTCGTCGATCGGGTGGCCTACAAGCATGTCTTGAAGGAAATCCCGCTCGATGTGCCCAGCCAGGTCTGCATCACCAGGGACAATACGCAGTTGCAGGTGGACGGCGTGCTGTACTTCCAGGTCACCGATCCGATGAAGGCGTCCTATGGCTCCAGCAATTTCGTGGTGGCGATCACCCAGCTCTCGCAGACCACGCTGCGCTCGGTGATCGGCAAGCTGGAACTGGACAAGACCTTCGAGGAGCGCGACTACATCAACCACAGCGTGGTCAATGCGCTGGACGAGGCTGCCGCCAGCTGGGGGGTGAAGGTGCTGCGCTACGAGATCAAGGATCTCACGCCGCCCAAGGAGATCCTGCATGCGATGCAGGCGCAGATTACCGCCGAGCGCGAGAAGCGCGCGCTGATCGCGGCTTCCGAGGGCAAGCGCCAGGAGCAGATCAACCTGGCCTCCGGCGCGCGCGAGGCCGCCATCCAGAAATCCGAAGGCGAGCGGCAGGCGGCCATCAACAAGGCGCAGGGCGAAGCCGCGGCGATCCTGGCGGTGGCCGAGGCCAACGCGCAAGCCATTGAGAAAATCGGGCGGGCTATCCGCGCCGAAGGCGGCATGGAGGCGGTCAACCTCAAGGTGGCGGAGGAATACGTGGGTGCCTTCGGCAACCTGGCCAAGCAGGGCAACACGCTGATCGTGCCGGGCAACCTTGGCGAGATGAGCGGCATGATTGCTTCCGCGCTGCAGATCGTCAAGGGACAGCAGAAGGGGGCTTGAGCGTGAGGCCGGAAGGGATGTGCCGGCGTGATGTGCTTGCCCTCTCCTCCAACCGTTCTCCCGCCGGCGGGAGAGGGGGGCGCCGGTAAGAATGCCTGAGCAGGCGCGCCGCCTTACTCCTTGCCGGCGCCCTTCATGATGCGCGCCTTCTCGCGTTGCCAATCGCGGTCCTTCTCGGTCTCGCGCTTGTCGAACATCTTCTTGCCCTTGGCCAGGCCGATCTCGCACTTGACGCGTCCGCGCGTGTAGTGCAGGTTGAGCGGCACGATCGTGAAGCCGCGCTGCTCCACCTTGCCGATCAGCCGCTTGATTTCTTCTGCCTTGAGCAACAATTTGCGGGTGCGCACCGCATCGGGCGAGATATGGGTCGAGGCGCTGTTGAGCGCGCTGATGTGAGCGCCGATCAGGAAGAGCTCGGCGTCGCGAATGACCACGTAGCCTTCCTTGATCTGCACGCGTCCGGCGCGGATCGCCTTGACTTCCCAGCCCTCGAGCACGATCCCCGCCTCATATCGCTCTTCGATGAAGTAGTCGAAAAAGGCTTTCTTGTTGTCTGCGATGGTCATGCGGTCCGGATAGAGGAAATGGAGATAGGAAAAATAGAAAGCAAAAAAATCACAAGGTACGGGGGCGGTGCGGCGCCGACGCGCGCCGCGTAAAGTGCTGGCCGCGCGCGGGAAACGTGATGCGCCACGGTCCGGCGCCTGCCATTGCCGCCATGCTTGCCGCGCGGGGGATGCCGCCGCCTGCATTCGGGATGCCGCCAGGACGCGCGTGGGCTAAAATTGGGATTCTAGCAAACTGGCCCGCCCCGGTGGATTCCGCAATGCGTCATGCCGCAGGCGGGGTCTGCATGGGCCCTGATTCTCCAATACATGGCAGACGTCCATAAATCCGTTCTGCTCGGCCATTCCGCCGAGCAGATGTACAACCTGGTCACATGCGTCGAGGACTACCCCAAGTTCCTCCCCTGGTGCGGCGGCGTCGAGGTATTCGAGCAGACCGAGACCTTGCTCGACGCCAAGATCCATATCCATTTCAAGGGCGTCAAGCAGTACTTCCACACCCGCAACACCCAGGAGCGGCCCGCCAGGATCGATATGGTGTTCGAGGACGGGCCCTTCAAGGCTTTCAATGGCTCGTGGCGCTTCACGCCGCTGCGCGAGGATGCCTGCAAGATCGAATTCCACCTGCACTATGAGTTCTCCAGCTTCCTGCTGGAGAAGCTCATCGGGCCGGTGTTCAGCATGATCGCCAATACGTTTGTCGATGCCTTCGTCAAGCGTGCCGAGGTGGTTTATGGCAACGGCTGACGAGACCGGCGCCGCCTGCGTGTTACGCATCTCGGTGTGCTATGCCCGCCCGGGCGCTGCTTTCCTGAAAGCGCTGGAGGTGCCGCCCGGTACGACCATTGTCGCCGCCATCGGCGCCTCGGGGCTGCTGCAGGCCTGTCCGGAAGTGGATCCCGCCACCATGCGCGTCGGCATCTTCGGCAAGCTCAAGACGCCGGACACCGTGGTGCGTGCGGGCGACCGCATCGAAATCTACCGCCCGCTGGTGGCCGACCCCAAGTCGGCGCGCAGAAAGCGCGTGCAGAAGATCCGCCAGGCCGGCACCCGCGAAGGCCAGAAATGGCTGCGCGGCGGCGCCAACTGACCGCGGAGCCGGCTCCGCTCAGGTGCAGTTCTGTTCGACGCTGGCGCTGGCGCGCTGCAACTCGGCCTGGCGCTGCGCATCGTCCAGGTGCTGTGGCGAGCCATCCGGCGCCAGCACCGCGATGCGCCGGCCCTGCTGCAGGGCGGTAGCGTAGTTGCGCATCCGCGCGCAGCGCGCCTGCTGCTCCTGTGCCAGCCGGTCCTTCTCGGCCTGGTCGGCCTCGGCCTTCAACTGCGCGGCGCGCCGTTTCTCGAACGCCGCCTCGGCACCTGCCATGCCTCCCGCCTTGTCATTTGCCTTGGGAGCCGGTACCTGGCTGCCCGGGGCGATGGCTGCCGGGCTGGCCGCCACCGCAGCCGAGGCGCCGGCTTCCACCGGGCGCAGGCTTCCGGCGAAGCGCCCGGGGGCACTGATCACGCTGGCGGCCGGTACCGAGGGCGGTGGCGGCACGTCGCTGTAGACCATGTGCCCGTTGCCGTCGAGCCATTGCCATTGCGCCTGGGCGACGGCTGCCTGGCACAGGCAGGCAAGGGCGGCGAGCGGGATGAGCGCGGTCGATCGTTTCATGGCTTGGCGTTGGGTGGCAGCCTGCGGTGGCAATGCGGCAGTCATGCAAGGCGAGGCGCCAAGGCGCGGAGAGGGCGGGAAAGCCCCCCGTTCCGCGAGTGACTCGCACGCCCCTGGCTGCCGGGAATGGCAGCTAGTTTAGGCAGACTTGTCGGTGGCATGCAAGCGCACCGACCAGGCCACGCCGATCATCAGCAACACAATGGCTGCGATCTCCAGGGGGCGTGGCCACCGATGGTCGAAGACAAAGCCATAGGCCAGCGCGAACAGGGTCTCGAACACGATCATCTGGCCCGATAGCGTCAGCGGCAGGCGGCGGCTCGAGATGTTCCACAGGTTGTTGCCGATCAGCGACGCGCCCAGCGCTACCGCGGCATTGACCAGCCAGAACCACTGCCAGTCGCGGCCGCCGCCCGCGGCGGCCAGCCTGTCGCCGGCCAGCAGCCAGCCCAGCAGCGCCAGCACCACCGACACCGCGCCGGTGGAGATGCCATAGAGCGCCGACCACTCGTTGCCGCTGTATTGCGGATTGCGTTGCAGGTAGCGCGCATTGTCGACGGCATAGAAGGTCCAGCACACCAGGGCGCCGGCCGCGCATAGCACGCCGGCCAGGCGCTGCCACACGGAGTGCAGTGCGTCGCCCGCGCCGGGGCCATGGGCGTGCCCGCCACCGCCGAACAGGTCGATATTGATGCAGGCGATGCCCGCGGCCACCACCAGCAGGGGCCAGATCAGGCGCGAAAGCGGCACCGCGCCATGGTCGCGCCGGCCCATGATGGTGACGGAAATGGGCAAGATGCCGATGATGAGGGAGGTGGGGCCCACGCCGGCCAGCTGCACGCCGAAGGCCAGCAGCACGTAATACAGCAGGTTGCCGGTGAAGGCCTGGCGCAGCAGGGCAACGCAATCGGCACGCGTGAGCTTGCGCGCAATGCGCCGCATCAGCGGCAGCGCGGCAACGAAGGCGACCAGCCCGTAGGCAAGATAGCGGCCGATCGCCAGTTCCCAGGGGGAGAAAACGGGCAGTAGCTTGGGGGCGATGAACACCATGCCCCAGAAGGCGCCGGCCAGCAGGCCGCACAGAACGCCGAGACCCATCGTATAGCCCATGCCGGAAAAAAGACGATGAGCATAGCAGACTTGAACAAGGGCACTCGCAGGCGCGTCAAGAAACGTGCCATTCCTGTATAATTCGGTTTTGCGCCTAGAGGAATTGCTATGCGTCTTGTCCAGAAAGCACTCACATTCGATGACGTGCTCCTCGTGCCGGCCTATTCGTCGGTGCTGCCCCGGGATGTTTCGCTCCGTACCCGCCTGACCCGTTCGATCGAACTGAACATTCCGCTGGTATCCGCCGCCATGGATACCGTGACGGAAGCCCGCCTGGCGATTGCCATGGCCCAGGCCGGCGGCATCGGCATCGTCCACAAGAACCTGAAACCGGCCGACCAGGCCCGGGAAGTGGCGCGCGTGAAGCGCTACGAATCCGGTGTGCTGCGTGATCCGATCACCATTCCCCCGGATATGAAGATCCGCGATGTGATTGCATTATCACATCAATACGGCATCTCCGGTTTCCCCGTGCTGGAAGGCAAGACCGTGGTTGGCATCATCACCAACCGCGACCTGCGTTTCGAGGAAGAACTGGACGCGCCCGCGCGCGCCAAGATGACCCCGCGCGAGAAGCTGGTCACGGTGGGCGAAGACGCCTCGCTGGAAGACGCCAAGCGCCTGATGAACCGCCACCGCCTCGAGCGCGTGCTGGTGGTCAACCAGGCTTTCGAGCTGCGCGGCCTGATCACCGTCAAGGACATCCAGAAGGCAGTGGAACATCCGCTGGCCAGCAAGGATGACCGCGGCCAGCTGCGCGTCGGCGCGGCTGTCGGCGTCGGTCCGGACAACGACGAACGCGTCGAACTGCTGGTCAAGGCCGGCGTCGACGTCATCGTGGTCGATACCGCCCACGGCCATAGCCAGGGCGTGCTGGACCGCGTTCGCTGGGTCAAGCAGAACTTCCCGCAGGTGCAGGTGATCGGCGGCAATATCGCCACCGGCGCCGCCGCGCGCGCGCTGGTCGATCATGGCGCCGACGGCGTCAAGGTCGGCATCGGCCCGGGCTCGATCTGCACCACCCGCATCGTGGCGGGCGTGGGCGTGCCGCAGATCACCGCGGTCTCCAACGTGGCCGAAGCCCTCAAGGGCACCGGCGTGCCGCTGGTGGCCGACGGTGGCATCCGCTACTCGGGCGATATTGCCAAGGCGCTGGCAGCCGGTGCCCACGTGGTGATGATGGGCGGCATGTTCTCCGGCACCGAAGAGGCGCCCGGTGAAGTGTTCCTGTACCAGGGCCGTTCGTTCAAGAGCTACCGCGGCATGGGTTCGGTCGGCGCGATGAAGGACGGCGCGGCAGACCGCTACTTCCAGGAAGACAACACCGCCAACGTCGACAAGCTGGTTCCCGAAGGGATTGAAGGCCGCGTGGCCTACAAGGGCTCCGTCACGGCCATCATTCACCAGATGTGCGGTGGCGTGCGTGCTTCCATGGGTTACTGCGGCAGCGCCTCCATCGCCGACTGGCATGAAACGGCCGAGTTCGTGCAGATCACCGCCGCGGGCATGCGCGAGTCGCATGTGCACGACGTGCAGATCACCAAGGAAGCGCCGAACTACTACATCGACTAAGCAGGTCTTTATGAACTGGCGGCTGTGCCGGACCTCACCGTCCAGCCAGCCGCGCGCCGGCTGCGCCAACCGGCGCGGCCCCCAAGCCAGGCCACGCGCCAGGCCGGAGGAGTTCTCATGAAAGTATTGCTGCGTGCAGTGCTGTTCCTCGACGCTGTGCTCGATCTGCTGCTGGGCATCGTCTTGCTGCTGTCGCCCTTCACGACCTTCTACAGCGCGTTGCAGTTGCCGCAGCCGCAACCTGCCCTGTATGGGCAGTTGCTCGGCGTGGCGCTGATCGGCCTGGCCCTGCTGTTGTGGCAGGCTACGGTCAACGGCCAGCTCACGGTAGCGGTGGCGCGCACGGTCGGACAGGTCAACCTCGTCAGCGCGGTGCTGATCGTGGCCTGGATGCTGATGCTCGACCTGCCGGTGCAAGGCGCGGGCAAGATCTGGCTGCCGGTGCTGGCCGCGGTCCTGGCTTTTTTCGCGGCAGTGCAGATTCCGGCCGCGAAGCGCGTACGCGTGCGTGAACGTGAGCAGCGCGAACAGCAGGCATTACAGAAAGACACGCAAAACAAGGATGCCGGCGCAGCCCCTGCGGCACGCCGGCCGCCATCACCCGAATACCGGCGCGAGCCGGGTATCACGCCGCCGCCCGGCTATGGTCCGGGCACCGAAGTGATGACCGAACCCGCACTGGACGACACGCCATCCGCCCATCATGCACGACAAAATCCTCATCCTTGATTTCGGCTCGCAGGTTACGCAGCTGATCGCCCGCCGCGTCCGCGAAGCGCACGTCTATTGCGAGATTCATCCGAACGACGTATCGGACGACTTCGTGCGCGAGTTCGCGCCCAAGGGCATCATCCTGTCCGGCAGCCATGCCAGTACCTACGAGGACCACCAACTGCGCGCGCCGCAGGCGGTGTGGGATCTCGGCGTGCCCGTGCTGGGCATCTGCTACGGCATGCAGACCATGGCGGTGCAGCTGGGCGGCAAGGTGGAGTGGAGCGACCATCGCGAGTTCGGCTACGCCGAGATGCGCGCGCATGGCCATACCGCGCTGCTCAAGGACCTGGAGGACTTCTCCACGCCGGAAGGCCACGGCATGCTCAAGGTGTGGATGAGCCACGGCGACAAGGTTGCCGAGCTGCCGCCCGGCTTCAAGCTGATGGCGTCCACGCCGAGCTGCCCGATCGCCGGCATGGCCGACGAGACGCGCGGCTACTATGCCGTGCAGTTCCACCCGGAAGTCACGCACACGGCCAAGGGCCGCGACATGCTCGAGCGCTTCGTGCTGAAGATCGCCGGCGCCAGGGCTGACTGGGTCATGCACGACCATATCGCCGAAGCCGTCGCCAAGATCCGCGAGCAGGTGGGCGACGAAGAAGTGATTCTCGGCCTGTCCGGCGGCGTCGATTCGTCGGTGGCCGCGGCCCTGATCCATCGCGCCATCGGCGACCAGCTCACCTGCGTGTTCGTCGACCACGGGCTGCTGCGCCTGAACGAAGGCAAGATGGTGATGGACATGTTCGCCGGCCGCCTGCACGCCAAGGTGATTGCGATCGACGCTTCGGAACAGTTCCTCGGCCATCTGGCCGGCGTGACCGATCCCGAGCAGAAGCGCAAGATCATCGGCCGCGAATTCGTCGAGGTGTTCCAGGCCGAAGCCAAGAAGCTGACCAACGCGAAGTGGCTGGCCCAAGGCACGATCTACCCCGACGTGGTCGAGTCAGGCGGCACCAAGACCAAGAAGGCCACCACCATCAAGAGCCACCACAACGTGGGCGGCCTCCCGGAAACCCTGGGCCTCAAGCTGCTCGAGCCGCTGCGCGACCTGTTCAAGGACGAAGTCCGCGAACTCGGCGTGGCGCTCGGCCTGCCGCCCGAGATGGTCTACCGCCACCCGTTCCCGGGCCCGGGCCTGGGCGTGCGCATCCTGGGCGAAGTCAAGCGCGACTACGCCGAGCTGCTGCGCCGCGCCGACGCGATCTTCATCGAAGAGCTGCGTGGCACGGTTGCTACCGAGCAGGATGCTGCTGCCGGCATGTGCGAGCCTTCGCAAGTCGGCAAAAGCTGGTACGACCTGACGAGCCAGGCGTTTGCGGTGTTCCTGCCGGTCAAGTCGGTTGGCGTGATGGGCGATGGCCGCACCTACGACTACGTCGTGGCGCTGCGCGCGGTGCAGACCACGGACTTCATGACGGCGCATTGGGCGCACCTGCCCTATGCGCTGCTTGGCCGCTGCTCGAACCGGATCATCAATGAGGTGCGTGGTTTGAATCGCGTGGTGTATGACGTGTCGGGCAAGCCGCCGGCGACGATCGAGTGGGAGTGAAATTCCCGTTGGGAAACACTATTCGCTAGTTGATTGACTATAAAGCCCTGTTTTACGGGGCTTTATATTTTGGATTGTCGATCGCCATGGCACATGGAAGCCCGCCGGTTCCGGCTACGTCCTGCGCCGTGACGTTCTCGTTTCAAATTATCCGCATGCGGCAGCGTTCTTGGAAAGCAACGATGCATGGCACGGCACCGGCGCGGCGGCGGATAGTAGCGGCCACATCATTTTTAGCCCCCTTTTTGGAATTCTCCCGTGGAAATTAAAGTCAACTTTCTCGATAAGCTACGCCTTGAAGCCAAATTCGATGACTTCACGGTAGTGGCCGACCAGCCTATCCGTTACAAGGGCGATGGCTCGGCGCCTGGTCCTTTCGATTATTTTCTGGCCTCATCGGCCTTGTGTGCCGCTTACTTTGTGAAGTTGTACTGCGTAACCCGCAATATTCCCACCGAGAATATCCGCCTGTCGCAGAATAATATTGTCGATCCTGAAAACCGTTACCAGCAGATCTTCAAGATTCAGGTTGAGCTGCCGCCGGATATCTCGGAAAAGGATCGCCAAGGTATTTTGCGCTCTATCGAGCGTTGTACGGTGAAAAAAGTGGTGCAAGCAGGACCCGAGTTTGTAATTGAAGAGGTAGAGAACCTGGATGCCGATGCTCAGTCGTTGCTGACGTTGAAGCCGGCTTCTGACGCCAGCACCTATATTGTGGGCAAGGATCTGCCGTTGGAGCAGACCATCGCCAATATGTCTGGCGTTTTGGCGGACCTGGGCATGAAGATTGAAATCGCTTCGTGGCGCAATATCGTTCCCAATGTGTGGTCGCTGCATATCCGCGATGCGCACTCGCCGATGTGTTTTACCAATGGCAAGGGAGCGACCAAAGAAAGCGCGTTGGCGTCGGCGTTAGGAGAGTTTATCGAGCGCCTGAATTGCAACCATTTTTATGGCGGTACGTTTTGGGGCGAAGACATCGCCAATGCGTCGTTTGTTCACTACCCGAACGAGCGCTGGTTCAAGCCTGGCCCTGAGGATGCGCTGCCGGCTGAAATTCTGGATGCGTACTGCCTGGAAATTTATAATCCCGATGGCGAGTTGTATGGCTCGCATCTGTACGACACCAACTCCGGCAATGTACAGCGCGGTATCTGTTCGCTGCCGTATGTGCGGCAGTCGGACGGCGAGGTGGTGTATTTTCCGTCCAACCTGATCGAAAACCTATTCGTCAGCAATGGCATGAGCGCCGGCAATACGCTGGCTGAAGCGCAGGTGCAATGCCTGTCCGAAATTTTCGAACGGGCGGTAAAGCGCGAAATTCTGGAAGGTGAAATCGCATTGCCTGATGTGCCGCACGAAGTGCTGGCGAAATACCCTGGCATTCTGGCCGGGATTCAGGGGTTGGAAGAGCAGGGCTTTCCGGTGCTGGTAAAGGACGCGTCGCTGGGTGGGACCTATCCGGTGATGTGCGTCACCTTGATGAACCCGCGGACAGGCGGTGTCTTTGCCTCGTTCGGCGCGCATCCAAGCTTCGAGGTAGCGCTGGAACGGAGTCTGACGGAATTGCTGCAGGGGCGCAGTTTTGAAGGCCTGAACGATTTGCCTCAGCCCACCTTTGTCAGTAACGCCGTGACTGAATCAAATAACTTTGTTGAGCACTTCATTGATTCCAGCGGTGTGGTGTCGTGGCGCTTTTTCAGCGCCAAGGCGAATTTCGAGTTTGTTGAGTGGGATTTTTCTGGCCAGGGTGAAAACTCCAATGCCGAGGAAGCCGCAACGTTGTTCGGCATTCTCGAAGACATGGGCAAAGAGGTATACATGGCGGTGTATGACCAGCTGGGCGCCGTAGCCTGCCGGATCTTAGTGCCCGGTTATTCGGAAGTTTACCCGGTAGAGGATTTGATCTGGGATAACACAAACAAGGCGCTGTTGTTCCGCGCCGATATCTTGAACTTGCATCGCCTGGACGATGCCGGCCTGGCAGCTCTGCTTGAGCGGTTGGAGAACAGTGAGCTGGATGAGTACTCCGATATTGCCACTTTGATCGGCATCGAATTTGACGAGAATACGGACTGGGGGAAGCTAACAGTTCTCGAGTTGAGGCTGCTGATTCATCTCGCCTTGCAGCAATTTGAGGCGGCGCAAGAGCTGGTGGGAGCCTTCCTGCAGTACAACGACAACACGGTCGAGCGCGGATTGTTCTACCAGGCCTTGAATGTGGTGCTGGAGGTGCTGCTCGATGACGACCTGGAACTAGACGACTACGCGGTCAACTTCCGTCGGATGTTTGGCAACGCTCGGATGGACGCGGTAATGGGGTCAGTGGACGGCAGCGTGCGCTTCTTCGGGTTGACGCCAACGAGTACGAAACTGGAGGGTTTCGATAGGCACCACCGCCTGATCGACAGTTACAAGAAACTGCATAAGGCGCGGACCAATGTGGCGGCTGCAGCCAGTTAGGGTTACGAGTCGTGGCTGGATGCGATGATGCCGTTCATCCCCCAGCACAAACGCATGTTCGATACCCGAGCGACCATCTGCGCCGGCGTGCATCATGACGCGGCAATCCATCGGCTACATCAGCATCTTCGTGTGCGGCTATGATGTGGTCGCCTCGCCCAGATGACCCGTCACTCCGGTTCCGGCGCCGTAGGCAGTCACGAATGGCTCAATCCGGCCTTCCAGCACGGCCGGCGCTTCCTCGAGGCCTTGGCAGTGTATCTGCCCGAGGCGATGAGGACCGGACTGGAGCGCGTGCTTGCCGACGCCTTGCCGGAACCCGATGATGAGGAGGCGAAGATGAGCAACGACGAGACCGCGCAGGCAGCGCTGGCTTTGCTGCCGGAGGTGGAAGGCGATGCGTTAGCGGTGGCGGCGCGGTGGGAGTGCGGGAAGCGGTGAGGAGTCGCCCTGCAGGCATTTGCAGTGTTTCTGCCGGTCAAGTCGGTTGGCGATGGGCGACGGACGCACCTATGACTACGTGGTGGCGCTGCGCGCAGCGCAGACTACGGGCTTCATGACGGCGCACTGGGCGCATCTGCCGTATGCGCTGCTGGGGCGCAGCTCGAACCGGATCATTAATGAGGTTCGGGGGTTGAACCGTGTGGTGTATGACGTGTCGGGGAAACCGCCGGCTACGATCGAGTGGGAGTGAGGGGCAAAAAATCCCCCATATTAATCAATGACTTACGATGCCTTGCTACGCAAGGCAAGTGATGGTTGGATTTCGTAAGTCATTGATTTAATAGAAAATTTTTCCTCCGGGTTTGCTTCGGGCCCCGGCGCTTTGGCCTTGCCGTTTGTGCTTTTGGATACACCCAGTGCTTGAGCGATGCGGGCTTGGGTCAAGTGCCGCCGTCGCCGTTCCACGATAAGCCAGGGCTTTGCCGGGCGTGTTAGCCGATGAGCAACGATTCGGCCGTGAGGCAGTGCTGGCCAGGCGGGCCTCTCCCCGGGCCAGGAAGCGCCCGGCCACTCGCGTACTCCAGTTTCTCAAACCCGGTTCGGATGAACCATCGATATACCCTGCTGAAACTTCACATTTAGCCCGCCTTGGCAGGCGGGGATGTACATGCCGGCGGGTCTTTTGGGCTGGGTGGCGTTTAGAATGGAAAACACTTGATGTTTTTATGCTTGGAGTAACTCTTGCATAAGGGGCATATGATTTCCATCTGTGTGAACGGTAAAGATAAAACCAGGCAAATCAGCGACTGGAAGATATGGTGGGACTCTCAACAGGGGGAGTTGATGCTGACTTGCCGTTTTCCCTCCGGCAAGTCTTACGACAGTCCGCTCAGCAATTGCAAAATTGAACCTACCGAGGTGGTGCAAGGAAAGCTCCTGTCAAAAAAAGGAGGCGCGGTATTCAGTGCCGTCGATAGGGCGGTGATCTATGGCGGGAAGTATGCCGTCGTTCAGTATCGCGGAAAGCAAAAAGTTTACGTAATGAACGCGGATCGTATTGCGTTCTGCCCGGAGACGACGATCAAGGACGGGGCGATATTCCGCTACTTCGGCGTCGTGGCAAAAGCCAGGGAAGAGCGGGCGAGTCAGCAGGACAAGCCCATTTCCAAGAATGTGCTGCGTCAACTGGAGAGGGTGCTTCCTCACGAGGACACCGCGCTGCACGCTTACTGCTCAGGACAGAACCGACCGCGGGAGCGGCCGGGAAGTCTTATTTACCCTTTCGGCGTCAACGAAAGCCAGCTCATGGCGGTGGAGCAGGCCTTCATCTCGCAAATCAGTCTGATCGAAGGGCCCCCTGGTACGGGGAAGACGCAAACGATATTGAACATCATCGCCAATATCGTGTTGCGGGGAAACACCGTCGCTATCCTGTCCAATAACAATGCTGCCGTGGGAAACGTTTATGAAAAACTAGGCAAGGTTGGACTGGACTATGTGGTCGCCAAGCTGGGCAGTGAGCAGAATCGAACGGACTTCTTCAAAGACGTACCGGCCGTGCCCTCAGAAACCCCGGCGCCTGCGCCCGCCATGGATCATATTCAAGCCGTTCTGCAGAAGCTGAAGCAGCATCTTCATATCCAGGACGCGGTGGCGCGGCTACAGGCCGAGATCGATGAATTGACCATAGAGCAGCGCTATCTGCTGCAATGGCAGCGCGAAAACATGGTGGTGGCGCCAGTCCCTCTGGAGAAGTACAGGCTGTCCCCACGAAAATCCTCGGACCTGATGGCTTATTTGGCCTATCTTGCCGCGAATCGCATCAGGCTCAAGGACCGGATCGATCTGTTGCTCAATTTCAAGATCCTGCGTACGAAGCCCTTCGATGATTGGGAAAAGCGAAAATCCGTGATCTACGCCTTGCAGCTTCACTATTACGAGAATGCGCTGCGGGATAAGGGATCGGCATTGGCAGCTTATAGGGAAACGTTGGAGCGTGGCAACTTCAAGGCATTGCTGGATGATCTCGCCGCCGGGTCGATGGCATATCTCAAACACCATCTTCATCAGCATGTCCCGCATCAGGAAGCATTCGATTCGGAAAATTACCGCACGAAGTTCAATGAGTTTGTGAAGCGTTTTCCGATTATCGGTAGCAGTACGCATTCCATTGTCAACTCGATCGGCCGCGGCGCGATGCTTGACTATGTCATCATCGACGAGGCCTCGCAGCAGGACATCGTCCCGGGGATACTGGCGCTGGGCTGCGCCAGAAACCTGATCATCGTCGGCGACAGAAAGCAGCTCCCGCACATTCCGGCGAATCTGGGCATCGCACCGCCCGCTGAATTCTACGATTGCGACAAGTACAGCCTGCTCGATTCGTGCGTCGGTGTTTTCAACGATTCGATCCCGGTGACGCTGCTGAAAGAGCATTACCGGTGCCACCCCAGAATCATCCAGTTCTGCAATCAGCAGTTTTACGACAACCGGCTCGTTCCAATGACGCAAGACGCTGGCGAAGAGTCGTTGAAGCTGCTCGTCACCGCCAAGGGGAACCACACGCGAAACAACTCGAATCGGAGAGAGTTGGATTCACTGCTCGAGACGCTCAAATGGGATGGAGAGAGCGACTGGGACAGCGAGAACGGCAGGGGGTTCATCGCCCCTTACAACGCTCAGGTCGCACTTTCTCGCGCGCATTTGCCGGCCGATTTCGTCAAGGACACAGTGCACAAGTTTCAGGGCCGGGAGTGCGACGAGATTGTCTTTTCCACCGTGCTGGACAAGAAGCGCAGTAGCCAGCGAGGCCTGACCTTTGTGGATGATCCCCACTTGGTCAATGTGGCGGTATCGAGGGCCAGGAACAAATTCACCCTGGTGACGGGCGACGACGTCTTTGCCGCGAACAACGGGCATATTGCCGCCCTGGTGCGTTACATCGAATACTACGCGGATGAAAAGCAGATCCATCGCGCCCCCGTCGTGTCGGCCTTCGACCTGCTCTACACGGAATACGATCAATCCCTGGAAAGGCTCAATGCCAGGTTGCGGCCAAGCGATTCGCGATACAAGTCCGAGCAGATCGTGGCGCAGAGACTGCGTGATGCGTTGTCCCGGGAGGCCTATCGGGCGATGACGTTCCACTCCCAGATCGCCCTGATCCAGTTGGTCTCATCGGCCAACGAGGCATTGACGTCGCGGGAGCGGGATTTCATGAGAAACCGTGCCAGTTGCGATTTTGTGCTGTATTTCAAGGTGGGGAAAACGCCGCTGGGCGTGATCGAGGTCGATGGTGGGTATCATGGCACGGCGCGGCAGGCCGAGCGGGATGCATTGAAAGACAGCATCCTGAGAAAAAGCGAGATCCCCTTGCTCCGATTGCAAACCGTCGAGAGCCACATCGAAGAAAAGATTGCGGAGTTTTTGGCCCAGTGGGCAAGCGGCGCTTCAACCGCTTGAGGGAAATGGGTGGCGCTTTCTCCGTTGGAAGTACTTCACTACCCCTCGGCAGGGTGGTGTACCGGCTCGACGCTGCTGAACGAAGTGGGCGTCAACACGCTGAGCGCCAGACAGTTCGTGCACGACGGCCGGCATATCGCCGTCGTCTTCCTTCGCTTCATGTACTTCGATCGAGGATTCTTCGCGATGGGCCTGGCGGACCATGCCGCGCGATCAGACAGCGTGGTGCCGCTCGTTCTCCACTGGGAGACTTGTGCCAGCCTGGCGTGCCCCGACCCAAGCATCGCCGAAGTGCTTCTGGCACCAGTACATCTCGCCAGCGGTCCCTCGCCATGCTCGATGACGGGCCATGTTGCAATGTCACGTGCATGTAACCTATGGCATGTACGTTCTTACCCATTTGTTGAGCGCCTTGATCCGCTCCGGCATTTCACTCCTTCGACGATCGCAGCACGGAAACATGATAGACAACCCGGCACCGCTCAGTGTGCTTGCGCTGGCGGGATGCCTGATTTTCTTGGGTTTCCTGACTGCGATGGGATCGGTGCGCGCGCAGTTGCCAGGTTCAGTGGACGGGAGTGCTGCCGGCACATTTCCACCGGACAGCGTCGGACAAGGGCTGCGCGCTGCTGACAGCACCACCTTTGCATCGTCGGGCGGGCGGCCTGTGGCCCCCGAGGCGGGGACGAACGGGCACCTTCGCGACTTCGATATTCCTGCGCAGCCGCTGGCCGCGGCGCTCAACCGGTATGCCGCCGTAGCCAATCGGCCGGCTTTGTTTGCCAGCGACATGGTCGTTGGCCGCGTCTCGTCGGACGTCCGGGGGCGTTATACCGCCGAGGCGGCGTTGAGGATCCTCCTGGAAGGCACTGGCCTCGTCGCCGAGAAACTCGACACGGAACTGGGCCAGACCTTCCTGCTGAAGGAGTCCGGCACGAAGCCCGCCGTCCCGCGCGTTGGCATGGCCGATCTGTTCAGCGCCGATGGCTACGCCGGAGAGGTCCAAGCGCGCATCGTGCAAGCCCTCTGCGCCGATCCGCGTGCCGTGCCGGGCCGCTATAGTGCCGTGTTGCGCTTCCGGGTGGATGCGGCGGGCCGCATCCATAGTGCGCGACTGCTCGGCTCAACCGGCGATGCCGGCCGCGATGCTGCGATACTGAGAACCTTACAGCGCGTACAAATCGAAATGCCTCCACCGGAGGCGGTGATGGAGCAGGCCTTGACCATGATGGTCCTGCCGGCTGCTCCCCATGCCAGGTCGAATGGTACGCCGCCCTGCATTCAGGACAACGGAAAGGGGGCTCCCTAGCCATGGCCGAAGATACCCAGCCGGTTCTGCTGGACTACCTGACCAAACGCTACGCCAATCTCAAGCTGCGCCTGACACGGATGCTGGGCAGTGACGACATGGCCAGCGACGCGCTGCATGACACCTGGCTGCGGTTGAAGGGGAAGCACGATCAGGGCCCGTTCCAGAGTCCGGGCGCTTATTTGGTACGCATGGCCCATAACATCGCGGTGGACGCCCAGCGCCGGCGACGGCGCGTGCTGTCGGGCGACGATATCGATACGCTGCTCAATGAAATGGTCGACCCGGCCCCCGGCCCGGAGCAGACGGCTGAGATGCGCTCCGACCTGGAGGTGCTCATGAGAATCATGGATCGCATGCCCGAGCGCCGCCGGCTGGTCGTCGTGATGGTGCACTGGGAAGATGTGACGCAGAAAGAAGCCGCCAAGCGCCTGGGAGTCTCGCTCCGCACGGTCGCGTCAGAATTGAAGCGCGCCCATGAGACGCTGAATGCCTACATCGCAGCGGAGAAAGAATAAAATGCAGGTTTGGGGTGCCGCCATTCGTCATAGCTCTTATGAGCAACCAGGACGATCACAAATGCAACGGGCTGCCGTCCCTTTTTTGCACCGATTGGCCTGGCCGCGCGGCATGACACTATGAAGACACCGACTCTCGCTGACAATCGCGCGGTCTCGCCTGACGAACTTGAAACGCAGGCTTGGGACTGGCTGCGCCTGCTCACCTCGGGCGATGCCGATGCGCAAGATGCCCAGGGTTTCCGGAATTGGGTGCGCAGCAGCCCCGCGCACCAGGCAGCCTATAACGAGGCCAAGCACCGATGGGATGCGTTCAAACAACCAGCCGGCGCGTTGCTGCGAACCAATCCGGAAGTCGCCGCCTTCTTCCAACCACGCCCGCAGCGTGCGCGGCATCCGGGCCGCCGGGCATTCCTGGGCGCGTTGGTGGGTGCGGCCGCCGTCGCTGGCGTGGCGGTGGTGCATCCGCCGCTCGGGCTGTGGCCTGCGCCCGACGAATGGGAGGCCGACTACCGGACCGCCACCGGCGAACAGCGCACGCTCGCGCTGGTCGATCATGTCAATGTCACGCTGAACACGCGGACCAGCGTGCGCAGGCAGCTGGCCGGCGGCCAGACTGTCGGTTTGGGCCTGATTACCGGGGAGGCCGCCATCGACCTGCAGGGAGACGGCTTCCCCTTTGCGGTCGTTGCCGGCGAAGGCCGCAGCCTGGCCGAGTCCGGACAGTTCGAGGTCAGGTACCTGGACGGCAAGGTCTGCGTGACGTGCATTGCCGGTGCGGTACAACTGGAACACCCTGCGGGCAGCCGGACACTGCGAGCCGGCCAGCAGGTGATCTATAACGCCAGTTCGGTCAGCGGCGTGGCCACCATCGAGCCGGCGGACGTGTCGGCCTGGCGCAGAGGCGAATTGGTGTTCAACCAGGCCAGGCTGGCCGACGCGCTTGAAGAGATCAACCGCTATCGACCCGGTCGGGTGCTGTTGATGAACGCCTCCGTACGCAACAAGGAGGTGAGCGGGCGCTTTGGCATCGCGTCGCTGGACCTGGCGCTGCTGCAACTCCAGCACGTCTTCGGCCTCAATGCCCGCTCGCTCCCCGGTGGCCTGACCGTCCTGAGCTGAACCAGGTTTCTCGATGTGGAGCGTTTCGAATGGACGACGTGCCATGCACGTTGTCTGCTTCGCCGCGCGCGTTAGACGGCGCGCAGCGGGCTCGACCATCCCCTGAAACATGGATCCCAAAAAAATATTGCACGAATTGAGGGCCGCCATTCGTCCTAGCCACAACGGGGTATTTGTCGCGGGCGCGAGTCGCCTGCGATGAACAGGACTCCATGAATGTGGCTGGCCGGCGAGCGGGACGGGCAGCCGATTGCATCGATTCAACCATCGGCTGGGAACTTCACATGAACACACGCGGGCGCAGCGGCAACAGCCGGACATCCATACTTGAGGAACGGAGCTTCAGGTTCGCCCCTATCGCGCAGGCCATCGCCTTGACGCTGGTTGCCGGTGGCGTGATGGGCAGCGCCCATGCTCAGCGGGCCTTCAGCGGTGCGTGGTTTGCGGCGAAGGGTGCGACGCAGAGCGCGGCGCAATCGACCGGGCGGCTACCCAACGGCATGCCGGTGTCGGCGCTGACGAACCCGTCGGCGCAGCAACAGCAGGCCAGCGCCGAGTTGCAGCGCTCGATCGCCAACCTTGGGACGGCCGCGCAGAGCGTCGCGGCGATGCAGGCCGCGCAGGCCAGCGCCCGTGCCGCGGCGGCTAGCGCGAATGCTTCGGTGCCCGATGGCTTGACCGAGGGCGGGCTGAAGGTCGATACCAACAGCCTCACGCGAGGCTGGATCAACGCCAACGCACCCGAGCAGACGGTAGCCGATGGCAAGACGACGGTGGCCATCCAGCAGACCGCCGACAAGGCTGTGCTGAACTGGGAGACCTTCAACGTCGGCCGCAGCACCATGGTGGATTTCCACCAGCAGGCGGACTGGGCAGCGCTAAACCGGGTGAACGACCCGCAGGCGAGGCCGAGCCAGATCCAGGGGAAGATCCGGGGCGACGGCACGGTGATGATCGTCAACCGCAATGGCGTGATCTTCAGCGGCACCAGCCAGGTCGACACGCGCAACCTGGTCGCGGCGGCGGCGCGCATCAGCGACAGTCAATTCACGAGCAACGGCATCTATGGGCTCAATGGCACGGCGCCAGGCTTCACCGATGCCCTGGGCAAGGTGGACGTGCAGGCCGGCGCGCAGATCGCCACGCGCTCGCCGGCCACGGTCACGCAGGGCGGCGGCTACGTGCTGTTGCTCGGCGGCGAGGTCAGCAACGCGGGGACGATCGCCACGCCGCGCGGGCAGACGGCGCTGGCGGCAAGCGACAGCTTCGTGATCCGGCGCGGGGTGGGCACCGACGGCAATACCACGTCGAGCACGCGCGGCAACGAGATCGCGCCGCAGTTCGTGGCGGGCGGCAGCGCGGGCAAGGTGGTCAACAGCGGGCTGATCATGGCGAGCGAAGGCGACGTGACGCTGGCCGGGCGCGACGTGCAGCAGCTGGGCGTGGCGGTGGCGACGACGACGGTCAACACGCGCGGCACGATCCACCTGCTGAACTCGGCCGCCGATACGCAGGGCAGGGTGGCGCTGGGTCAGGGAGCGGTGACGGCGGTACTGATCGACGATGACGGCAAGACCACGGCGCTGGACAGCCAGCGCGACGCGCTGATCCAGGATTCGGCCGCGCAGGATCTGCTGCGCGCGGGCGCCGCGTCCGCGCTGTTCGACAACCTGTCGCGGCTGTCGGACCGGCGCGATCAATCCCGCATCGAGATCGTCACGGGCGGCGACGCCGTCTTCGACGCTGACAGCCTCACCCTGGCCAGCGGAGGCCAGATTGCCGTGAGCGCGGCGCAGCGCAGCTTCGTGGCCAACCGGGCCCGGCTGGACGTGTCCGGCGCCGTGGGCGTGCCCCTGGCGATGGAGAGTAACAACCTCAAGATCAACGTCCAGGGCAACGAGCAGCGCGATGCGCCGGGCAACCGCGACAGCGGAAACCTGCTCAATGCCAACGTGTGGATCGACCGCCGGCGGCTGATCTATGTGCCCGCGGGTACCGGGGGCTACGAACGCGACCGTTACTACACGGCCGGCGGCTGGCTGGAAGTCGGGGGCTACCTGGGTAACCAGGGGCGCGGTATCGGCGCATGGGCGGCCCAGGGCGGCACCATCGCCCTGGGCGGGCAGGAAGTCGTCACCCAGGTTGGCTCGTCGATCAACCTCTCGGGCGGCAGCCTGAACGTGACCACCGGCTACCTCAACCGGAGCTGGCTCAAGGGGGCAGACGGGCGGCTGTACACGGTGGACAAGGCGCCGGCGGACATGGTGTTCGCTGGCGTGTACAAGGGTTTTGAGGACGAGCACGTGCGCTGGGGCAAGAACGTCACGGAGTACTACTACAGTCCCCTGATTGCGCCGCAGCGCGTGCTGGAGAATGGCTACACCGTTGGGCGTGACGCGGGCCGGCTGCAGGTGAGCGCGCCTACGGTGGTGCTTGAGGGGGATATCGAGGCGGCCGTGTACAACGGCCCGCGGCAAAGCCAGGCGCGCCCGGCCGGCGCGACCGATGGCTACAAGCTGGGGCAGACCACGGCGGCGCTCGCTGGCACGCTGGCGGTGGCCGGCTACACGCCCAGCGGCACCGGCTTCATCGACACACCGGTGACCACCTCGATCACGGTCGGCAGCGGCGTCTCCAGCCATCCGGGTCTGGCAGACGCCGTCGACCCCCAACTCGTCGGCGCCACGCATCTCGATGCGGCCCGCCTTTCGTCGTTCGGTCTCGGCGGATTGGTCCTTGATGCCAAGGGTGCCGTCACCATCGACGCACCGCTTACCCTGGCCAATGGCGGTGGCCTGCGCATCCTGGCGCCCGATATCAACATCGCCGCCGACGTGACGGCGCGCTCGGGCTCGGTCACGGCCACCAACGTCGCCAGTGACGGCATCACCACGTATCGCGATGCCAAGGGCGGCGCATCGATCACCGTCGCTCCCGGTGCGCATATCGATACCCGTGGCCTGTGGACCAACGCGCAACTGGATCCCGCGGCCGACCTGTCGCGCCTGGCCTGGATCGACGGCGGCGCCGTCGCGCTGCGCTCCACCGGCGACGTCACGCTGGCCAAGGGCGCCAGCATCGACGCCTCGGCCGGTGGCGCGTTTCTCGTCAACGGCACGTTCCGGGGCGGCAAGGGCGGCGACATCGCGCTGCTGGCCGGCTACAACCCGGCCGGTTACGCCGGCGGCGGCAGCGGCGGCGCCCTGACGCTCGGGGGCGAGCTTGCCTCCTATGGCTTCAGCCGCGGCGGGCGCTTGTCGCTCGGGCATGGCGGCGTCGTGGCGATCAACGACGCGGCGTTCGACCTGGGTACATCGATGGAGGCCGGGGCTATCCTGCCGGTCGACGTGAAGCTGACCAAGGACGTCGTCTGGCCGGCCGGTGCGCCGCTGCCGGCTGACGCTGTCATCGGTGTCCGCAACGAAGTACCGCAAGGCGTGCTGGCCAGCGATCTCCAGATCACAGCCAGCGCCGCCAAACCACTGGTGCTGACCGCCGACCTGGTCGTGCAGCCCTATGGCTTTGTCGATACCAACTTCGGCAGCTACTATTATCTGACACCGTCCGGATCGTACGACCGCATCATCCTTTATGGGGGTGGCACCATCCCTAAGGGAAGCAAGCTGGTCGATCCGATCAGCATGTTTGCCGGCAAGGTTACGGTCAGCAACGGCATTCTCGACCTGGGCATTGTCAACACCACCTACCTGCAGGGCAGCGTGGCGCCGGTCGCTGTCACCTTCCAGGCCGGCGACATGCTGCGGCAGAACAGCCGGCTGGCCGTGCCGATCGCGTTCCAGTCGTTCGACACCCGGCACCTGGTCTTCGAGACGCTGGCCAAGGGATTTTCCAGCTACAGCATCCATGGCGATGCCGGCCTGTTCCTCGGCAATGATGCCGCCATCGAGGCCAACATGCCCGTCCTGCGGCTGACCGCTGCCAGCTACGGCGTCGCCACCGGCGCGGATCCACAGGCGAGCGTTGAGCGGTATCTTGCGCCGGTCTATCAGGAAAACCCGACCACTTCCCAACTGGTTCAGCGCCCCGGCGCCGACCTCATCCTGTCGTCGTCCGCGCGCGTGGACGTTGGTCTCGGCGCGTCGATCACGGTCGATCCCGGTCACAGCGTCACGCTGGCGAGCGGTCGCCAGATCACGGTGGACGGTGCCATCACCGCCCCGGGCGGCGCCATCTCGCTGCTCGACACCTATCTGTTCGTCCCGGATCGGCTGTCCCCTGCCGTGGTTCGCGGCAACGGCCCTGGCGTCACCTCGATGTGGATCGGCGAGCGCGCCGTGCTCGACGTCGCCGCGCGCGCCTACACGGCGCAGGACGTGCGGGGTCGCCGCTACGGCGTCGTGGCTGACGGCGGCTCGATCAACTTCGGCCGCATCCCCGGCAAGGAAGGTTCGGTCTATCTTGCCAATGCCGCGGACGCATTCATCGTCATCCGTCCGGGCGCACTGCTCGACGCTTCGGGGGCAAGCGCCGCGATCGATCTTGTCGGCAGCGGCGGCCTGAACGCCGCCAGCCGGCCGGTTACGGTCGCCAGCGACGGCGGCACGATCAGCCTGCGTTCCTATGACGGTATCATCGCCGAAGGCCAGTTGCGGGCCGCGGCCGGCGGCGCCGGCGCCAGCGGCGGACGCCTCGAGGTTGTGCTGGAATCGCCTTATTTTGCCGACACGCCGGGCAATCCGGCGCCCCGCCGTCTGCTGACAGGCCGGGTGCTGCATATCGGCCAGGACGCGGTGCCCGGCGCGCTGCCGACCGACATCGGCACCGGCCAGATCGATCAGGTCCAGGCACTCGGCAAGGGCGCGATCAGCGCGCGCCTGATTGCGGCCGGTGGCTTCGACAATGTGTCACTGTGGGGGCGTGACGCCATCGCCTTCGAGGGGGATGTAACGCTCTCCGCCGGACGCAGCATCACGCTGAGCCGGGGCGGCATCTACGATACGGTGGCTGGCGGCAATGTCCGCCTGGACGCGCCTTATGTGTTCCTCGACGGGCACACCACCGTCGTCCCGCCTATCTACAATACGGTCGCGTCGTCGTTGCCGACCTCCCTCACCGGCGTGACCGGCGGCAGCTTCACCGCCACGGCCGGCTTGCTCGATGTGCGCAATAAAATGGCGCTGGCGTTCGGTGATGTCCGGCTCGCGAGCTCCTCCGATCTGCGCTTCCTGGCGAGCAGCGATGTTCCGGATGCGGGTTTGCCGACCACCAGCCTGACGGTCCCCGCCACGCTCACGCTGGCCGCCGCACAAGTCTATCCCGCCAGCAACGCGGTGGTGAACGTATCCGCGAGCGAACTGCTGTCGATCGAACGGGTCGGCGAGACGCTCCCGCCGCTTCCCTATTCGGCCTTCGGCGGAATTACGCTCACCGCGCCGACCGTGCGCCAGGGCGGCGTGCTGCGCGCGCCGTTCGGCTCGATCACGCTCGGGCAGGCGGGCACGGCGACATTGAACACCGTGACCGAACTGCTGTCCGGCAGCATCACCTCGGTGAGCGGCGCAGGGCTGGTCATGCCCTATGGCGGTACGGTCGACGGCACATCCTACACGGTGAATGGCGTGGCACCCATCACGCCCAACCTGATCTCCGGCAAGACCAACAAGATCTTTGATGACGCGCCTGTCATCGGCATCACGCTGAACGGCACGCAGGTGATCGGCGAAGCAGGATCGCGCCTCGATCTTTCCGGGGGCGGCACATTGCTGGGTGCGGCGTTCATTTCCGGCCGCGGCGGCTCGGTCGACATATTGACCACGTCGCTGGCCAACGCCAACCCCGCCAATGGCTACAGCGCCGCGGGTAAGGTCTATGCGATCGTGCCGGGCACCGCCATCGCGCCGCCCGCCGGCGGTTCCGCCGCCCAATGGAACGGCGACGTGCCCGAGGTCGGCCAGCAGGTGACGATCGATGCCGGCGTACCTGGCCTGCCCGCCGGCACCTATACGCTGCTGCCGGCCAACTATGCGCTGCTGCCGGGTGCCTTCCGTATCGAAATTGGCGCCTCGACAACGATTGCCGCCCCGGTCGCTACCGCGCTGCCAAACGGGTCGTGGCTGCTGGCGGGGACGCAAGGGGTTGCCAACACCGCAATCCGCGACGTGCTGCCGACACAGTTCATTGTCACCCCGGGCGCCGCGACGCGCAGCTATGCGCAGTATAACGAACAGGGCTATGAGGCCTTCCAGCTCGCCCAGTCCGCGACGTTCGGCACGCTGCAGCCGCTGCTGCCGCGCGACGGCAAGTTCCTCACCATCAATCTGAGCGCGCTGTCGGCGACCAGCACCACCAAAGTCCCGGCGCTCCGTTTTGAAGGCATCGCCGACATGGCGTCCGGCCAAAATGGCTGGGGCGCCACCCTGGTGCTACCCAACCGGGCGCAACTGCTCTCGATCGGCAGCCCGGACAGCACGACCGAGCGCAGCACCACGGTCACGCCGGTGGCGGCGGCGGATATCAATGCGTTTGGCGCGCCCAATCTCTATATCGGCGGCGCGCCCTATCTCTTCAACAGCACCAACCTCTCGTTCGGCATTGGCAACGAATACATCAACACCGGCGCCATCACGCTCGAACCCGGTGCGATCCTGCGCGGCGCACAAGTGACGCTCGGCGCGCCGACGATCACGATCGCCTCCGGCGCCGGGATCGATACGATCGGCCGGGGCACACATGTGCTCGATTTTGCGGCGACCGGCTATGCGCTGGGCCTCGCGGATTACGAGTCATCGAAAGTATCGATCGTCACGGCGTCCAATGGACGGGTGATGCTAACCGCACCGGCTGCGGTCGGCACGGGCAAGGTGTCGATCGGCGACGGCGCGGTCCTCCGCTCGGAAGGCACGGTCGGCATCTGGGCGGCCAACGAGCTCGCGTTTACGGGCACGCCCGACATCGGCGCCGCGCGCCTGAACCTGGCGGTCTCGTCGCTCAACATCGGGGGCCGGCAGACGCTGGCCGATGCAGCGCGCGCCGGCATCCTGCCCGCCGGCCTGAGCCTTGACCAGGGCTTGCTCGACCGGCTGCTCGGCGGCCAGCCTGCCGCCGGCGTGCCGGCCATGCAGGAACTGGTGCTGTCGGCGGCCAAATCGGTCAACTTCTACGGGGCGGCGTCGATGGACATCGGCGTGGGCACGCTGGTGCTCAACAGTCCGGCCATTTACGGCTACGGCGCTGCCGGCGATACCGCCAGCCTGAACGTGGACCGTTTGGTCTGGAACGGCACCCGCAGCCATGTGCGCCAGCCCAATGGCACCTACGCGTTCGTGAGCGCCGTACCGGGCGCCACCATCGCCGGCGGGCCGGGTTCGGGCCAGGGCCGTTTTACCGTCAATGCGCGCGAGATCGTGTTCGGCTACCCGCAGGATTCGCACCCGCAGCCCGACGGCATGGTGCGCTTCGACCGCCTGATGCTGGGCTTTGCCGACGTCGACCTGAACGGCAGCGAACGCATCCTTGGCAACGGCATGGGGAGCCTGTCGGTCTTTGCGCAAGGGCCCAGCCCCGACGCCAGCTTCAAGCCCGACAGCTATGCCGGCACCGGCGGCGCTCTCACGCTGGTGACGCCGCTCTTGACCGGCGCGGCCGGCTCCAGCCTCGACCTGCGCGCTGGCGACACGCTCACGGTCACGGCGCCCGCGGGGGCTACGGCGCCGGCGCTCGGCGCGTCGGCGCTCGGCGCGCAGATGCGCCTGTTCGCGGGCCACGACATCGCCTTCGACACGGCGCTGGCGCTCCCCAGCGGCCGGCTCGAAATGACCGCGTCGGGCAACATCCTGCTGGGCGATCGGGCCCTACTGGACCTGTCGGGCCGGACGATCCCGTTCTTCGACGTGACCAAATATAGTTGGGGCGGCGATGTGGTGCTGGAAAGCACCCACGGTAACATCACCCAGACGGCGGGATCGGTGATCGACCTCTCCGCCCCTGGCAGTGACGCCGGCACGCTCAGCCTGACCGCCACCGGCGCGGCCGCCGGCGTCGTGCGTCTGGGCGGCACGCTGCACGCTCAAAGCGGGGCGGGGCACCGGGGCGGGGGCTTCGACCTGCGCGCCCAGCGCCTCGGCGAGAACGCTGCCACGCTGAGCGGCGATTTCGCCGCGCTCAACACGATACTGACGACGGAGGGGTTCAGCGACAGCCGCGCCTTCGCGCTCAAGCAGGGCAACCTGGTCATCGGCGACGAACTCAAGGCGCACCATGTCGCGGTGTCCGTCGACGGTGGCAGCCTGACCGTCAGTGGCACGGTGGACGCCAGCGGCGGCAGTGCCGGCAGCATCCGCCTGGCCGCGCGCGACGGCCTGACGGTCAACGGCAGGCTCGATGCCCACGGCGCGGTGCTGCGCACGGATAGCGACGGCGTCGCCATTGCCGCGGCCAACACGCCCGAAGTGGAACTGAGCGTTACCGAAGGTCGGCTCACGCTGGCGCCGGGCGCGGTCATCAATCTGCGCTCGGCCGACGCCACCGCGCGCGGCACGCTGACGCTGAACGCCCCGCGCCTGGGGACGACCGTCGCCAGCGCCACCGGCGCGGGCGCGCCGGCCAATGCGACCGGCGGCGACATCGCCATCGACGCTGGCGGAGCGCTGGACATTCGCGGCGCGAAGCGCATTGTACTGAACGGCTTCGCCGATTACGCCAATGCGCCTTACCAGGGCGGCAGCGCCGACACGCAGGTCGTCACCCAGGCTTTCCTCGGCCTGATCGACCAGGACAGCCAGGCCTTCGTCAATGGAGCGCTCGCCAATGCCGGCCTGCAGACCCGGCTGGCCGGGTTGACGGCGCATGGCGGCGCCTTTCACCTGCGCCCCGGGGTTGCCATCGTCAGCGCCACTCCGGACGGCAACCTGACCGTCTCGGGCGACCTGGATCTGGCGGGTTACCGCTACGGCCCGCGCGCCGACCGCGATACCGCGTCGAGCAGTTACGGCGCGGGCGAGCCGATGGCGTTCGATCTGCGCGCCGGCGGCAACCTCACCGTCAATGGCAGCATTTCGGATGGTCACGGGCCAGGTCTGCCTGCCGTGCCTGTGTCCTATACCGGTGTCATATCCGAGGGAACGGATCCAGCAACTATCCCATCGCTCTATTTTGATACATGGGCCAACACTTACAATAACAGTTCGCCCATCTATCTGATGACGGATTGGACGGTTCCCGGCACTTCCTTTTACCAAGCCTGGGGATGGTTGTTTGGCCTTACGCCTGGCGACACATTCCCCGCCGGCACAATGTTCGCGCGGGATGGATTCCTCTTTGAACCTGGGAATACATTGCCGGGCTTCGCTACGGGTAAGGAGGGAGGTACGCAAGCTGTTCCCGCGACGGCACCGACTATTCCGCAACTGGCCCCCGGTTCGCTGTCCGCGTCGATCCGCCTGGCCGCCGGTGCCGACCTCGCCGCAGCCAATGCCAGGGCGTTGCAGGCCCGCAGCGCCCTGGGCGGCGCGGGCAACATCCTGCTGAGCGACTACCACAGCTACGGCGTCGCGGATTGGTCGGGTGTGAAGCAGGTGCCCATCGCCAGCAGCATCCGCACCGGCACGGGCGACCTGGACCTGCTGGCCGGCGGCAACCTGTCGCAAGGCTCGATATACAACATTTCCACTCGCGGATGGGGCGATGCCGCGCCGGCCAGCCTGTTCGTCGATGTCCAGGGCACGCTCACCGGCTGGAGCTATGGCGGTAGCAGCAATTCGCCCGACAATTGGGTGAACCGCGGTACGCCCTCCTATGACGACGGCTTCACCGGCTTCGGCGCGCTGGGCGGCGGCAATGTCACCTTGCGCGTCGGCGGCGACGCGGGCAACCTGGTGCCGCGCAAGGACCTCTACCCGCTGTACCAGAACACGGCCCTGGTGGTGGGCGCCGCAGGCGGCGGCGACGTGCGCCTGAGTATCGGCGGGCGCCTGAACCCCAACACGGTCAGCGGGCCGGGGTATCCGGACGACGCCGACAACGGCGTGTTCACCAACTTGCGCGGAGACCTGCGCATCGATGCCGGCGCCATCGGTTCGGTGCCGCTGCGCTACGGCACGAAGGAACTCAACGACCCGCGCGCGCCCGATCCCACGCGGGCAGCCGGTTTCGGCGGCCCGGGCCAGCCGTTCGGCGGTGTCATCGTGGTCCCGGGCGATGGCGGCATCAGCCTGCGCACGCGCGCGGACCTCGTGCTCGGCGGCGTCGGCAAGGCCAAGGCGAGCGGCGCCTGGCGGTCCGATACCGTATTGGCGCTGTTCTCGGCCGGCGGCAACCTGGTGCCCTACAACGCGCTGGACACCACCTCGATGAAGACTGTGCCGGAAGACCGCGTCGTCAGCGGCTACGGCCTGCCCGCGCGCTTCTCGGCCACCGCAGCCAACGGCAGCATCTACTATTCCGGGACGCAGAACGAGAGCGTCGCGCTGTGGCTCGCGCCCTCGCCGCAGGGGCATCTGGAACTGCTCGCGCGGGATTCGATCTATGCGGCGGCGGGATACAACGCTGGGATCAGCTATATGCCGGCGCGCTTCATCGTCTCCGGCGCCGACGCCGACCCGGCCCTGTTCCCCGATCCGGCCCGGCTGCACGAGGGCGATGCCAATCCCATCCGTATCCATGCTGTCGACGGCGATCTGGTGAATGTGGCGCTGGGCCAGATCCTTGCCTACCAGCCTGTTTACCAGGGACCGATCACCAATGTGTATTTCGCGGCGAAGGCCGCCAACATCCGCGCCGGTCGCGACATCGTCAACTTCGGGCGGCTCGGGAGAAACAGCAACTCGACGACGGTTGAGCCCAGCCTGATCCTCAACACCAACGATACGGACGTGTCGATCATTCAGGCCGGCCGCGATATGTATTTCACCAACGTCCAGATCGCTGGCCCTGGCACGCTGGAAGTGAGCGCAGGCCGCAACCTGTACCAGGGCGACAAGGGCAATATCACCAGCATCGGTCCGCTCGCGTCGGGCGACGAGCGGCCGGGCGCATCGATCGTGACCATGGCCGGCGTCGGCGCTAACGGCCCCGATTATGAGGCGCTCAAGCACTACCTGGACCCGGCCAACCTGCTGCCAGCGGGCACCCCGTTGGACGGTTCGGGCAAGGTCGCCCAGACCTACCAGGCCGAGTTGGCGGGCTGGCTGAAGGATCGCTACGGCTTTGTCGGCACGCCAGCCGAGGCGCTGGCGTACTTCAACGCGCTGGCGCCCGAGCAGCAAAACATCTTCCTGCGCCGGGTCTACTTCGCTGAACTCAAGGCGGGCGGGCGCGAATACAACGACCCGGCCAGCCGCCGCTACGGCAGCTACCTGCGCGGGCGCAACGCCATCGCCGCGCTGTTCCCGGAGAAGGATGGCCAGGGCAACGAGATCGTCCGCTCCGGCGACATCACGATGCTCGGCGGCTCCGGCGTGCGCACGCTGTTCGGCGGTGGCATCCAGATGCTGACGCCCGGCGGCAAGCAGGTGATCGGTGTTGAAGGGCAGGTGCCTCCGGCTTCGTCGGGTCTCGTGACGCAAGGCTCGGGCGACATCCAGTTGTACAGCCAAGGCAGCATCCTGCTGGGCCTGTCGCGCATCATGACCACCTTCGGCGGCGGCATCCTGGGCTGGTCGGCCGCAGGCGACATCAACGCCGGGCGAGGCGCCAAGACCACGGTGGTGTACACGCCGCCCAAGCGCGTGTACGACGCGTGGGGCAACGTCAAGCTGTCGTCGCAGGTGCCGGCCACCGGCGCGGGCATCGCCACGCTGAATCCGATTCCCGAAGTCGCGCCCGGCGACATCGACCTGATCGCGCCGCTGGGCACGATCGACGCTGGCGAGGCGGGCATCCGGGTGTCGGGCAACGTCAACCTGGCTGCCTTGCAGGTGGTGAACGCGGCCAACGTGCAGGTGCAGGGCAAGTCGACGGGTCTGCCGGTGGTTGCGGGCGTGAACGTCGGGGCGCTGACCAATGCCAGCGCGGCGGCGTCGCAGGCCGCGACGGCCGCGCAGGAGGCGATCTCGCGCGATCGGGCGGCGCAACGGCAGAGCCTGCCTTCGATCTTCTCGGTGCGGGTGCTGGGCTTCGGCAACGAGCCGGTGGACGGCGGTGAAACGACACCATCGCCGTCTTCGCCAGGGCTTCACTCCAAAGGACGCCCCTATGACGCCGAGAGCCTGGTGCAGCTTGTCGGCGTAGGCAAGGAGCTCGACGCCAAGTACGTGGCGCGCATGAGCGCCGAACAACGGCGCCAACTGCTGCAGGCACAGTAGGTCGCCATGCCAGACGGCGTCTATTTCCTTCTCTCCGCAAGCGCGGGGAAAGGATGGGGGCCGCTTTGCCCTCAATTCAAGAGGAATCCGAAATGAACATGAGTGCCTATGGTCATCTCGAAGCCGTTGACGTGGCCGATACCCTGTCCGATGACAGCGTTCATCCCGTGCGGCTGCGAGAGTGCCTCGTCACCAACTACGAGAGTCTGCATCGCCTGTTGCGGCGCCACCTGGGCTGCCCCGAACAGGCCAGCGATAGCCTGCACGACGCCTGGCTGCGGCTAGGTGACACGGCCGTGTCAACGGCGATCCAGAACCCGGAAGCCTATATCTACCGGGTGGCCTGCAACCTCGCCACGGACCAACTGCGGCACCTTCGCCCGTGGCAGCACGCGAGCGACGCCGCACTCGACTACTTCGCCGACGACTCGCCCAGCCCGGATCGCATTGCCGAAGCGCGCTCCGACCTGGCGGCGGTGGATCGCGCCCTGGCGGGCCTACCCTGGCGCCACCATGCCGTGCTGATGAATCTGCGCCTGGAGGAGTTGACTCGCCAGGAAGTCGCGAGTCGCCACGGCATCTCGCTGCGGCACGTGGACACGCTGCTGCGCCAGGCGCTGGACTACTGCGCCGAGCAGACCAGGCAGCCGGTGATCGGCGGCGTGAGTACGCCCCGGCGCCGCTTGCGGCAGAAGTGGCGGACCAAGGCGACGGCGGCCTCTGCCACCAGGCTTGCGGCTTGAGATAGGTGCATCACCATGCGTATGGAGCTGACTTGCACCGTAAGCATGATTTGAACCACAACCAGTTGCGAGATGGCGTCGCGAGGTGCTGCGTGAACTCAGCAGTTTCGAATTGCAGACGTTCTTCACATACAGCCACGCCGAACACGAATTGACCGGACGACGGCGCGGCCCAACGACGAAGCTGGGCCTGGCGCTGCACATCGGCTTAGCGGCGCAACTGGGCGCTGCCTGGATCGCTCATTCTTTCCGGGGGCAGACGACGGCTGCCGAGGGGATCGCCGCAGTGCTGCGCGACAGCGCCCGACGGCTCTCGGAAGACAACTACGAAGCGGGGTGTCCCGTCGCTATCGTCACGCTCGAGCGTGGATCACATTCACCGGATCTCACCAACGCCTGCGCAGCGGCGTTCGCGAGCTGGCGGCGGCAGCTTGCGCAGGCATTGGAGGAACGCGGGTTTGCGCCCGAACGCGCCAGCGGGATTGCTTTGACCGCGCTGGTCGTGCTGGAAGGTTGCCTCGTGGTCGGGCGTGCAACTGGGTCGACGGAAGCGTTCGAGCTTGGTCTGGCCACGCTGCTTGGACAGCTCGGTGAAGAGGGGGAGGCTCGCCCCTTGTCCTCTGGACAGACCTCCTGAGTCGGCCCCAGCTGTCGACCCAGCTGTCGACGTCGGTGGTCGACTATCGGATTTTCTGTCGTGCCTGCCGATCTCGGCTGTGCCAGCAGAGGCAATGAAGGCGTAGCCGGTGCGCACCTGACTTTGCCCAGCCTGGCCTCCTGGTAGGCCGTCCTCGCTGTGTCGACTGGCGCCCGATTTCTTGCCGTTGAGGAAACCCACCCGCCGCTCAAGGGAGGGCGGCGGTGGCGCTCAGCCGCTGTTCTTCTTGTACTGGATCAGGTCGAGGATCACCTTCTCGCGCGACATCGCGGCCGTTGCGTAGCGGCGATACTGATCCGGGCTCATGTACATTGGCTCCATATCGTATGGCTTCAGCACCTCTTTGAAGTTAGGCTCTTCCATCGCCTGCTTGAAGGCGGAATGCAGCTTCGAAAGGATTGCCGCCGGCGTACCTTTGGGCGCTGCAAGTCCCCAAGGGGAAGACTGGGCGAGATTGATGCCCGACTCCTTCAGCGTCGGCACATTGGGGAAACGCGGCATGCGATGTTCTCCCCAGACGGCCAGAAGCCGAAGCTTGCCACTCTCGACATATGGCTGCCATCCCGATGTTTCGGCCGCGGACTGGACATGCCCGCCCAGAAGTGCCTGAAGCGACTCGCTCGTGCCCTTATATGGCACATGATTCAATCGCACGTTGGCGACGCGCGAAATCTGCTCCATCGTCAGATGGTTGGTCGTCAGGGCGCCTGGCGTGCTGTACGTTAGCTCGCCAGGATGGGCTTTTGCGTAGGCAATATACTCGCCCATCGTTTTGATCGGGGATGATGCCGGTACCACGATGCCGAATACGTAGCCAGTCAGACCGATGATGTAGCCGAGTTCAGCGGGATTCCAGTTGATATCGGTGGTGTATGGCAGGCGAAATACGCCCTGGGGGATGACCGCGATCGTATAGCCGTCCGGCTTGGCCGACTGCAGCATCTGCGCAGGCAGAACGCCTGCCGCACCCGGCTTGTTCTCGATGACGATGGGCTGCCCCAGCGTCTTTGAGGCATTGGCCGCCAGCACTCGCATGGGGCCGTCGGTGGATCCGCCTGGCGGAAAGCCCAGTAGAATGCGGATCGGCCGGTCGGGATACTTTGCATCGCCCGACTGGGCAAGCGCTGCGCCACAGACGCTACCGAGGGCTCCGCTCGCGAGCCCCATCGCGCCAACATGCAAGAATTGACGTCTCTTCACTGCAGTCTCCTTTTGTATTCTGATGTTTTGAACCAGTTGAACCAGTTGAACCTGTCGGTTCAGAGCTCAGCTTCGCGCCGCTAGCGATATGCCATAGGCCAGGCGCCGCAGATGTACCGCTGTGTTGCCCAGCGTTTGCTCGATGGCGGTAAGCCGCTTGAAATAGTGCGAGATCTTCATCTCGTCGGACATGCCCATCCCGCCATGGATCTGCACCGCCTGTTGGCCGACGAAGCGGGCGCTCATGCCGATCATCGCTTTTGTGGCGGCGCATTCCGACGTGCGCCGCGCGTCATCGGAAAGAAAAGCCAACGCTCGCCACAGCGAAGACTTCGCCTGTTCGGTATGTACAAGCATGTCCACCATCTTGTGCTGCAGGGCTTGAAAACTACCGATGGCAACGCCGAACTGCCGTCTCGTGCGGGCATACTCGGCTGTGTCTCGCACGACTGATTCCATGATTCCGACCGCTTCTGCGCAGAGCGCAATGCGTGCCAGATCAAGTGCATACGCGACGTGAGCCAGCGCCAGGCTGCCATCGCCCAGCACGTCGGTCGCCGGTATGTGGACGTCGTCCAGGCCGTACTCCGATACCGCTGACCCGTCAATCGCTGGGTAGGAAATATGGGTTATGCCGACGGCGTCAACGGGGACAAGGAACAGCTTGTAGTTTTCCTCCGCGGTCGAACCCCGCTCTTTTCGGGCCAGAACAATCAGCACGTCGGCGAATCCCGCCAGGACACCTTTCTTCCTTCCCTGGAGGACGTAACCATCCTCATCCGAACGATAGGTCATTTCGATTCGCGACAGGTCGGAGGCGGTTTGCGCTTCTTCGAACGCCAGAGCAATGCGTTTGCTTCCGACTGCCAGTTGGGGAATCCACTGCGCCTTTTGTTCAGGGCTGCCAGCCCGTTCGAGCACAGCTCCCGCAAGCACAACCGTGGCGAGATAGGGCTCAGTGACGAGCGCTTTGCCAAATTCCTGCATGACAAGCGCCAAGTCCACGGCACTACCGCCGCCGCCGCCGTACCGCGCGTCAAAAGGCAGGCCGAGCAAGCCTAGTTCTGCCAAACCTTGCCAGTGTTGGCCCTGCTCGGGGCTACGCTGCGGGTGATCTTCAAACCGGTACTCGCGCTCAAGATAGCGAGCAACGGCGTCGACGAGAAGCCGCTGGTCTTCGGATAGATTGAAATCCATGTGGGCCGTCCTACAGATTGAGTTCCGCCTTGGCGAGGATGTTCTTCTGCACTTCCTCGGAGCCGCCGTAAATGGTGAGCTTGCGCAGATTGAGATAGTTGGCGACTTGTGGCGGTGCATCGTCGGGAAGCAGGCCGCCACTGGTCCATCCGATCTGTCGCGCTTCGGCCGGGTAAGCCAGTGCATCGACACCCAGGGCATCCAGGTGCAACTCCGACACTTGCTGGGCAAGCTGGCAACTACGGATCTTGAAAAGGGAGGCCTTCGTTCCGACGTCCCCACCGCTGTCCGCTTCAGACAGCGCACGCAGCAACGTGTACTCGAGCGCGTTTACCTCGATACCAATCCGCGCCACCTTTTCACAGAATGAAATATCCTCGCTCAGAGGACCGCTTGGCCCAGGGCGTGAGGCGGCAGAATCGATCAGCAACTTTAGATTACGCCTGATATAACCGATCATCCCCGTGCTGAAGCGCTCATGGCGTAGCAGATATTTGGCGCAGTCCCAGCCCTGATGCAGGCCGCCGACAAGATTCGATGCCGGCACGCGGACCGAATCAAGAAACACCTCGTTCACCTCATGCTTGCCGTCCAGCGTGATGATCGGACGTACAGTGATGCCCGGCGATTTCATGTCCATCAACAGGAACGAAATGCCGCGCTGCTTCCTGGCCTGCGGATCGGTTCTCACCAGGCAGAACATCATGTCGGCGTGCTGCGCGTAGGTAGTCCAGATCTTTTGACCGTTGACCACGAACTCATCACCATCACGCGTGGCGCTGGTAGACAGACTGGCAAGGTCAGAACCGGCGCCGGGCTCGGAGTAGCCTTGGCACCACCAGTCGTCGCCGCTGAGGATGCGCGGCAGATAGCGGGCCTTCTGTTCGTCGGTGCCGAACGCAAGCAATACGGGCGCTACCATGCGAACGCCGAAGGCAATCGGCTCTGGTGCCCCGGCCAAGGCAGCCTCTTCCGTAAAAATGTAGCTCTGGACGGGAGTCCATCCGGTGCCTCCGTGCTCCACCGGCCAGTTCGGTGCACTCCATCCTTGCTCGGCAAGGCGCTTCGTCCAGCGAACGATTTCACTTTTCCCGAGCGGTCGGTTTTGGAGGGCTTTCCGTCGAATGTCTTCGGGAAGCGTTGCACGAATGAAGGCGCGTACTTCCTCGCGGAACGCCTGTTCCGCGGCACTGTAGGTCAGTTGCATGCTTGATTCCGAATGGCGGCCGCATGCCCTCGCAGCCGGGGAGAATCGGGCAAGCGGGGACAATGCAGGTAAGACGGAGCGGCGGCACAGTCGCCTCGCCGCGATGTCAGTTCACTGCGGTGCGATCACCATGCCTCGAGCCAGGGGCGCAGATCGAGCTCATGCGTCCACGCATCCTTGGGCTGTTGATGCAGCATCCAGTAGGCGTCGGCGATGTGGTCGGGGTTGAGAATGCCGTCTTGCTCTTTCAGCGCGTAACGCTCTGGGAAGGTCTCGCGAATGAACTCCGTGTCGATGGCGCCGTCGATGATGAGCTGAGCGACGTGAATGCCCTTGGGGCCGAGTTCCCTGGCCATCGATTGCGCGAGTGCGCGCAGCCCGTGCTTGGCACCCGCGAACGCTGCATAGCCTGCGCGACCGCGAATGCTCGCCGTCGCCCCGGTAAAGAAGATCGATCCGCGCTCCCGGGGCAACATCGCCCTGGCAGCCTCTCGGCCCATCAGGAAGCCGCCGAAGCAGGCCATCTCCCAGACCTTGTAATAGACGCGCGCGGTCGTTTCCAGGATATCGAAACGGACATTCGCACCGATGTTGAACACGGCAACTTCGATCGGTGCGATTTTCGATTCGATCTCCTGGAAGAGCGCAGTCACGTCTTCCTCTTTCCGTGCGTCGGAGGCGAATGCATGCGCCTCGCCACCCTCGGCTTCGATCTGCGCCACCAATGGCGCAAGTTTGTCCGCGTTACGTCGTGTCATGCAGGCGATATAGCCCTCGCGCGCAAATCGGCGCGCAATCGCGCTGCCGGTGGCGTCCCCAGCTCCGATGACGAGCACGGCCTTCTTCTTGGTCATAGTAGTCTCCTTCCCATGTTTTTTTGCGGAACATAAAACTGCACTGCGATCCAGTATGGGTTGCGTTTCGATGCAAGTCAACGCCATCTCCCGGTTTCCGGGTCAAATAGGCATCGCGACGCTGGAATTTTAGACTGCTAAACAGTATTATGGACTGCATTGCAGTCTAAATAATCTGTGGCAGGAGACGCTAGACATGAATGAGAAGCATGAGACGCTCAACTTTGCGTTCCGACGGATCCACGAAGTGATCGACCCGTGGGTCGAAGGCAATCCAACTGCGATAGCCCTGCGGGACAAGCGCTATCGGCTGACGTATGGGGAACTCGCCACGGCGACGCGGGATGCGGCAAACCAACTCCGCCAACTTGGCGTGCGTCCCGGTGATCGAGTCATGCTGGTCGCGGAAAACTGTGCCGCGCTGGCCGTCCTGGTGCTGGCGGCGAGCGTATGCGATGCCTGGGCAGTCGTGGTCAATGCGCGCCTGTCACCCCGAGAAATTGACAATTTCATCGACCATTCTGGAGCGAGGCGCGTACTCTATGCCGCGGATGTCTCCCAGGATGCGCAAGCCCATGCGCAACGCGCGGGCGCCGTGGCATCTGCCTGGCCATATGTGGGTGAGTTAGCGGTGGGGCCGTTGAACGACGCTGCCGTGCCGGAGCCCGTCAGCCACAGTTCAAGAGATCAAGTGGCCGCGATGATCTACACGTCGGGTACTTCGGGTAGCCCGAAGGGAGTCATGCTGACGCACGCCAATCTGCTGCATATGGCCACGCTGTCCCGCCAGTTGCGCCAACTGAGCCCACTTGACACGGTCTACGGCATCCTGCCAATGGCACATGTGGTTGGCCTGTCTTCGCAACTGCTTGGTTCGCTCGCTTGCGGCTGCGTTCTGAGGCTCGAGGAGCGGTTCTCGCCGGAGGCACTGGTCTCAGCATTGCGCGAGGGCGGTCTGACCCTGCTCCTCGGCGTACCCGCCATGTATGCCAGGCTGCTCGACTGGTGTACACATACCGGCACGTCACTCGCAGGACACGGCCTGCGCGTGATCGCTACGGCGGGCTCGCCTTTGACACCGGAACTAAAGCAGGCGGTCGAGTCTGCTTTTGATATGCCCCTGCAAAACGGCTATGGCCTGACTGAGATGTCGCCGACAGTCGCGCAGACTCCGCTGGGCGTTTGGCGCAAGGATTGTTCCGTGGGACTGCCGGTGCCGAACGTGGAAATTCGCATTGTAGATGCTGCCGGCAATGATGTCGCTCAGGGGAGCGCTGGCGAATTGTGGGTGCGCGGGCCTAACATGATGAAAGGCTACTACCGCGACGAAAAGCGTACCCGTACGGTCATCAATGCGCAGGGGTGGCTCAATACGGGCGATATGGCGCGACAGGACAGCGACGGCGCCTTGTTCATCGTCGGCCGCACCAAGGAGCTCATCATCCGCTCCGGATTCAATGTGTACCCGGTCGAGGTTGAGCAGGTCTTGAACAGCCATCCGGCCATCGTGCAGTCGGCCGTCGTGGGGCGAGCCGTTGGCGGCAATGAGGAGGTGATCGCGTTTGTGGAGCTGGCGGCCGGCGTAGCGGTTGATCGTGATGAGCTTATCTCCTATTTGCGCGACCGCCTATCGCCCTACAAAGTGCCTGCGGAGATCCGAGCCATGGCACGACTGCCCGCCGCTCCTACCGGGAAACTCCTCAAGAGTGAGATTAAACAGCTCGCGGCAAAGGAAAAAGACGAGCGGCAAGCACTGCTGTGAGCACTTGCAGCCGGCTCGTGGGCGGGCCGCGGGGCAGCACCTTGGGATGTGTTACCTTGCTCGGTTGGATAGGGCGGTGCCGGCAGGCTGCTTCGAACGCGCAGGGGGAAGCGGTGCGGGTCGCCCTCAGCAAGTGTTTCGGTATTTCGTGGAAGGATAACCACCAGCATGACAAGGGCAAAGGAAGCGACTATCAACAAAATAATGCCTGCCAGCGAAAAGGAGATCGATGAGGAACTGCCAGTGGAGGAGGGGCAGGACAGGCATTTCGTCACCGCGCTTGCACGGGGGCTGGAGGTGCTGAGCTGTTTCCGGACGGGGGACAATTTTCTGGCCAACCACGAGATTGCCGAGCGCTGCGGACTGCCGAAATCCACTATCACGCGGCTGACCTATACGTTGACGAAGCTTGGTTACCTGCATCTGGTGCCTGAGAGCGGCAAGTACCGGCTTGGCACGGCGACTGGCGCGCTAGGAAGTTCCATGCTGGCGAATTTGGATATTCGCCAGGTGGTTCGGCCGTATATGCAGTTGCTTGCCGCCGAAACCGGAGCCGTGGTTGCGCTCACCACGCGCGACCGGCTGTCCATGCTCTACCTCGAATGTTGTCGCAGCACGTCGATCGTAACGCTCAGTCTCGATGTCGGTTCTCGTATTCCGTTGAGTAGCAGCGCGGCGGGACGGGCACTACTCGCGGCGCTGCCGGCACGCGAGCGGTCAGAGCTGATGGAGCGTATCTGCGAGCTCGACGAGGGTACGTGGCCCATTCTTGAAAAAGGCATTCTCGAGGCTGTCGAGGAGTACCGGGCAACGGGATGCGCGACCTCCGCCGGTAGCTGGGTCAAGGAGGTTCACGGCATTGCCGCGCCGTTCCTGCCGGGCCGTGGTTTGCCCATGATGGTCATCAGTGTGGCTGGCGCGGCGGGCTACTTCCCGGTCGCGAGGCTGCACGATGAGATTCGGCCCCGACTTCTCGAAACGGTCCGGGAAATCGAGCGCAGCCTCGGTCAAGGATTCGGAGAACCTGCGCTGCAGAGGCCGCCGGTCAGGGCATAGGTTTCGCAGTGGCAACGGAAGGGGGCCGTGCCCCTTCCGTTGCCTGCTGATTCCCCAGGCCGGAGCCAGGACATAGCCAAAGCCGGGCATCCACGTTGCTGCGGTGAAACCTCAAGCAGGAGCCGGCGCAGCCATCACCATGATGGCCTCCCGCCATCAGAACGGGCCGTGTCCCCGGTTCTGTAGTGGGCCCGCGCTGTCATTTCCCTGAACCTGGAACAAACCTCCGCGCCACTGTTGACGTTGGCGACCACGGTGGAGCTCCGTCGCGTCTTCGTCCCTGCGCGAATCGAAGTTATAGGCGTCGGCGCCGCAGCCCTTTCCCCTGGATTTGTGCCACGAGTTTCCCAGCCTTTGGCATTTCCGCGCGTGAGGCGATCGCTGTGTCGCTCGCAGGCAAACCAGGCAGGAGTCGTGATCTCGATCGCAGCGCGGTGTCCGCATGTACGTAGCCCTACCTCTCTTCCCATATCACCGAATTGATCCGCATGGTGGAATATTGGCCCGCTATTGTCCGCGCTGAAAGCGACACTCATCCCGAATTTCACGCAAATTTCTCGGGTCATTGAGAAATTTGCGAGATCTCTACTTTGCGAGTAGAACCGTAGTGCAGTATATTAAACCGCATTACGGTTCTGGTTCGGCGGCAAAGCAAACGCGGCCTGGGATAGTCCACAAAAATAGAGGCGGGAGACATATGGAAACAGGTAGAACATCGATTGCGTCCTACAGGCGCATCCACCAAGTTATTGAGCCTTGGGTGTGCCGGCAGCCGGAGGCGTTGGCGCTGCAGGACAAGCGGGGCCGAGTGAGCTATGGGGAGTTGGCGGTGGCCATCGAGGACGGGGCGCAACGGCTGCGCCAGCTCGGTGTTCGTCCGGGCGACCGGGTCTTGATGGTCGCGGAGAACTGTGTGGCACTGGGTGTGCTGGTGCTGGCCGCGAGCGCGATGGATGCCTGGGCGGTGGTCGTCAACGCGCGCCTGTCACCGCGCGAGATCGACAACTTTATCGAGCACTCCGGCGCGCGCCGCGTCTTCTACACCAGCGAGATTTCCGCGGATGCGCTGATGCACGCCGGCCGCAATAGGAGCGTTGAGCAGTGCTGGCCCGCCCTCGGCAAGCTGGCCGTCGGGCCCCTGAACGAAGGCGCTCACGCGGAGCCAGCGAGCGAAGACCCGAAGGAGCAGGTGGCGGCCATGATCTATACCTCCGGAACGTCCGGCCACCCGAAGGGCGTCATGCTGACGCATGCCAACCTGCTCCATGTGGCAGAACTGGTCTGGGCGCTACGCCGTCTCGGGCCTCAAGACAAGGCCTATGGCGTGCTGCCGATGGCGCATGTGGTGGGACTCTCATCGCAGTTGGTGGGCTCGCTTGCATGTGGCTGCGCCCTGGTGCTCGAAGATCGTTATTCGGCGCCTGCGCTGGCCAAGGCCATGCGCGAGGAAGGCATCACCGTACTGATGGGCGTGCCGGCCATGTACGCCAAGCTGCTCGACTGGATGCGCAGCGCAGGCGGTAGCATCGGCCCACACGTCCTGCGCCTGGCGGGTGTTGCGGGGTCGCCGTTGACCCAGCAATTGAAACAGGACGTGGAAGCGGCGCTAGGCCTCACGCTGCATAACAACTACGGACTGACCGAGATGTCGCCAACGGTGTCGCAGACCTTGCTCCATGCGCCGCGCACGGACTGCTCTGTCGGCATGCCCGTGCCGGGGGTGGAGATTCGCATTGTCGATTCCGAGGGACAGCCGGTCGAGCCGGGCGCCGTGGGCGAGTTGCGGGTGCGGGGTCCCAATGTCATGAAGGGTTATTACTGCAATGAAGCACTGACCCGCGAGGCTGTCGACGCCGAGGGCTGGTTCAATACCTGCGACCTGGCCAGGCAGGAGCCAGACGGTGCCCTTTTCATCATGGGCCGCACCAAAGAGTTAATCATCCGCTCTGGCTTTAATGTCTACCCGGTGGAGGTCGAGCAGGTCCTGAACAGCCATCCGGACATTGTGCAGTCTGCCGTCGTGGGGCGGCAGGCGGACGGCAACGAAGAGGTCATCGCCTTCGTGGAAGCAGCCGCGAATGCCACGATCAGCCAGGATGCGCTGGAGCGATTTCTGCGGGAGCGGCTGTCTCCCTACAAGCTGCCAGCCGAAATCCATTTCCTGACCCAACTGCCGGTCGCGCCGACTGGAAAAATCCTCAAGAACGCACTGAAGGAGAAGGCCGCCGTGCTGGGGGCAGGGCGCAGGGATCCGTCCTGAGCCAGCACGGCAGGAGAGCACAATGACACATCCTTCGATTCACGCCCGGAGCCGGCCCGACCGCACGGCTGCCGTGTTCATTCCAAGCCAGCGAACCCTGAGCTATGGGGAGCTGGAGTCGGGCGCCAATCAGGCCGCGCACTTGCTGCAGCAATGCGGCGTCACGTCCGGCGACGCTATCATCTTCTGCATCGAGAATGCTCCGGCTTTCCTCTTCCTGGGCTGGGCCTGCCAGAGAATCGGCGTGAGGTACGTGCCGGCTTCGACAAAGCTGTCGGCGGACGACTTGGCATATATCGTGCGGGATGCCGGAGCCGCTGTCGTGGTGTTGTCGGCAACGGCCGAGAGTGCCGGCGCAGCGTCGGAGGTCGACTTTGCCGGCGCTTGCCTGTTTAGCCTCGGCAGCCGTATTGCCGGCTTCGATCCCTGGGAGGAACGGGTGGCGGCTTGCCCCAGCACGCTGCCGGAAAGCACGGCGCCTGGCAGGGAGATGATGTACTCCTCGGGCACGACAGGCCGGCCAAAGGGGGTGCGCAAGCCCATGCCGACAGGGCCTTTTGATGGGCCGGATTCGCGCAACTTATCCTGGCCCGGCCGGCCGGGGGTGGGGCAGGACATGGTGAGCCTGTGTACGGCGCCGCTCTACCACGCCGCGCCTCATCGCAATGTGGCCGCCACCTTGGCGATGGGCGGGACCTGCATCGTCATGGAGCGCTTCGATGCAGCGCTGGCACTAGATGCCATTTCGCGGTTCAAGGTGACACATAGCCAGTGGGTGCCAACCATGTTCCACCGCCTGCTGCGCCTGCCGGCCGGCGTGCGCCAGGCCCATGACCTGTCCAGCCACCAGGCGGCGCATCACGGCGCAGCGCCATGTCCCGTGCACGTGAAAGAGGCAATGATCGCATGGTGGGGTCCCATACTGTTCGAGTACTACGCGGGTACAGAAGGCATCGGCGCTTGCGCCATCAGCTCGGAGGAGTGGCTGAGCCACAAGGGCTCGGTGGGCCGCGCCACGGATGGGATCATCCATATCCTCGACGAGAATGAGCAGGAGCTGCCTTCCGGGCGAACAGGAACGGTCTTCTTTGAAGGCGCGAGCACGTTCGCCTATTGGAAGGACGAGGACAAGACCGCCCGCTCACGAAGCCGGCAGGGCTGGTGGACCTACGGCGACATCGGCCATGTCGACGACGAGGGCTATCTCTATCTCAGCGACCGCCGCGACTTTGTTGTGATCTCGGGCGGCGTGAATATCTATCCGCAGGAGATCGAGGCCTTCCTGCTGCGCGACGAGAATGTACTGGACGCCGCAGTCTTCGGCATACCCGATGAAGAACTCGGCGAAGCGGTGCAGGCCATTGTGCAGGTGCGGGATTCCTCGTTGGTCACGGTGGCGGTGAGCGAAGCCCTACGCCAACAATGTCGCTTGCGGCTTGGCCCCATCAAGACGCCCAAGTCCATCCGGCTGGTGACGGACTTTCCCCGGCTGCCCACCGGCAAGCTGCAGAAGATGGCCTTGCGCGAGCAGTTCCTGAATGCACTGGCGCGGGAGCGTGCCGACCATGATCGGGAGACGGCTTTCACGAGCGATGCCGTGGATGATCATTCAGCGCAATGGACAAGCGATTTCGGCGCCTTCGCCGCGGCTTCCCCACTAGCGCAAGCATGCTTGTTGTCCGGCATGCGGCTGGCACCGGGACATGTCGCGCTGCGCGCCAAGTGGACAGAAGACGTCGAGCAGACCCTTGGCTTTGGTACTGGCTTGTTGTCCTTCCTGACCGAAGCTGCTATGCAATGGGCCGCCTTCTCCGCCTATGCGTCGAGCCATCTACTCGAATTGACGATGAGGCGGCTAGGGCCGCCTCGGGAAGGGTGGCTGATGGTGGAGGCACTCCTGGCCCCAAGCGCCGTGCCCGGTCGCGCGACGATGCTGGTCACCGTCACGCAGGAGGCAGATCGCCGCCCGCTGGCCACGGCATCGGGGGTCGTGCAGCATCCGAGCCCGCAACCCTGCTGAGCTTCCGTGCCGCCGCTCTATCCATCCGTTCTTCGCCGGACCCGTTTCACGAGATTCCATCAACAGACGTATCAGGAGACATCATGCGCGACACAAACGCAATCGCCCCCATCAAGGTCCAGTTCCAGTTCGACTTCGGCAGCCCGAATTCGTACTTCAGCCATAAAGTCATTCCAGGTATCGAAGCACGCCAGGGCGTCAAGTTCGAGTATGTGCCCGTATTGCTCGGAGGCCTTTTCCGGCTGACCGGGAACCGGTCCCCAGCGGAAGCATTTGCGGGTATCAAGAACAAGCCGGAGTTCGGCCGGCTGGAGATGCATCGCTTTGTCGCCAGGCACGCATTGCACGCTTACAGGCACAACCCGTTCTGGCCGGTCAACACGCTGCAGATCATGCGTGGGGCCGTCGCCGCCCAGAAGAACGGCACCTTTGTCGCTTACGTGGATGCGGTATTCGCACATATGTGGGAGCAGGGACTGAAGATGGACGACCCGCAGGTCATCGCTACCGCATTGGATGCGGCGGGCTTGGACGGCGTCGGCTTCCAGGCCCGCATTGAGGATCCCGAGGTCAAGCAGCAACTCATGGCGAACACTCAGGCGGCGTTCGAGCGCGGTGCGTTCGGCTCGCCCACGTTCTTTGTCGGCGACGAGATGTATTTCGGCAAGGACCAGTTGCGCGATGTGGAAGAGGAGATCCAGCGCATCAAAGCGGAACGTCCCTGAGCGCAGGTTCGCGATATGCGCAGGCGTGCCCGCGCAAGCGGAACGAAGCCCTGGCTACAAGCCCGGCGCATAGGGCATGCGCGTGGTGCTGCACGGGCCGCACTAGCGGCCGCTTCACCCGCGTTGCCCGCCCAGCGAGTTCGACTGCCCGGCTTGACTCCTGCCGGCGGATTTCACAAGAGGAACCATCAATGAAGACACGCATCACTGCACTGTTCGGCATCCAGCACCCCATCATCCAGGGCGGCATGCATTATGTCGGCCTGGCCGAGCTGGCGGCTGCGGTTTCCAATGCCGGCGGCCTTGGCATCATCACGGCCCTCACGCAGAAGACGCCGGCATTGCTGGCCCGGGAAATCGCGCGTTGCCGCGAACTGACCGACAGGCCATTCGGCGTGAACCTGACCTTCCTGCCGTCCTTGTCCGTGCCGCCCTATGCCGAGTACATCGCGGCGATCAAGGAGGGAGGGGTCCGGATCGTTGAGACCGCAGGGCGCAATCCCGACAAGTACATGCCGATGCTCAAAGCGGCGGGGATCAAGGTGATTCACAAGTGCACCTCGGTGCGTCATGCATTGAAGGCCGAACAGATCGGCTGCGATGCTGTCAGCGTGGATGGATTCGAATGCGGCGGACACCCCGGCGAGGACGACCTCCCCAACATGATTCTGCTTCCGCGCGCGGCCGAGGAACTGAAGATCCCTTTCGTGGCTTCAGGAGGTATGGCGGATGCGCGCAGCCTCGTGGCTGCATTGGCGCTTGGGGCGGAGGGCATAAATATGGGCACTCGCTTCGTCGCGACCAAGGAAGCGCCAGTCCACGAAAATGTCAAGCAAGCGATCGTTGCCGCGTCTGAACTGGACACGCGGCTGGTGATGCGTGCCCTGCGCAATACCGAGCGTGTCTTGAACAATGCCGGCGTGGAACGGTTGATCGAGATCGAGCGGGAGAAAGGCCAGGACCTGCAGTTTGCCGATATCCAGGAACAAGTCGCGGGGGTCTACCCAAAGGTGATGGTCGAGGGAAAGCTGGACGCCGGTGCCTGGAGCTGCGGCATGGTGGCCGGCCTGATCAATGACATCCCGACTGTCAAGGAACTGATCGACCGAATCATGGCCGATGCCGAGGCGCTGATCGGCGGCCGGCTGACTGGCTACCTTGGGGAGGCTTAGCCAGCGTGAGCCGGCCTTGGAGGCCGCGCCAGATCGGGGGCGTGGCGCTGGGTTCATCTGCGTTGTTTCTTCGCAGTAGCCGAAGAACCGCACTTCGCCCGTGCCGCCGCCGAGCGCTTGCACGTAGAACGGTCGCCATCGCCGTGCGCTTTCCCGCCCGCTCGCATGCTTGCCATCGCGCTCGTTGGCCGAGCCGTTCGTGGGTGGGTTGAAGGTTTGGCCGTTGCTGGCCGGTACCCGCTCCATGCATCGTGGTCGTCGCGGCTTTGTGCCCGGGTTTTCTTTGCCGAGCCTATGGATACGGAAGCACGCAGCGGGATCAAGGGTGCGCTGTGCCAGCACAGGCGGTGCCCATCCATACAGCAGCGCCGCCATCCGCCGCGCTTCCCTCGTGGTGACATAACAGGTACCCTTCCTCGTCGAACACTGCCTGCGCCGGCGCTTCGTCGCGCCGCCGGTAGCTGCGCGCCGCAGGCGGCCCCCGGATGCGGGTTCCCTACCGCGCTCTCGGTTGCATCCGGGCGCATCCAAACGTCCGGCATTGGCCGGCAGCATCCCACGGAGAGAACACGGATGAACACTTTTTCAGCACTGGCGGACGCCGGCGGCATCGCCTTGCCGGCCACGCTGCGGCAACTGATCGATGCAGGCTGGACTGGCTACGGCGCCGACATCGAGGCCTGGCGCGCCGACTGGAAAGCCCGTACGCTGGCTGCGCAGCCGGTGCTTTCCTGCGTCTATGACCTGGAGTGGATCGACGCGAAGCAGGCCGGCGAGTTCATCGGCGAATGGCTCGATCCGGCCTTTCAGCACGGCCGGCGCTTCCTGCCGTTCGCGCAGACCGGGGCCGGCGATGCCTACTGCTTGACGCCGCTGGCCAACGGCGGCACCGGCGTGGCGCTGGTCTGGCACGACCGCGGCAGCAGCCGGATCGAAGCCGCCTCGTTCGATGCCTTCGTCTATGAAGCCCTGGTGCGCAGCGCGGCGGACTTCTCGCATCTGATCGATGACGATTTCAGCCCGGCCGAGGCGGTACAGTGCGTGGCGGCGAATATCGCGGCCCTGAAGGGGTATCTGCCCGAGGCGATGAAGGCCGGACTGGAATGCATGCTTGCCGATGCCTTGCCGGAACCCAACGAGAAAGAGGCGGTGATGATCGGCGAGGAGACGGCGCAGGCAGCGCTGGCCTTGCTGCCGGAGGTGGAAGACGCCGCGTTTGCGGTGGCGGCGCGGTGGGAGTGCGGGGAGCGGTGAGCGGTGAGGTGGTTGCACCGCGTTCACGCCTGGTTCCACACCTGGCACCTGGCCGAAGGCCGCCGCATCGGCCGGCGGCAATTCCAGCGCATGGGGCTGGCCGATGCGTAAATTGGGAGCGCCGCGCGCGCCATGTCAGAATGTGGGCATCTCCAGCATCCGAATGCAAGCATGACCGCACTGGTACTTCTTCCCGGCATGGACGGCACGGGCGATCTGTTTGCGCCCTTGCTGCTGGCGCTGCCGACCGGCATCACGCCGCTGGTCATCCGCTATCCGCGTGATCGCGCGCTGGATTACGCCGCCCTCGAAATACTTGTGCGGCAGGCGCTGCCTGCCGGGGCACCCTTCGTACTGCTGGCCGAATCCTTCTCCGGCCCGCTGGGGGCCGCCATCGCTGCCCGCCCGCCCGAGGGCATGCGGGGCTTGATCCTGTGCGGCTCGTTCGTGCGCCCGCCACGCCCGCGTCTGGCTTTTACCCGTGCGCTGGCCGGCTGGCTGCCACCGGCGTTGCTTCCCCGCCCTTTGCTAAACCACGTTTTGCTGGGCGGGCACGCCACGCCGGCGCTACGCGCTGCATTGGGCGCAGCCGTGTCCAGCGTATCCGCTGCCGCCATGCAGGCCAGGCTCAAGGCCGTAATGGAGACGGACATGTCGGCGCGCTTTGCCGGCGTCCGGTTGCCGGTGCTGTACCTGCGCGGCCGCGACGACCGGGTCGTTCCGCGCAGTGCGTCGGAGACCGTCGCCGCGCTGGCGCCGCACACGCAGATCGTGGAGTTGCCCGCCCCGCATTGCATCCTGCAGGCCGTGCCGCGGGACGCGGCGCAGGCCATCGCGGCCTTTATGAAAACGCTGGAGCCTGCAGCGCAGGCCTGAAGCCAGCGCGCACGTGCATCACAGCCGGCAAGTAGCCGGGCTGCGAGGACGCTCGACGCTGTGGGCGGATTGCACCGCCGCCGCGTCGCGGTGATCAGAAAATGTGTTTGATGCCCGCTACGACCCCGGTCTGTCCCAGGCCTGGCGCGGTTTTCAGGGAGCTTGCCACACCGAGGCTCGAGCGTCCCTTGTTGTCCATATAGGACGCATTGAGGTAGACATCCGTGCGCTTCGACAGGCTGTACACCGCCTGCAGCGTGTAGCTCATCGCATCGTCGTCCGATGCCCGTCGATCCGTGCGATAGATGCCGGCGTGTAGTGTCAGGGCGGGCTGGATCGCGTAGGCGCCGCCCAGCCAGTAGAGATTGGATCGGAATCCGGGACTGGTGAGCCCTCCCTGCAGGTGGCGATAGCCGGCGACGGCGGTGAACGGCCCGCTGGTGTAGATGAGGCCAGCGGCATAGCGGCGTTCAAGGTTTCCCGCGGTAGCTACCGATGTGCCCCGGCGCTGGTCATAGACCAAGGCCATGCCGAAATTGCCGGTGGTGTAATACGCGCCGGCCCCCATCTCCTGGCCCACGCGCGGTGCGCCAGGGACTTCGCTGCCGGCGGCGATGGTCGCGTCGTAGCCGGTGCTGTACAGACCGCTTACCGTCAGGCCGCCGAACTTGCCGGTGTACTTGATGGCGTTGTCAGCCCTGCCGGCGAAGTGCGCATCGTGGGCAAGCAGGGAGTAGGGCTTATAGCGGCTCGGGTCCAGGGGAACGAAGAAGTCGAACAGGGTGTTGTTCTGGCGCCCGAGCGTGACCTGGCCCCAAGGTCCTGCAATACCGATGAACGCCTGCCGGCCAAACAGGCGCCCGCCCAGCGTGGTCGTGCCGGTGTCGACATGGAGGCCGCTCTCGAGCACGAAGATGCCGCGCAGCCCCCCGCCGAGATCCTCCGTGCCGCGCAGTCCCCAACGGGAACCCGCACTGTTTCCAGACGAGACGCGGTACATCGAACCGGCACCGTCCGAACCGGCATGGCTGACATACTCGACACCAGCATCGACCACCCCGTACAGCGTCACGTTGGTCTGCGCTTGCGCCCCAAAGCCCAGCAGACCGCCGACCCCCGCCGCGAACAAGCGCTTTGCCTTCCTTTTCATGATTTCCTCCATTCTCATTGTGTAAGGACTCCTACGCACCCAAGGAGCCATTCCTGATTGCAGGCCGGAACCGCTGGTGCACCGGCATGTGGGTTGTTCCCCTGTGGACTTGGCTCGGCTGCACGCCGCGCATCGGCGCGCCGCTCCTGGCGTGCGAGCCGCACGGCAGGAACTGGTCGTCCGCCGCGCGCTCTTCGTCGCTCAGGAAGGCGTCGCGATGGTGTGCAGGCGACATACCAGGCATTTTTCAGGAGCGTGACTATCCCCTCCCGGCGCCCGAGGCGTCTGGATTCAGTGGTGTTGCGAATGAGGGTGGTGGTGAGCCGGGTTCGCTCAGGCCGGCCGGCTCGCGCGCCGGATCAGGCTGCCATCGGGCACCTGCGACATCGCCTGCCGGTTCCGCGGGCGATTTAGTATTTATTCAATGAATTTCAGATTTAGGGCATTAGTGGATACGGACTGTATTCACGAGCCTCAATGCAGGCAATCCAATAGCACGCAAAAACAGGGTAAACGTCTATAAAAATGCGCATTTTTCAGTAATTTCCCAATCAATGCGGAAATTTCCGAATCAGGCCCGCCGCGTTATATTCAGGATGTTTTTTTTGCGCCGCGTGCTCAGGTGGAGCGCAACGCAGGCGGTTCCACTTCAACGCAACGCCAGGGCGCGCAGTATCGCCTGTTTGAGATCGCCCACGGAAGCGGGCTTGCTCAGGAAGACATCGATGCCTGCGGCGCGGCTCTGGTTCTCCTCTTCCGTCAGCGTCGAGGCGGAAATGGCGATGATCGCCATATGCTTCCCGTTCTCCGTGGCACGCACCCTCCTGGCGAGGGCGAAGCCGTCCAGCCGGGGCATGTAGAGATCGGTGACCAGCAGGGTGGCCGGCTCGGCCTGCAGTGCCTCCCATGCGGCTTCGCCATCCTCGCAGATGACGACATTGTCGTAGCCGAGGTCTCGCAGTTGGATCTTCAGGAGCATTTGAATCACGCGATGATCCTCGGCCACGACGACGCGAGCGGTCCGCGCGGCCAGTGGGGCCAGCCCGGCGGATTGTGCTGGCGGTGTTCGGCCGCCACTGTCGTCATGGCTGCGCAGCATGGCGTGCTGGCACGCGGCGACGAATGCGCGCCACGCGATGGGGTTGTTGTACAGGATGACGGGGCTGGCGACGTCCGCCGTGCCGGCGTTGTCCCCTTCGCTTTCCCGGCTTGCCAGCAGGATGTCACCGGGGCGAAGCGCATTGGCAACGGTAGCCGGCAGGACACGCAGTGGCGGTGCATGTTCGATGTCTTTGCTGGCCGGCGCGACCGGGTGCAAGCCGGCGGCCCTGGCGTAGTGCTCGAGCGCCAGCGTTGCGGCGGGCTCGTCGATAGCGATCTCCATCGTCCGCCCGGCCAGTTGGGGAAAGGCGTAGTGCTCGATGTCGATCTTCAGGGCGAGCCGCAGGCTCACCGAAGTGCCGCTGCCCTCAGTGCTGACGATCCCGATCTCGCCGCCCATCAGCCCAGCCAGCTGTCGGCAGATGGTCAGGCCAAGGCCGGTGCCGCCGAAGCGTCGGGTCGTATGTCCGTCCACCTGCGCAAAGGGTTCGAACAGGATGCGCAGCGCATCGGATGGAATGCCGATGCCGGTGTCGCTGACGACGACCTCGATGGTCTCGCTGCCTTGCCGGCGCATCAGTTGCCGTGCGGTCACGGCGATGTTTCCTTGCGTCGTGAACTTGATGGCGTTGGAGATCAGGTTGAACAATATCTGGCGCAGGCGGATCGCGTCGGCAAGATGGCGCGCCGCGATGCCCGACTCGACGCAGATGCTCAGGCCCAGGTTCTTCTCGTGCGCGTTGCCCGATAGCAGCAGGACCGTGTCCTCTATCAGTTCGCGCAGATCGGCACCGGTTTCGATGAGTTTCATCTTCCCGGCGCCAATCTTGCTGTAGTCCAGGATATCGTTGAGGATCTGCAGCAGCGTCTCGCCGGAGCTGTTGGCCACCTGGGCCAGGTGGCGCTGATGGCTGTCCAGGTCGCTATGGAGCAGCATCTCCAGCAGCCCCAGCATGCCGTGCATCGGCGTGCGGATCTCGTGGCTCATCATCGCCAGGAAGCGATCCTTGGCCAGGAGCGCGGCCTCGGCGGCATCGCGCGCCTGCATGAGCGCCTCGCCTTGCGCGCGTTCTTGCGCAGCGGCTTCCTGTAGCTGCGTGATCAGCAGGCTGCGGTCTGCCTCGAGTTCTCCCTTTGCGATGGCGGCATGCCGCAGTACCTGCACGGAATGCAGCAGGGCACCTATCTGCGTTGCGCGTCGGGCGGACGGCAACGATACCGCATGGTCACCCTTGGCGATGCGGCGGATGGCGTCGGTGGCCAGCGACAGTGGCCGGATCACGCGGATGGCGAACAGGACGATGATCAAGGTGAGTGCCAGCAGCGCGACACCAACCACAACGCATATGACGCTCAGCCGCTGGCGCGCGGAGATTTCCTGTGTTTGGATGAGCTGGCTTGCAGTGGAGACCTCCGCGTCGCGCACGCGGAGGATTGCGCGCATGGTTGGGACATAGCGCTCGGCAAAGTCCGAAGTTGAAGGGTGGCGTCCGTCGCGCTGCGGCATGGATGCGACGGTCTCGAGATAGGCGATGCCCTCGGTAAAGTAGCTCGATGCCATCTCCCGGGTGGCCGGCAACGATTCGCTGTGCGGGGTATCGTCGCGACTGGTGCGGCCGTGGATCAGTTGCCCCAGGGCGTGGATCCTGCCAATCACGATCCAGAGTTCACGCTGTTCGTCGGCGGAGAGCGCGCGATGCGCGGTCAGTGCCGGGGTGAGCACCGAGCCTGCCCGGCCGGCCTGCTCGCGCAACTCGGCGCTCAGCCGGGCGGTGCCGACGTGTTCCGCGGTCAGCGGCTGGGCGCGGATCAGGTCGAACATGATGGCGTCGGAGACTTGCGTGATGTCGGCGACCACCGCGAACATCGTGTTGAGCGCTGCGCGCAGTTCATCACTGGCACGATCGCCACGCGGGGATCGCGCCAGGGCATCGATAATTGCACGGGCCTCGCGCAGTTTATCGCGGGCGGCAAGCAGCTGCGCGAGCGCATCGTCCAGGCGCTGGGGGCTGGCCGCGCAATGCGCTTCGGCACAAACGGTGAGTTGGGCAATGGCGGCATGCATTGCGCTGTCGGTGTCCGTTCGGGCGCTGTCAAGTGATTCCCGCCTGCCGGCGGGAATCGGTACATCGCTACCCAGCACGGCGTTCGATGGTCCGCGCTCGGCCGAGGCTTTTTCGGCTGCCACCAGCACATCGCGGAACAGGTCGAGCACCGGCGCGGACTGGCGCGCCTCTGCGTACGTTTGCCATTCCAGCCGCAGCAAATAGCATGCGAGGCCCACCGTGGTGGCGAGGATGAAAGCGGCGACAAGGCGGAAACGTCGATCAATGCGCATTGCGTGGTCTATCTTGCGGTGGTGAGCCCGCCTTGGCGGGGGGGGGCCATTGCGGCTACTGGCGGCGCATCGTTACTGTGGGGGGAGAGGCGCCTTGATCTGTCCGAGGGGCAATGCGCACGTTGATCCGCCGGGGAAGCATGCAGACATACCGATGGATCTGCGCATTGTCTTTGGGATGACGGTCCGCCGTCAAACGGGTTGGCACCGGAATGCCGGGTGCCGCGGTGCCTGGTGCGGAGAAGGCGGGGTACCGTAAAGGCGACGGCTTTGGACTCTATCTGGAAGACTCCCGCTGATCATTGGGAATTTTCTCAAAACATGCGGGGAAAATGCTTACGGAACAGGGGGGGGGCGCCGATATCGGTGCCGGTCTGCTGCCGCAGGGCGGCGAGAGGGCGGTCTTTGCCGAGAGTCACGTTCGCTGAGAGGGGGAGTTACGGCCCATGATCCGGTCTATGCAATGATGACGCCTTGGCTAATCCGTCCGCCGGAAACACATGCTCGATAGATCCGAGGCCCATTGGCGCTATTTTCCTGGCCCCCGTTCGCTCGGGCAGGCGGGTGGGAGTTATGCCCTCTGCGGTTTTGAAGAAGCGCTGCCGCGCCCCATTCAACGTTTGGAGCCCGCATCACCATGCATCAAGCTGATCATCGGTTTCGGTGCCGCGTACCGGGTGACACCGTTGCCCGAGGCTTCGCAGTCTCACCGTTCATTCGTCGTCGGCATGGGCGGCGGCCCAGTGGTGTCCGAACAGGCGCCGACGCATTCGTGCATCGAAGTCGAGTTGCCGCCTTGGGCGGCCTTCCGCCTGTTCGACGGTGCGTCCGATGTGCTTTCATCCAGGCTGGTGGGGCTCGGCGATATCTGGGGTAGTCAGGCCGCCTTGCTGTCCGAGCAACTGCATCATGCCCCGGGCTGGGCGGCGCGTTTCCGGCTTATCGAGCAGGTATTGAAGGGACGTCTGCAGAGCGCCCGGCGAGAGGCGGGCGCGGAGATTCGATGGGCTTGGGGTGAATTGGCGCGCCATCATGGAAATATGCCCATTTCCGGTTTGCGGAAGATGATTGGATGGAGCGAACGGCATCTTTCCTCCCGATTCCAGTGCCAGCTTGGCATGACGCCAAAGCTGGCGGCGCGCCGTCTGAGGTTTAGCCAGATGCGCGGCATGCTGGACGCAGATGCGCAAGAAGGACTCACGGACCTTGCCTTGGCGTGCGGCTATGCGGATCAGAGCCACATGACCCGGGAATTCCGCGCTTTTGCAGGCTGCTCGCCGGCAGCCTACCGCCGGGAACATATTCCCGACGCGTTGGGCAAACCGGCATCGCTGCTCGGCGGTCCATGGAGCTACGACGCGGCTGTCGCCGCGGGGTGGTCACATTTCTTCAAGACAGGCGCATCCTTGGCGCCTGAAACTCGGAACCTCAATGACAAGCAGAAGGGGTAGGCCATGAGCGGTCGAGTTTCATACCTGGAGATCGGCGCGGGAAAAGCGCAGGCATCGCGGCAGTTTTTCGGAGATCTGTTCGGCTGGGCGTTCCAGTCAACGCAACAGCCAGGCGAAGGCTGGTTCGGCAACCACGAGATGAGGATCGGTTTGCATGGCGGTGACCCGACGCCCGGCATCCTCGTGTTTTTTGAGGTGTCCGATATGGCCACTGCCAGAGCGCGCGTGGTTGAGCTCGGGGGAACCGCAGATATGCCAAGCCCTGACGAACCGGGCTTTGGCATATTCTGCCTATGTACCGGGCCAGAAGGCATTCGCTTTGGCTTGCACCAATCGTCAACGGAACGCGGTGATCGATCCTGACGTGACGCGCGAAAGGAGGCGAGTAGGGTGATCCGGCTTTGTCTTTGGTCTTGGTAATCATCGGCAGAGCGGATCGGGCCGGCACTTGCCCTTTGGCCCTTTCATCGGAGTCATATCCGGCGCGCAGGGATCAGGGCGGGTCCAACGCTGAAGACGTGATCGCTGAATCCGGCAGGGTGGACCGGATTGACGGGGCGCGGGCTACGAACTGTCGGCATGAAGGCCGTTGTGTATAGGCGTGTGCCCTACGCCGGGTCCACCCAGCGGCCTTGCTCCTCGCGTATCTCTTCGGCCGCCTTGGCTATCTCGCTGCGCAGCCAGGCATGCGAATCAGGCCTCAGCCGGCGGCAGCCAGCGCCCCCGCCACGCCCAGGCTGCGCAGCGATTGCATGGCCCCGGCCACGGCCTGCACAAATCGCGGATCCTGGCCCAGATCGCCAAACACCGGCCGCAGCCCGGTCAGCGTGGCAACCCAAGCGCGCGTTCCCTCCAGCCCCTGGCCGACGCGCCGCACCGCCTGTTCCGCCTGGGCATACCGGCACGCCAGGGTCTCGGCCATCGGGTCCTGGATGTCGTAGCGGCGTCCGGCCTCATTCTTGCCGCGAAGGAAATGCAGCCAGCCGGCAACCGCCAGCGCCAGCCCGGGGATCGGCTGCCCCGCAGCCAGCCGCGCGCGCACCGTGTCCAGCAGGCGCTGCGGCATTTTTTGGGAACCATCCATCGCGATCTGCTGCGTCTGATGCTTGAGCGCGGGATTGGCATAGCGCCGCAACAGGCGCCGCTGGTACTGCGCCAGATCCAGGCCTGGCAACGGCGGCAGGGTCGGCACGATTTCGACGCGCATCAACCTGTCGAGGTAGGCGAGCAGGGCGGGTTGCGCAACCGCCTGGTCCACGGTGGACCAGCCCGCCATGACCGACAGATAGGCCAGGGCCGAATGCGTCCCGTTGACCATGCGCAGTTTCAGGGTTTCGAAGGGTGCGGCCTCGGCCACAAAGCGGGCGCCGCCGGCGCTCCAGTCCGGACGCCCGGCGGCGAACCGGTCTTCAACCACCCATTCCAGATAGGGCTCGCCCAGCACCGGCCATGCGTCGTGGGCGCCAAGGGCCTGCGCAAGCGCGCGCCGATCCTCGTCGGTGGTGCGCGGCACGATGCGATCCACCATCGACGACGGAAAGGCGCAGGTGGCGGCGATCCACTGCGCCAGTGCCGGATCGACACGCTCGGCGAAGTCCAGCACCATGCCCTGCAGCAGATGGCCGTTGCTGGGCAGGTTATCCAGCGACATCAGGGTCAGCGGCCTCAGCCCGTCCGCGTGCCGGCGTTGCAGGCCGCGCACCAGGAAGCCGATGGTGCTGCGTGGCGCGCAGGGCTGCGCGAGGTCATGCTCGATATCGGGGTGCTCGATATTGAGCCGGCCGCTGGCCGGGTCGTAGCAATAGCCCTTCTCGGTCACGGTGACGCTGATGATCCGCGTGTCCGCGCCGGCAATGCGCGCCAGCACCGCCTGCGGGTCCTCCGGCGCCACCAGGGTTTCCAGGAGGCAGCCGATCACCGCGGCCTGTTGTACGAGGCCTCCCTGCGCGTCGGCGCCGCGTAGCGCCAGGGTGTAAAGGCCATCCTGCGGCACCAGGGCGTTGCGGGTATCGGCCTGGCGCAGCGAAACGCCACAGATGCCCCAGCGCAGGTCGCCGCTGGCATGCAACGCTGCCTCGTTGACGGCGGCCAGATGGGCCCGCGCAAACGCGCCCAGGCCCAGGTGCACGATGCCGACGCGCAGCGCGGCGCGGTCATAGGCCGGACGCGCCACGCCCGCGGGCAGACTGTCCAGCACGGCGGGACGCAGGCGCCGCGCCGCGGGTGGCGTTACCAGTTCCATAGCGTGCCGTCCTGCTGCAGGCGGTTCACGGGCAGATAGGCCCGCTTGTAGGGGTACCTGGCCGCCAGCTTCTCATCAATGTCGACCCCGTGGCCGGGCACGTCGCCGGGGTACAGCATGCCCTGGTTGAAGGTATAGGCATGCGGGAAGACCGCGTCTGTTTCTTCGGTATGGCGCATATACTCCTGGATGCCGAAATTGGGCACCCACAGGTCAAAATGCAACGCCGCGCCCATGCAGACCGGCGACAGATCGGTGGCCCCGTGGCAGCCCGTGCGCACCTGGTAGAGCGACGCCAGATCGGCGATGCGGCGCAAGTGCGTAATGCCGCCGGCATGCACCACGGTCGCCCGGATGTAGTCGATCAATTGGTTCTCGATCAGCGCCTTGGCGTCCCAGATCGAATTGAAGATCTCGCCCACGGCCAGCGGCGTGGTGGTGTGCTGGCGGATCATCCGGAACGCATCCTGGTTTTCGGCCGGTGTGGCATCCTCCATCCAGAACAGGTTGTAGGGTTCCAGGGACTTGCCGAGCCGGCCTGCCTCGATGGGCGTCAGGCGGTGGTGCACGTCGTGCAGCAGGTGATGCTCGAAGCCGAGCTTCTCGCGGATGCGCTCGAATAGCTTGGGCGCGTGACGCAGGTACTTCTCGGTGGACCAGTCGTGTTCGCTGGGCAGGTCGCTGTCGGCCGGCTCATAGAACAGGTTGCCGCGGCCCACGCCATAGACCTTGTCCAGGCCCGGCACGCCGCTTTGCGCGCGTATGGCGCGATAGCCCATCTCGGCATAACGCAGCACCTCGTCCACCGTGTGCTCGATATCGGAGCCATTGGCATGGCCGTAGACCATCACGCCGCTGCGGCTCTTGCCGCCCAGCAATTGGTAGAGCGGCATGCCGGCCGCCTTGGCTTTCAGGTCCCACAGCGCCGTATCCACGGCGGCGATGGCGGTCATCGTGACCGGGCCGCGGCGCCAGTACGCACCCTTATACAGGTATTGCCAGATGTCTTCGATCTGGTGCGCGTCGCGCCCGATCAAGCACGGAATCACATGCTCGGTCAGGTAGGCGGCCACCGCCAGTTCGCGCCCGTTGAGGGTCGCGTCACCGATGCCCGTCAGGCCCTGGTCGGTTTCGATTTTCAGGGTCACGAAGTTGCGGCCCGGCGAACAAACAATGACGCGCGCGTTTGTAATTTTCATGAGGGGATTCCGAGTAAGGTATTGAGCAGGCCCGCCTGCACCGGCGGGCGGCTTCGGTTGGCCCAGGGTCCGCTCGCACTAGCCCGCCCAGCCCAGGTGGCTGAGGAAATCGCCAGTGCGGGCGACCTGCGGGTGATCGAAGATCTGGGACGGCGGGCCCTGCTCCAGGATGGCGCCGTTCTCGAACACCACCACCCAATTGGCCACCCGCCGCGCGAAACTCATTTCGTGCGTCACGACGATCATTGTCATGCCCTCCTGCGCCAGCTTCTTCATCACGTTGAGCACCTCGCCCACGGTTTCCGGGTCCAGTGCCGACGTCGGTTCGTCAAACAACATCACCTCGGGCTCCATCGCCAGCGCCCGTGCGATCGCTACCCGTTGTTGCTGCCCGCCGGAAAGATTGGCGGGGAAGTTGCCGGCCTTGTTGGCCAGCCCGACCTTCTCCAGCAAGGCCATGGCGCGGGCGCGCGCCGCCTCCGGCGCCATGCCCAGCACCGTGACCGGCCCCATCGCCACGTTGTCCAGGGCAGACTTGTGCGGGAACAGCTCGAAACTCTGGAACACCATGCCCATGCGCTGGCGTACCTTTCGGGCTTCGGCTTCGGATTCCGGCAGCGCCACGCTGTCCAGCAGCACGCGGCCGCCATCGAGTTTCTCCAGTGCGTTGGTGCAGCGCAAGAGCGTGGATTTGCCGGAGCCCGACGGGCCGATCAGGCACATCACCTCTCCCTTGTTGACCTGCAGCGACACATTGTTGAGCGCCACAAAGTCGCCGTACGTCTTGCGCACGTGCTCATACACCAGCACTGGCGGCAGGGCGGCACCCTTGCGCGCGGCCGCGGCGGTCTGCATGGCGGTGGCCCGCTCCGGGTCCAAGATCATGTCGTTCATTCCTTCACTCCGTATTTCCGGTGGATCCAGTCGACCAGCTTGGCCTGGGGATAGCCCATCAGCCAATAGATCACCGCCATCGCGGTCAGCATCTCCAGCACGCGGAAGCTCTGGGCGCGTACCTGCATCGAGGCATAGGCCAATTCACTCACGGCGATGACCGATACCAGCGACGTATCCTTGAACAGCGAGATCCAGGTGCTGGCCAGCACCGGCAGGATCCTCCGTCCCGCCTGCGGGATCAGCACCTTGAACATGGCCTGCCTGCGCGACATGCCGATGGCCAGCGCGGCCTCCATCTGGCCCTTGCGGATCGAATTGATGCCCGCGCGGAAGGTCTCGGAGTTGTACGCCGACACGTTCAGCACAAGCGCCACCAGCGCGGTCGTCAGCGCCGAGAATTGCACGTCGAGCGCCATGGGCATCACGTAGAACGCCCAGTAGATCACCAGGATCAGCGGCAGGTTGCGGAAGAACTCCACGACGGCCACCGCGACGCCATTGAGCACCCGGCTCGACGACAGGCGCATCAGCGCCAGCATGATGCCGCCCGGCACCGCCAGCGCCATGGTCACCACCGTCAGCATGATGGTCATGGCAGCGCCTTCCATCAGGACCTGGCGCGAGTTCCATATGATTCCCCAGTCCAGGTTCATGAGCGCCCCAGATGTGCATAGCGTTGGTACAGCCGGTCTACGCCGCGCGTGACCGGAAACAGGATCGCGAAGTAAGCCACGATGACAGCCGTGTACACCTCGATGGGCCGGTAGCTCTGGCCCGCGATGGTCTCTGCCTTGTGCATCAGTTCGGGCACTGCGATCACGGTGGCGATCGCCGTGTCCTTGATGGCAACGGTCAACACCGACCCAAAGGCGGGCAACATGCGGATGGTGGCTTGCGGCAGGATGATCTTGCGCAGCGCCTGGGCCCGCGACATGCCCAGCGCCAGGCCCGCGCGCATCTGGCCAGGCCGCACCGACTCGATGCCGGCGCGGATCACCTCGGCGGAATAGGCGGCGATGTGCAGCGTCAGTGCTACCAGCGCCGCCCAGAACGGTGCGAAGGTCACGCCCGCCAGTAGCGGGAAGGCGAAGTAGATCCACACCAGGACCACCAGCACGGGAATGGCGCGCATGCTGTCGATGTAGAACACCAGCAGCACGCGCAGCCAGCGCGGCCCGTACAGGCGCAGGAGCGCAATCGCCAGCCCAAGCAGAATGCTGGCGAGGGCGGTCACGGCGCTGAGCGCCACCGTGACGCCCAGGCCGCCGGCAAAGAATCGCCAATTCTCGACAATGGGGGAGAAATCAAAATCCATGGGGTCTCCGTGGTATCAAGGCCGCGCCCGCTCAGAACATCACCATCACTTTCATGGCCTGGCTGCGGTCCGCGGCCAGCGCGAAGGCGTCGTGCACCTGGCGCACCGGCACGGCCGCCGTCAGCAGCGGTGACACGTCGACCAGCCCACGGCTCAGGTAGTCCACCGCCCAGGCGTACTCATCGACAAAGCGGAAGCTGCCGATGCATGACAGGCTCTTCACCATGATCTGGTTGAAGGGGCATTGCTCGCTGCTGCCGCTCAGGGTGCCGACCGTGACGATGGTGCCGCGCGGACGCGCCGCGCGGATGCAGCTGGCCAGACCGGCGTAGTTGCCGGAAACCTCGAAGCACACGTCGACGATACCCTTGCCCGCGGCCAGCTCGTCCAGTGCCGCGGGGTCGGTGGCGGCATTGATGGTGCGCGTCGCGCCCAACCGGGCGCAGGTGGCCAGGGTCTGGTCAACGATATCCACCACGACTACGTGGCTGGCGCCCGCCAGCCGTGCCGCCATCAGGATCAGCGCGCCGATCGGCCCCGCGCCCACCACCATGGCGGTCTTGCCCAGCAATGCCCCCGCGCTGCGCACGGCGTGCAGGGCAACCGCCAGCGGCTCGCCAAAGGCGGCCAGCTCGAATGACAGGCTGTCCGGTACGGGCAGGCATTGGCGTTCCTGCACCACCACCTGCTCGCGCATCGCGCCCTGCATATGCGGATAGCGGCTGGCGCTGCCGAAGAAGTGCACTGCCTCGCAGTGGTTGGACGCCCCCTGGCGGCAGTAGCGGCACACCCCGCACGTGCGCGCGGGATCCAGCGCCACGCGGTCGCCGGGCTTGACGGCGGTGACCGCCGCGCCTACCTCGAGCACCTGGCCGGATGCCTCGTGTCCCGGCGTCAGTGGTTCGCGGATGACGAAGTCGCCCACCTTGCCGTGACGGTAGTAATGCAGGTCGGACCCGCAGATGCCCACGGCCTTGATGCCCACGCGGACCTGCGTGGGGCCTAGCGGCTCGGGCGCCTGTTCGACCAGGCGCAGGTCCTGGGCCCCATGAATCGCGCAATTCAGCATGGCGGTCGGCTCACTTCAGGGTATGGGTCATGCGGCGCTCTTCGGCCGCCAGTTCGGGGTGCATGCGCGCTTCCACCTTGCGCAGCCATTCCAGGTAGACGGGCTGCGCCTTGGCCACGCCCATGCCCGAGTCGATGGCGAAGATCTTGCTGTTCTGGCAATCGTTCTCCTTGGGGAACACGGCCAGGCCCTTGACCTTCTTGCTGATGTTGGGCCACAGCATGCGGTTCAGCGGCGCCACGTCCGAACGGCCCGCGAGCACTTCCTCGATGGGCGCGACCGAGCCGGAATTGGCGACGCCGCGCAGCTTGGCGTTGGGAAACTGCTGCAGCACCAGCGGCTCTTCCCCGGCGCCGGAAAAGTAGGCCATCGTGATGTCGGGCCGGTTGAAGTCTTCGACCTTGGTCGCACTGGTGAACTTGGGATTGGAAGCCAGCCCGAACATGCAGACGCTGGTGTTGGAGAACGTGACGAAATCAATGATCTTGGCGCGCTCGGCGTTCTGGTTCAGCGGCCCGATCATGATGTCCATCTGGTTGGCAATCAGCGCCGGCACCTTGGTCTCGTGGCTGACCTGCACCGGCACGATCTTCACGCCCAGCAGCCGCGCGAATTCCTTGCCCAGCATCCACGACGACCCCATCCACGGATCGCCCGAACCGCTGGTGTTCTGCACCAGCCACGGCGGGTTGTTGACCACCCCCACGCGCAGCACGCCGGCCTTGCGGATGGCGTCGATCCGCGGGCTTGCTCCCGGCTCTGGCGGCGTCTGAGCCTGGGCCGCGGTGGTGGTGGCCAGCAGCGTGGCGGCCGCCATGAGGCCAGCGGCGGCGCGGGCGGCGCTGCGGCGCAAGGGGGTATGGTGTTTCATGCTGTGTCTCCTTGGAATAACGGCGCCCGGCTTGCCTGCGGCCAGCGGTGGCACGCCGGGTGGGGCGTGCCGGGCCACTGGCGCACGCCGGCCTGGACACGTCTTGTGCGTGAACGGGATAAAACGTTGGAAGACAGTGGGAAGCGACCGGGCGGCCTATTTGGTCTTTTGGATGATCCGCATCTCGTCGGCATCCAGCCTGGGCTTCATTGCCAGCGCCACCTGTCGCAGCCAGGCCAGGAATTCGGGTTGATTTTTGTCGATGGCGAGCCCCACGGGCGACGCCTTTTCCGTGCTCTGCTGGCAGTTCGCCTCGGCGGGAAACACGACCAGACCGCGCACCTTGTGGTTCAGCGCTACCCAAGGCACGCGGTTGATCGGCGCCACGTCGGCTCGCCCGGCCATGATCTCTTCGACCGGCGCGGTGGCGCCCGAGTTGGCGACGGCGCGCAGCGTGGCGTTGGGAAAGCGCTGCTTGACCCAGGCAGCTTCGGCCCCGCCGGTGAAATACGCCACCGTGATGCCTGGCCGGTTCAGCGCATCGACGGAGCCGATCTTGGCGAGCTTCTCGTTACCGGCGCGGCCGAACATGCAGACGCTGGTGGTCGAGTACAGCACGAAGTCCACCACCTTCAGGCGCTCGGGCGTCTCGGCCAGGGGGCTGATGGTCATGTCGACCTGGTTAGCCGCCAGTACGGGCACCTTGGTTTCGTGTGAGACCGGAACGGCCGTGAGCTTGACGCCCAGCAGGCCCGCATATTCCTTGGCCAGGAACCAGGCCGGGCCGCTCCAGGCTTCGCCCTTGCCGGACAGATCCTGGATCAGCCAGGGCGCGTTCTGCAGCACCCCGACGCGCAGTTCGCCTGTCTTGCGGATAGCGTCCACCCGCGGGCTTTGCCCCGGGGCGGGCGGCGCAGGCGCATCCTGCGCGCTGGCCAGCATCGATACCGCCAGCATTGCCGCCGCCGTCCAGCGGACCACTGTGCCGCCGCCCTCATTCTGGTTCCGCATTGTCTGTCTCCTCAATTCGAAATCCCTGATTCCGGGGCGCGGTATCTTCCGCGTTCGGCCGGGTGGGGGCTGCCTGCGGTACTGCGGATCAGCGCCAGCCTTGCGCGAATTCGCCGATCACACGTTCAAGGTGGCCGCGCATGGCTTGCTTTGCCGCGTCCGCATCGCCAGCGACCAGCGCGCTGAAAATGCGCTGATGGTCTTCCTGCGAAGCCTGGCGCAATTCCTGGGTATGGAAATGCTGCTCGATCTTCTCCCAGATCGGACCCCGGGCCTGGTCCCACAATGAGACCACGGTGGCCAGCAGCACGCTGTTTCCCGTGGACTGGGCAATGTCGAGATGGAAGCGGCGGTCTGCCTCTTCGTTGGCGGCCTTGTCCATCATCTGCTCGCGCATCGTCGTCAGCGCCTCGAAGATACGGTCGAGGTCCGCATCTTTGCGGGTAACGGCCGCCAGCGCCGCGATCTCAGACTCGATCAGGCAGCGCGCCCGCAACAGCTCGAACGGCCCTGTGCCGGCTTCCTGCGCCGGCGGCAGGCGGATGACGCCAGGCTTGGACTCGCATACGTAGATGCCCGAACCACCGCGCACTTCCACCACCCCCTGCAACTCCAGTGCGATGATGGCTTCGCGCAGCGAGGTCCGGCTGACATCGAAACGCTCAGCCAGCGCCCGCTCAGCGGGCAAGCGCTGGCCCGCGGTGAACTCGCCCTGTGCCACCAGGGCCTGGATCTGTGCTGCCAGCCGGACGTAGGCGCGATCAGCCGCGGGTTTGCTGGCAGGTTCTGCGAGTTTAGGTATCACGTGTAAATTCATGGCTGCCAAATTGGTTAGACCAAATTGTATTGGACTTACCAAATTTCTATATTGTGGTTTACCACCATGAGAATTGGTAAACCATTGATGTCCCTTTGCTGAACGGCGCTCGGCGCGTCTTGCCGATCCGGTTCGCCATCTCGATGAGGCTGATCGCGATGCGTTTGCCGAGGGCCGTGACGCCAGCAAAGGCAGCAGGCGGCCTGACCGGGCTCGCCGTGCTCGACGTGCTGCTGGAGAGCGTGAGCGGTGACGCCGCGCGGCACGCAGACGCCTTCGAGGACTACCTCTGCAAGATGATCGAGACCGGCGTCGTCAGGGATGCGGCGCTGGCAGTCCCGGAAGCAGACGCATTGGCGTTTTGGGCGATCCGCGATGCGCCGGCCGATATCGGAAGTTCATTCCGCATCATGCGGCCTATCCAGTTGGGCGCGAAGTTCCGTGGCAATCCTGTCTTCGCCAGGCCTTCCGCAAATGGGATATTTCCGAAATTGCGCAAGAAAACGCCTGCGAGCGCTTGATGGACGTGAAGCGCGCGCGGATCGATGCCGATCAGCTTACATAATCATGGTCGTTGCGCGACCCGCGCCAGCGTGGCACTGCCAGCCAAGCCCCAACTGCCGCCGCTAGCAACAGAGCCGGCACGACAAGGCGGGCATTCGGCAGTACGAAAGACGAAAAACGCTCATATAGGTTCCACGTCAGTCCGTAGTAGTCCGCGTAGAACATCAGGTTGACGCACAAGGCCAGCGCCGTGGCCAGCAATAGGTGAACCGCGCTGCAGGCGACCGACGGCGAATCACCGCGAAACCGGCGCAAGGCGAGCGCCGGCAATCCGGCCCCTGCACTCACCAGCAGCCAGGCCACGCTGGCCATCAGGCAAAGATCGCCGAGAAAGCCCTTCCAGCCATCCCCGGTGAATGCGTCCCGGACACCGGCTTCAAGGACCACACGGCCATGCACGGCGTATGGCACGGCTACGCCGATGGCTACTACAAAGAGATAACTGGCGGCGGCCCGCCACATCGGTCGCATAGCACGGTGCATCATGATTCATTGATTTTACCGGAGAAGCCTCCGATGCCAAGCTGCTCCAGGGGTATCGGGCCATGCCCGAGGCAACACCGACCGTGTCGAGGCGCGCCCAGGGCCAGGTGGATGACGCGAATACAGTCAGGTATCACTTGCGCCTGCTCAATTATGTCGATGGTGGGCATGCGAGTTCGGTGGCGCTGTCGCCTGGCAATGGCAATAAGCAGCAGCGCATGCTGGCGACCAGTCCGCGTAAGTTCGGCAAAGTCAATACGCGGCTTCTACAGAATCCGGAAGGGAGTGCTTCGTTGCGAGGTGGCTCATGACGTGTTACAGCCGCGCGGCGCCGGGCACCCTGCGATGCTGGACCAGGAAACGGGCAGCTGAATCTGCCTGATTCTCCTGCATTCTGAAAGTCCGGGGTTGGAACGATCCGCATCGCCCACAAGGCTTCTTGCCGGGGGGCGCTCATGCAGCGTAGAAAACGATTACCCGGGTGAGCGAATCGGACCCGTCGCCGCACGCGTCGAACGATCGGAGCGAGGGTGCGGTATCATATGTGATCGATACTGCCTGTCGTCCTACCGTCCGCTACGGGGACGGCCAACGACATGAATTCCAACGTCACACGCCGCGTCCTGACGCTCGGCCTCGCCACCATTTCCCTGGCCTCCGGCAGCGCCTGGGCCCACGAGGCCGACGACCTGTACGCGGCCATGGAAGGCGGCAAGTGCGAGCCCGCCGCCACCACGCTGCAGGCGCGCGCCAAGTCCGGCGTGGCCCTGGCCCAGCGGCGGCTGGGCATGGCCTACTTCAATGGCGTTTGCGTCAAGGCGAACGAGAAGGCCGGTGCCGCCTGGATGCGCAAGGCCGCCGAACAGGGCGACATGGATGCGCGCAACGAGGTCGGCAGCCTCTATCTGGAAGGCAATGGCGTATCCAAGGATCCGAAGGAGGCGATGCGCTGGTTCCGGCTGGCCGCCGAGCAGGGCGATGCGCACGCGCAGTACAGCCTGGCGCAGATGTACTACTTCGCCGAAGGCGTGCCGAAGGACGATCGCGAGGCGGTCAAATGGGTGCGCAAAGCGGCGGTGCAGGGCCATGCGGGAGCGCAGGCCAGCCTGGGCGCCGCGCTGATCCACGGCGAAGGCATGGTGCTGCGCGACCGGCGCGAAGGCGCGGAGTGGCTGCGCAAGGCCGCCATGCAAGGCAACACCACCGGCCAGAACAACCTGGCGGGAGCCTACGAGAACGGCTGGGGTGTGCCGCGCAACATGGTGCTGGCCTACGCCTGGGTGCTGCTGTCGACCAGCGAGGCAAAGCCCGGGTCCGAGGGCATGACCCTGCGTGTCGAGATGGGAAACCTGCTCAACGGCAAGCAGCGCGCGGAATCCGAGCGCCTGGCGCGTGGCTGGAAGGTGGGACAGGATCTCACTACGGCGATGAAGTGAGTGTGGGGTGGGGTGGGCCGATATCGAGGATCTGGGCACGAGGCGATCGTGTCCATTTATTCGATCATGGGCGTGATCAACCGACTGGTCACGGCGATCTTTACGACCTTTAGCAAGCCCGCCAGGCGCCAGCGTTATGCCTTGCAGTTCAAGCAGGGGATCGTGGCGCTTATCCTGGCTCTCCGCATAGAAGATGAAAGCGGCAACTTGATCTCGCCGTACGGCGAGATCGAATCAGAGGAGTGCAGGCAGTGCCACGCTTCCGCTTGACGCATACACGAGATCTCCCCCCCAAAATCTATGAGGCCATTTCAACGTCTTCTGCTGCTCGCCGGCATTCTGTGGCTGGCTGCCTGCAGCCAGCCGCCTGCCCCCACCCCAAGCATGGCCGCGAGCGAACGACCTGGCCCGGGGAGAGCGCAGGGCGAAGCCAAGCGGTCGAACACGCGCAAGGTGGACTTCGAGCGCGCCAGCGCCGACACGCCCAGCGGCGTGGCCACCGTGTATTACCGCAACAACAGCGGCGGCCTGAGCTTAGGGTTCACGCGCCTGAGCCCGGCCGAGGGCGTGCAGATGACCATCCTCAGCGACCGTGGCGATGAGCTACCTGTGGATCCGGACTGCAACGACCGCTGGGAAATCTTCGGCAAGGCCGGTGAGCGCTACCAGATCGTGTTGCGCAATACGGGCCGCAGTGCCTACGAGGTGGTGTCCACCGTGGACGGCCGCGACGTGATCTCCGGTCGCCCGGGGAGCTATGCCAACCACGGCTATCTGATCTACCCGGGCGATACGCTGGTGATCAACGGTTTCCGCAAGAGCGAGCGAGAAGTCACAGAATTTCGTTTTGCTTCGGTGGCCGAAAGCTGCGCCGCCAGCTCCCGCCATGGCGATACTGCTAACGTTGGCGTGATCGGCGTGGCGCTGTTCGTCGAACGAGATGCGCTGGAGGCGGAGCGTCGCCGGAATGCCAATCCGTTGCCGAAGACTGATGGGGATGACGCGCCTCCGCCCAACTAGAACCCCCCATTATGCAGGTTGACGAACTGCTTGCTGCCTTGGGCTGTCGCTGGCCAAATCTCCACGCTGCATTCCTGACGCTTACGCATTCCCCACCGCCCAATGCCCACTGCCTTACAAAAACGCCTGACGACCCTTCGCCGCTCCGCCCAGCAGAAGAACCACTTCGCAGTCGATGCAGCCGCCGCACAACTCTTCGATTCCCCCGAATTGCTCGACCACCGGATCAATCTCGTCGGCGCAATGCACGAGGTCGGCTACCTGCGCAACAGCCTGGACCCATACTGGCGCGAGTTCAGGGCAGACGAAGCCACGTGGTCGCACCGCTGCATCGAGCGCCTGCTAGCCGGCGACCATGACTACTGGGCCGTCGCCGCGCTGCTCGGCTGCTCCGCTGAGCGTGCCATCGCACTGGCAACCGGACTAGGCTTCAAGGTTTTCGCCGCCAGGCAATACGAACGCTACGACCTGCCGCCAGTGCGCGTCGCCAGCATGGGTGTCAACGTGGGCAACATCATCGCGCCACTGCTCGAACTCGGATGGGACATCAAGTCCGAAACCCTGGTCGACTGCGCTCGTGCGCGGGCCGTGATGCTGCAGAGCCAGGAGGTAGTCGGCGGCTCGCTGGTGGGCGAGGGTTCGCTATCGTATTTCTGCCGTGCCACGTTACCGCACGGCGCATGGCGGACCGTGTCGCTGCCGTTCTCCATCGAAGCCAGTGCCGTGGTGGAAGGGCAATGTCCGAAGCCGACCTTCACGAAAACGTGTTGATGATGGCGCCGAATCTTGGATGGGCTGCGCCGCTGATTCGGCTGCTTCGTCGGTGGTGTCTTCTTGTGGTGAGGGAAGTTTCGGCAATCGAGGATTTGCCCGAATACACGAAGTTATGCTGTAATATGCACTTCGGGATTCAGGCTGCAAAGACCGGGGCTTTCCTGGTAAAGGATGCATCACAGGGATGCACCACAGCTTTGGATGATGCCGGGGCAACAGCGGTACTGGCACGCAGCCATCGTGCTGTTGGCCATGTGCTTCCCCCGCTGGTCATGGTGCCGCTGGTACACCAGCAGGCCACCCAGCATGCGCGCGGCGAAGCGGCTGTCACGGCCGCCGCTCTGCGCAGGCAGATGGATACCATGCTTGGGGTCGTGACGGCCAATGCTGAAAAGGCCGCAGCGCTGCTCGGCAAACCCTGTCAGGAAGTGCTCGGCCAGCTGACACGGATGAGCAGCCTGAACGCCATGAGTGCAACCATCAAGGCAACCGACGCCAAGGACTATCAATGAGACCGGCCTGCCGCTCCTTGGCCGCATGGCTCCTTGCTTGCCTGCCCTTGCTTGCGCAGGCTGCCCCGGTTCAATTCACTGACTATCGCGATTTTTATCAGTCGTTGGGCGGCAACCTGTTCATGGGTCCCGGGGCCGAACTGGCGATGCCCTGCGCGGAGTCGCCTCGGCATTGCATCTGGGTGACCTCCATGCGCCAGGCGTTGCGGCGCTATGGCCAATCGCTGTGGACCCTGCCGGGTGGGTTGGCCATGAAGCCGCCCAAGGGGGTACCCGATATTGCCTTCGACGGCCACGCACTGGCCGTCGGCAAGCAGCGTTGGCCGTTGCGCAGTGTGACCAATCTTGCCCCACCCGAATGGCGCGGCGGTGAGCCCATCGACCCGGAAAATCTGAGCCAGGTCACGGCATGGCGACAGGGCTCGTCGGTGTGTCTCGAAATGCGTTACAAAGGCAACGGCAAGAGCGGCCGCTACGCGGAAGTACTGGTATTGCACCGGCAGCGCCTCTACGCCTTGCCAGGGTTGTTTGCATCCTGTGCCGCCATTCGCAAGGTGCCGCAGAACCAGTTCAGCTATCCGGACAATGCCTACCTGGGTACCGCGCTGGAAGACAATCCGACCGGGCTTCGGATGGATTACCTGTTGTCCGACGGCAAGACGCGGGTTGCCCGCTACCTGTTGCGCTTTCCGAACCCGGGCAATCCCTACGTATTCGAGTCCGAGCGCCGATAATGCAATGATTACCACGCCAGAAAGCCTGAAATCGCACCGAATCAAACTGGCCACACTCGAAAGTGTGATGCAAGGCAGGGTTCGCTACTCACCCGCCAAGTCTGCCTGGCTGATCGCCATGAGCCTGGGAGCATTTGTTGGCGGTATCGCAACATTCAGTTGGGCGTCATTCGGCATCTTTCTGGTTTCCACGGCTACCGTCCTATTGCTTGGGCATTCGCTAGGCAGTCATAGAAAGCTGATCCACGACAGCTATCAATGCCCAAAATGGCTGGAGTACACACTGGTTTACCTTGGGGTGCAGGTTGGACTGGCTGGTCCTCTCGGGTTACTCCGGCAGCATGACCTGCGCGACTATGCTCAACGCCTTCCCGAGTGCCATCCCTACCTCCGGCATGGACGCTCATTCTGGGCGGATGGCTGGTGGCAGCTGCACTGCGAGTTGCTACTCGAACACCCGCCGGCGGTGAACGTCGAGGCTAGCATTGCTCAGAATCGCTTCTACCAATTCCTGGAGCGTACCTGGATGCTTCAGCAGTTGCCCCCCGCGCTGGTTCTGTATGTGCTGGGAGGGTGGGGATTCGTTTTCTGGGGCGTGTGCGCCCGTGTCACGGCTGGCGTAGTCGGCCATTGGCTGATCGGATACTTCGCCCACAATCGCGGCGCTATGCGCTACCGCGTGGTTGGGGCGGCCGTGCAAGGGCGCAACATCCGCTTTACTTCGCTGCTGACGATGGGAGAGTCGTGGCACAACAACCACCATGCGTTTCCCGGTTCTGCCCGGTTAGGTCTATATTCCGGCGAGTGGGATCCCGGTTGGTGGGTATTGGTAATGATGAAAAAGCTAGGCCTGGTTTGGCGTATTCGGCTGCCCAGCGACTTATGTGAGCGACCTGAACTTGAAGTGGTGGAGCACTGAGCGTGGTGTTTTCCAATAACTGGAAGCGCTCTTGGCGCATACCCGAAACCCAACCACCAGGAGGCGCCGCTAATGTGGCGGATGATCGGTCTATCTCGCCGCCGTTAGCGTCTGTGCGAGGGGGCTGGTGCCTCGCAGGGTTTGCGTTGAATACCGGATCTTACGCTCTCGGGAGGGGCAAGACGGCTGCGCATTGGACACCGAGCCGGACCTTGCGATACCGCAAACGTAGCCCTGTCGAAATGAAAACCATTGCTCTCACCCTCGCATTGGCTGCAATCGCAACCGTTGGCACGGCGGCACGCGCCGGTGACACCGGCAAGCTGCGCCCGGTATTTTCGTGCGTCCTCGAAGACGGAAGTCGTGCAACACTGAAAGCCGAATCGCATGGCCTGGAAGGGGATGCGTTGTTCGTGCAAGTGGGGAGTAAGACCGAACGCGCATTCCTCGACATGCCAAAAAGCGATTTTGTCGGCCGCATTGCATTGTCGAGATGCGTTGGCAAGACGCTCGTCTTTGCCCTGGAATACGGGACGCCTTACCTGAAGGGCGTCGCCATCCGGCAGAACCCGCAGACTCATGCCGAGGAGCGCCTTTATTTCGCGGAAAAGGCCTTGCCTCGCTGGCTGTACGTTGGGCGCAAGGAGATGCTTGTGATCATCCCCAATATCGGTTACGAGACAGACAAGAAGTATCTCGTCTACCGCTACGTGGCGGGCAAGGGGGCGCCGGAGGATGCCATGCCTGCAGACTGGCTGCCGGTGCCGAAACGGGACCTGATCCGCATGAATTGACCGGTGCGCGCCGGCTCCCGGAGGAGCACCGACCCAGACCCGTTGAGGGCGTCATCTCGATATCTGTGCTGGCCAGGCAGTCACATGATTTCGACATCGCAGCTGTCGACAATCAGCGATTTGCCCAGGCCAAGCGCCTCCCAGCCTGATTGCTGGTTCCACGGACCTCGCTTGATCCATGTCAACGTGGACCGTCACCGGGGTGCGTAGTCTTCTATTGCCACCCGCTCCAAAGGACACATAGTGGCCTTCATGTGCAGGCTCAACCGTATGGCGCCGCCGAGATTCCATCACCCTGGCCCAGGCGCCGCCGCGACGCGGCTCAACAGTGCGTCAACACGGCGCGCACAAGGCGTTGAGGAAGCGGGCCGGTAACGCGGATGACGGCGAATATGCCGCACTTCGCCGCGCCCGAAGACGCAAGAGCAGGTTGGTTGGGATGCCTGCATCCGAATTCGTACCTACCACGACCAGAAGGAGAGACCGATGACTGCCATGATGAAAGCCGCCGTGTTCGTCGAACCCGGACGCATTGAGCTGGCCGATAAGCCGATTCCCGATGTGGGACCCAATGACGCGCTGGTTCGCATTACCACCACCACGATATGCGGCACCGACGTACACATCCTGAAGGGCGAATACCCGGTCGCCAGGGGCCTGACCATAGGCCACGAACCCGTGGGCGTGATCGAAAAGCTGGGCAGCGCGGTGGTTGGCTACCAGGAAGGGCAGCGGGTGATCGCCGGCGCAATCTGTCCCAACTTCAACTCGTATGCCTCCCAGGATGGCTGCGCTTCGCAAGACGGCAGCTATATGATCCCCATGGGCTTGTGCGGCTGCCACGGCTACAAGGCGACCGCGGGATGGCGCTTCGGCAACATCATCGACGGCACGCAGGCCGAGTACGTGCTGGTGCCTGACGCGCAGGCCAACCTCGCGCCGATTCCCGATGGCTTGACGGACGAGCAAGTGCTGATGTGTCCCGACATCATGTCCACAGGCTTCAAGGGAGCGGAAAACGCCAATATCCGCATCGGCGACACCGTGGCCGTGTTCGCGCAGGGGCCGATTGGCCTGTGCGCCACGGCCGGCGCGCGCCTGCTGGGCGCCAGCACCATCATCGCAGTCGATGGCAACGATCACCGCCTGGGCATTGCCAGGCGGATGGGCGCGGACGTGACACTCAACTTCAGGCACTGCGATGTGATCGACGAGATCCTGAAACTCACCGGCGGGCGCGGCGTGGATTCGTCGATCGAAGCGCTGGGTACGCAAGCCACATTCGAATCGGCGCTGCGCATCCTCAAGCCAGGTGGCACGTTATCGAGCCTGGGCGTATATGCATCCGACCTGACGATTCCGCTCGGGGCCTTTGCCGCGGGTCTTGGCGACCACAAGATCAACACGGCGCTGTGTCCCGGCGGCAAGGAACGCATGCGGCGCCTGTTGAACGTAGTCGAATCGGGCCGCGTCGACCTGGGCGCGCTGGTCACGCATCATTACAAGCTCGATGACATCGTGAGCGCATACGACCTCTTTGCCAACCAGCGCGACGGGGTGCTCAAGGTGGCGATCAAACCGCGTTGAGCATGGTGTCCGGCGGCTGTGCCCGCGCGCTTGCATGGCGGAACCTGCGCCGCGCTGTCACAGCCATGGCGTCACATATTTCCTGATGCTCAAGGTATTCAAAGCCATATACTTTTCGAGGCCCCCGGTTTCTGCCAAGCGAGAGTGAGCGGCCGCCCTTGACAATAGCTTCCCAACGCCATGCAGGCTTCTGCTTTGCGTTCGGACCCCGGAACGCATCAGCCGCTTCTCTCGTCTTCGGGGCCCTTGCGCAACCAGTGTGCTCACTGCGACCGTCGCGACTGCCGGCCGATGAGCGCGCAGCGGCCTGTTCGCCGGTGCGAACGAAGGCCGTGCGCCGCAGAGAGCCCGAGTCAATCCTTGATCGGCAGGAAGATGCGCGTCTGCAACTGCGCTGGCAACGTGGTCCTGGGGTCGTTGAGGTATTGCTCGAACATCGGGATGTTGGCCGGCTCCATGCCGCTGGCGGGCAGCCACTCGGAGAACATCCAGTTGTAGGCCTTGCCCATCTCGTTGTAGGGCCCGGTATAGGTCAGCACGGCGCAACGTCCTGCCGGGATCTCGAAGCGCTCCAGGCCATCGCCAAGGGCCGTGTCCGCCGCCACGGGCACGCCGGCCAGCGAGCGCAGCGCGTCGACCGGCACCTGCTCGGGGTCGTCGAAGTACACGCCATAGCCGCTGGCGTCGCGGCCCACCAGGCCGCGGCTGCCGGCCAGCATGTAGAGGCGGTCGAAAACCGGGCCGATGTCCTGATAGCTGCCGCGGTGGGGCAGCGCGGCCAGAATGACGCCGGGAAACGGTTCGAGGGTGAGGGGATACATAGTGGGCTCCTGAGGGTCGAAGGGGCTGGAGCGGGCCGCGCGATACCGCCCGGGCGAAATGCCGAAGGCTGCACCGAATGCCCGGTTGAACGCAGCGTCCGACGCGTAGCCGGCGTGCAGCGCCACCTCACGCAAGGAACCCCTGCCCGCCGCCAGCGCGACCGCTGCGCGGTGCATGCGCATGCGCTGCACCGTGGCGCTCACCGTCTCCCCCATCATCGCGCGGTAGACGCGGTGGAAGTGGTAGGGGGACAGGCAAGCCAGATCGGCCAGGTGATGCAGCTCCGGGTCGGCGTCCGGGTGGCTCGCCAGCCAGAGCAGCACCGGCTCCAGCCGCCGGGCGTAGTGGGCACGGGTTTGAGGTTTCATGCGTTCTCCAGTAGGCGCACTGTATCGGTAGTGGATTTGCAGATTTTGCGGTTTTCGGGGCCGCCTGTCCTGGCTCCGCGGGCGGGCATTCCTCGCCTGGCGGAGCGCCCGGCAGCCTCTCTGGCCCGCATATGGCGACGACCGGGGGGCGTGTAATATGTCGGAGGCATCGAGTCCTTCATGCCCACACACAACGACAATGACGATCGCACTTTCAACTCGTACGACAGGATCAACACGTCCAGGCCCGGTCGTGCAGCCGCAATCATGACGCAAAAGACCTGGATGCGCCGCGCCGCCGCGGGTGTGCTGGCCACGCTGTCGATGGCCGCCGCCGCGGCGCCCGATGTGCGGACCGGCGACCTGGTCTTCCAGCGATCGCGGTCGGCGCAAAGCCTGGCCGTGCAGCAAGCCACGCATTCCCCATACAGCCATATGGGCATGATCGTGCAGCGTCAGGGGCGCGCTTATGTGCTGGAGGCTGCGGCCAGGGTATCGTACACGCCGCTGGACCAATGGGCCGCGCAGGGCGAGCGGGGACATTACGTGGTCAAGCGGCTGCGCAACGAATCGCTGCTGACGGACAAGGCGCGGCAGCGCCTTGCAACGGTGGGCGAGGGCTTTCTGGGCCGGCCCTATGACCTGGTGTTCGCGTGGTCGGATGACAGGATCTACTGCTCCGAACTGGTCTGGAAGACCTATCGGCGCGCGCTCGGCCTGGAAATCGGTGCGCCGCAGCCCCTGAAGGATTTCGACCTGAGCACGCCCGCCGTGCGCGCCAGGATGCGGGAACGCTACGGCAAGCATATTCCCTGGGAAGAGCCGATCATCTCGCCCGCTGCCATGTTCGAATCGGCGCTGTTGAAGACCGTGGGCGGATCCTAGCAGCGTCGGAGGCGTCGCCCGGGGGAGTCATTGTCTTTCCAAAAGCAGCCGGCGTGGGCAGCAGGATGGGCAAGTCGGTTGCAGGATTGGCACCGGTGCAAGTCGTCCTCCGCGGCAAGGCCAGGTCGTCGGATGCAAGACAGTGCCGATGGCTCAAACGCCGTCAGACAGTCGAACCAGCCGTCGACGCCGTCCTCGCCACATGACAAAGTGACCTTTTGAAAGGCTGCTTCCTATATCAACCAGCGATTTGCACCAGGACCCGCGGCCCATCCATGGCATCTAATTATCCTCCGGAACGCCGTACCGGTAATGCCGATAGGCATCGCGTGCGTAGCCGAAGTCGATCACTTCGAAGCTGTCGGCATCCGCGCCGCTGACCCGTTTCTTCCCACAGTACACGTCGCCGCCGTGGCGTGCATATGCCGACCTTGGATAGACCTTGAATCGCTGCGGGTCAACACCCTTGAGCACCTGCGCGCCGGCGTAGACCCGGCGGGCGTCTTTCCAGAATTGCGAGGTGCCGATGTCCTCGCAGGGGCTGACCGTGGCACCGTCCGCCCCGACGACGCGATTGCCGTCGTACCAGACATAGCGGCCGTCATAGGACAGTTTTGGATCGAACGGCGCGCGCGCATAGTGGTCACGGTCGGCGCCTTCCAGGATGATGGAATTCCAGTGCATATGAGACAGATAGCAGAGCTGGGTAGCATCTGCGTAGGTGGAGCCGCCTTGGTGACGCTCGCCTCCCAGGTAACGCAACGTGCTGCAGTCGAGTCGGGCATCGAGCCGGGTTGACCACAACAGTGCATGATGTTTCCCGCATAGCACTTCGCCCACACGGCGGAATGTGTCCGGCGCCTCTCCTTCCAGGATCGAGATACCGTTGTCGCCGTCGATCCAGTAGACGCGCTGGAGGTCCCCGAAAACATAGTCCTCAACGTGAGCAAAGGTGGCGCCATCGACCTGTGTCGGTTGCAGCCACATCATGTCGTACACGGCTTCGCTGGTGACGATGCCACCGCGTGCCTGGATTGCAGCACGGTTCTGCTCGCAGTGCGCTTTGCTCTTGTGCCTGTCAGGGTAATCGAGTCGAGCCTCGCACCAGAGCGTGTTGCCGCACAACAGCAATGGCCGGCCGTCAGCTCCGCCCGGACGGAAGCCGCGCACGGCCGTGTCCGGGTCACGTGTATGCACCCGTACCATCGGGCCGATGCCCTTGTACCAAAGGGTATGGCGATCACCGTAGAACGCCTCATTGTCGCTTCCCGCAGTCAGCCGGCGAAAGCTCGACGGTTCTGCCCCGGATAGCACCTGGCCGTTGTGGGAGTAGACCTGCTTGCCATCGGTGTAGAACAACAGGTCATAACGGTAGGGACGTTCTGGCGTGGCCTGGGCAGCGCCCACGTTGACGACGGCTTTCAGCGCGCGCAGCAAGGTGGGCGCGACGGCGGCACCCAGGTCCGTTTCCGGATCGAACTCCGACAGGCTGCCTACCCAGGCGTCGAACCACCCCGGCGTGCAGGCGGACATGGTTTCCCGCGTTGCGCTATGCCGCTTTTCCAGTGCGATGGAAACCTGGGTGCGGTGATCGCCGCTGTCGAACACGTGGATGAAGGCCGTTGTCCCGGCGGTGTAGCAGACCGCCACGCCGCGTAGCATCGCGCAGAGGCCGAGCACCTCCGTACGTGTTTCCTGCGAGTCACCGTAGCGGAAGCATGCCGCCACCTGCAACTCAGCCAGAGCCTCGTCGTGCCGGCACAACAGAAAACCATCGCCATCGACCAGACTGCCGGCGAGTTGGCTGACCAGCGCGTCCTTCACTGTCGCATGCCCGCACGGTAGCGACGGCGGCAGATCGTCGAATGCAATGGGCCAATCGGAAAAATCGCCGGCCGATAGCGGCACGGACTTGAGCCAGCGTTGGAAGCCCCCTTTGGAAAGGGGAATGCTGGCGCAGAGAAACAGGGGTTCGGACATTGTAACGAGATAAAGTCAGAATCAGGCGCGAGGCCCGGCGTGGTGTCGTTGCATGATCGACGGTGCAGAAGAAAGTGATCATTCATTCTGAAGGTCATGCGAAAAGCGATCGCAGACCGACGAAATGCCGCAACTTTCAGACTCCCAGAGGGAGGGTTTCCGATTTATGAAACAACGCGACGGAAGCCTGCACCCATCGGGAATGCAAGTGGGGTCAATGCACATCTCAATGATTGACAAAGACGAAGCTTAGACCGATCCCATTCCCTTCGCCACCCAAACACCGCCAATCAATAAGATGAATCGATCTGCCGGCATGTACAGGCCGCGCTACTCTCAGTTCATGGGGAAATCTTTTCAACTTCGAAATCGATCAGATTTTTCTGATAATTGATGCGGAAAAGTCTGAATATAGACCGCTGCCCGCCTGGGTGCCGGCCGTACCTTTCCCTTCTATGCATTGATGTATGCGGTATTCGGGTTCGGATGGGTGAATCGCGGCATTCGATCTCGGCTTCATGACGAATAAGAGAACTGCTACACTGCCGCGCAACGTGGAGAATGGGGGGTAGTGGATGCGGCGATTCGCCCGAGCCATGCTCGAACAGGGGCGCGAACGGACGTGCACCGTCGTTGTCGAGCTGATTGAGCTGGACCTGCAGGATGACAATGATCAGTCGCGCTTTGTAGTCGCATGCCGCCGGCAGCGTTGGAGCGGGGACAGGGTGATCTCCGAAACTGAGAGTACGCTCACAGCCGTACCCTGTACGCTGGCCGTGGCCCATCGCCGCGCCGTCGGTTACCTGCTGCGCAGGCTGGCGGTCGGCGATGTCTTGCGCGAACATGCTGGTTTTCCTGAACTGCAAGCCGTGACGGCCGCAACGGCGGCGGCCCCGGCCGCGTTTGCCGATCCGCTTTCCGCATCTGTACCGGCGCCGGATGTGGCGGCGCTGGTGCAGCGCTTCTCCCTCTCCGCCTGGCGGTTGCTGCCGCCTGCACGGCAAGCGCGCAGTGTCTGGCGCGTGGCCGAGCGCAGCGATGCCGCCACGACCGACCTGGCGAGCCAGCAGGCGCTGCGTGCCCTGGCGCCGCGTTTGGTGAGCCTGCTCGGCAGCAGCGACGACTTGCTCGACTACTGCCTGGCGGTGGCCCTGGGCCGCCTGGACGACACGGGAGCGCGTGCCGCGATGGGTGAACTGGCCGAGCGCGGACGTTCGCCCGCCACGCGGCGCATGGCGCGCCAGGCCTGGCTGCTGCTGGCCGGCGGCGACGCCGGGCGCAAGGCCGCGCTGCAGCCCCTGGCCGCGCGGTGGCAGGCCAAGGGCGCCAAACCGGAAACGGCCGCGGCCAGCGTTGGCGAATATCCGCAATGGCTGCTCGACGGTTACGACCTAGCGCTCATCGACTCCACTGCCAGGCAGGCCGTGCACGAGCATCTGCGCACGGCACCGCTCGAAGCAGGGTGCTTCGCGGCAGTGCGTGCGATCTACAAGACTGCCGAACTGCGGCGCGACGCCGGCACGCTGGCGCTGCTGCATGCGCGTTTCGAATCCACGCCTGCGCAAGGCCGTGCGGCCGGCGCCTATGCCGGCCCTACGCGTGCCTACCTGCGTGCCCGTGGCCTGCGCACCCTGCGCCGCTTGCAGCGGATCGGCCACAGCGCCGCGCCGGAGCTGGCGGTTGCACTGCTGCTCCAGCTGGATGACGAGCTGCATGCCCGGCGCCGCCAAGAGAACCGCTGGCAGTACGTCGATGGCCGCTATGCCACGCTGTGCCGCCATTACGACGGCGCAGCCGGCTGGCTGCTCGTCTCGCAGCTGTTGTTGCCGCACTGGCCGGCGCTCCAGGCAAGCCGGCGCAGCGGCCGCTGGTGGACCTTGGACCCGCTGGATCTTGCGCGGCCGCCAGCGCAGCGCGTGGAGGGCGGGCGCGAGATGTGGGACGCGAATCCGCAGGCCCTGGTGGCACTGGCGCTGCACAGCCACTCCTCGCTTGTGCAGTGGGTGGCAGCGCGAGCGCTGCAGGACCACGTGCCCTATCTGGCCGACGCGCCGGCCACCTCGCTCGGCATGCTGTTGGCCAGCCGCTACCCGCATACCGCGGCCGTTGCGCTGGCGGCCGTGCGGCACAAGCTCGCCGGCCTGCACGCGCTGGATGAGCGCCTGCCTTTGCTGATCGCACTCACGCGCAGCAGCGACGCCGACGCTGTCGCGCTGCTTGCCGGCGAGCTGGCACGCGCGCCCGCCGGACTGGCCGGCCGCGCCGATTTCGTGGCTGCGTTGCTGCTGTCGCCGCAGGCCACGATACGCGTTCAAGGCCAGGCGCTGGCGTTGCTGGCCCCGCCCGCGGTACTGCTCGGCGAGTTGTTGGAAGCCTTGCTGCCGCTGGATGACGACGCGCCCGCGCTACCCGAAATCGCACAGCAGTTGCAGGACTTGCTGGCCGGCGCACTGGCGGCGCACGCCGCCTCCGTGCCGCCGTCCGCGCTGCACTCCTTGCTTTTGCACCCGGCGCTGGCGGTGACCGAGGTCGCCACCGTCTGGCTTGTGCATCATCGCGCCGGCCTTGCGAGCCTGCCGCCGGCCACCCTGCACGCATTGCTGGCTTCCGACGAGGCCAGGCGCTGCGCCTGCGGCGTGCGCCTGCTGGCGGCGCTGCCCGATACCGTGCTGCAAAGCCAATCCGCGTTGCTGGCCGAATTCGCACTGCATGCCGATGCCGGCGTGCGTGCCGCCGTCGCCGTGGCCATTGAACGGCTGGCGCTCGCCCCGGACGCGAGCCGTGGCCTGGCCGAGCACCTGCATGCGGCCCTGTTTCGCAGCGAAGCCGCACATGGCCTGCACGATGATCTGCTGCGCTGGCTTACGGACCCGCTGGCTGCAGCGGCTCCGGCGCGGGACGCCCGGGGCTGCTGGCGTTCCTTGCAGGCGCGCACGGCGGGCGCACAGCGCTATGGCGCCTGGACGCTGGCGCAGCTGGCCGATGCCGAATTCAGCCTGCGCCAATGGGCCACGCTGCTTCGCCATGCGGATGTGGCGGTGCGCCAGCGCGCCATGCGCAGCCTCGACGCGCAACTGGGTGAGCCGCTACGCATCACGCCCGAGCAGGCCGCGCAGCTGCTGCCAGTGGCCAACAGCACCTTCGAGGACACGCAACGGTATGCCCGCCAGTTGCTGGGCGAGCGGCTGCCCGAAGCATCGCTGACGCCCGAACTGCTCATCGCATGGGTCGATCACCCGCAGGCCTGGGTGCAGGCGCTTGGACGCGCAAGGCTAACGCGGCGCATGCGGGCGCCCGAGGCCAGTCTATGCCTGCTCCGACTGGCGCAACACCCGGGCAATTCGGTTCAGCTCTTCGTGACGCAATGGCTGCTTGAATTGCCTGCCGAGGCGGACGAACCGCGCGCCGAGCGCCTGCGGCAACTGCAGCCGTACTTCCTGACGGTGCTGAGCCAGGTGCATCGCGCCCGGGCGGCCAAATCGCGCATTGTCGACTTCCTGCGCCAGCAGGTAAAAGCGCCGGCCTGCGCAGCGGTGGTAGCAGACATTTTCGCGCGCCAGGTGGTCGGTGCGAGCCTGACCGACCAGCCGCAGTATGTGGCCGGCCTGCGCGATATCGCGGCGCGCCATCCAGGTATCGTGCTGCCGTTTCTCGAATGGGTCGCGCCCGAGGCACGCGGCGCGCACCGCCGCGCCGTTCCCGCAGTAGCGCGCAGCTAACGCCAATACCATGAAATTCCGCTATCAGTACTACGGCGGCACGACCGTCGAGGATTCGCACGCGGCGCAGGCCTTTCAGTTCGCGCCGGACACGCTGCGCCCGCCAACCTGGTTCGATGGGGTGCTCCGCCGCGACGGGCTGACACACCTGCATTTCCGCGAGGCGCTGTCGGCGCTGCACGATGTCGTGGTCAGCGACATGCGCACGCGTGGACGGGACAGGACGGCCTATCGCCAATGGTGCGAAGCCAACGAGCAGACGCTGTTGGCCCGCTTCATGGCGGGAGCCGGCGAGCTGAAGCAACGCGCTGAAGCATTGGGCGCCGAGCTGACCAGCCTGCGCGCGCAGAAGTCCGCTGTGCTCAAGCCTTTCTACGCGGCGCAGCAGAAGTATTTCGATTGGCTGTACAACGCCAATCGCGACGCCTGGTATGTGCTCGACCCGGTGATCACCGTGCATCCCGACCGGCTGCTTTTCGAGGCTTTCAGCCAGGACGAATCCAGCTATTGCGCCGTCAGCGTCTCGCACGATGTCTTCGCCCGTATCGGCGGGATGGCCTGCGGAACGACCAATATCGACTACTCGGCCAGCCTCTACGACGAGTTCCAGAAGATTCGCGACTACAAGGAAACGCGCTTTGGCGTCGACCCCGCGGGCTTCAGCGTGTCGGTAGGCGACGATCCGGCCTTGCGCGAGGAAAAGATCGAGTTGCCGGACAGCTGGCTGCGCGGTTTCATGCAGGTCTCGAGCGCGATGGCACTGCCGGCCACGGTGCTGGACCTCCATCCCATGGACCTGCACAGCATCTGCGCCGTGCTGCGCCAGCACCGCGAACGCGGCGGGCCGCGCTCCATCCGCTTCGAGCTGTCGCCAAACGCGACGCCTCGGCTGGTATTCGAGCCCTGGGACATCGTCTTGCCCACGCGCCGCAGCCAGTTGCTGGGCGCGACGCTGACGCAGCCCCGCACCATCCGCCTTTGGGGCCGCCGCCGCCTGCTCACGCTGGAACGGCTCATCGGGCTCGCCACGCGGGTGCGCGTGCACCTGCTGGAGAGCGGCATGCCCAGCTTCTGGGTGGTTGAGCTGGGGGAGGTCACCGTGACGCTGGGACTGACAGGCTGGTCAGCCAGCGATTGGTCGGCTTCGGCGCGCTTCAACCTCCTCGCGCCGCGACATGCGGTGAGCGATGCGGCCAAGCTGCAGGTTGCGCAGGATCTGCAGCGCCACTGGCAAGCCACGCCAGGGGAGATTGCAGCGAGAACGGGCCTGCCCGAAGCCGATGTGCGGGCCGCGCTTGCGTCGTGGCTGCAAGCCGGCCGCGCCGTGTACGACCTGCCGGCGGCACGCTTTGCCTGGCGCGAACTCAGCCGCGATCCGCTCATGCTGGAACAGCTGCTGCTGGATAGCACGGAGGAAGACGCTGCGCTGAAGCTGGTGCACGCAGGCAGCGTGAAACTGATGGGCATCGAACGGGACGAAAGCAGGCTGCGTATCCGCGGCGAAGTCAGGCAAGGCCGGCAAAGCGCATCGCCGCAGCTCAGCCTCGATGCCGACGAACAGATCACCGATGCGCACTGCACCTGCAACCACTACCGGCAGAACCGGCTGCGCCGCGGTCCCTGCAGCCATATGCTGGCCCTGCGGCTGCTTGCCCAGCCACGGCTGGACGCACTGCGCCTGGCGGCGGCAGCCACGGCTGCCGACAAGGAAGGAATGGAATCATGATCGATCCGAGGAGAACCCCGATGCCGCGGACTGCCGCACACGCCCGTTACCACGCGGCTCATGCTATAGTGCGGCCAGATGCAGCGCGCAGGCTCTTGCAATCCGGGCGGTGTTTCGCCGCCCCTGTGAACTGCCGTTCCATGCGCCACGGGTGCCGTTTTCACTGTGCCGCACCTGCCACCCGTGCGCCGTTCCTGAGTGGCTTGCCACAAGCGAACGAGCGCACGGGTGGCGGTGCGGCGTCGAGTGAACAGCCCCCGTCCTGTGGGCCCTTCGGGCTCTTCGACGAGAAGCGCGCTGCATCGTCTTCCCTCTCTCAAGCCCATCAAGCTCATCAAGCTGGCTCATCGACCCGGAGCGCCCCGGAGCGCACGGAGCAGAAGCGATGAGCGCTCTCCAACCCACGCGTGCCGATCTCATCGAGCGCATCCGCGCTTCGAGCAAGGATGCGGTGGTGCTTGCCGAAATGCAGCGCCTGGGCTTCTGGCCGCACGATGAAGCGCAGCCGCAGCCCGCCGCCGGGTTTATCGAGCATGAGGCGGCGCTCATGAAGGAACTGGCCACGCTGCAGGAATCGCTGCGGCTCAAGGGCGATCCGGAGACCGCGCTGCGGGCCATGCGCAAGGAGCGTCTGGATGCCGCACGTGCGCAGCGGGAGCAAAACGCCCGAGCGCGTGAACAGCGCCGCCACGAGCGGGCATTGCAATGGCATGCGGCACGGCAAACGCAAGTTGTCTATCTGGGGGCTGGCGCTTCGGCCGGCTTGCAACAACCGGCCAGCGCGGACCACGCACGCCTGGCCGGACATGGCCTGCCGGCGCTCTACAGTCTGCAGGCGCTGGCCCAGGCGATGGGAATCGATCTCGCCGAACTCAAATTCCTGAGCTATCACCGGGAGGTGGCACGCAGCACGCACTACCGGCGCTTCACGCTGCCCAAGAAGACCGGAGGCGAACGCCTCATCTCCGCACCCATGCCGCGCCTGAAGCGCGCCCAGTACTGGGTGCTGGAAAACATCCTCGCCAAGGTAGCGGCGCACCAGGCTGCGCACGGTTTCCTGCCCGCGCGCTCCATCGTCAGCAACGCGCAGCCGCACTGCGGGCAGGATGTCGTCATCAATCTCGACGTGAAGGACTTCTTTCCCAGCATTGCCTTCGGCCGTATCAAGGGGGTGTTCATGCATCTTGGCTACCCCGAGGCCGTTGCCACCGTGCTGGCGCTGCTGTGCAGCGAGAACCGCTGCGACGAGCTTCTGGTCGATGGCCAGCGCTATTTCGTCGGCGGCAAGGCACGGGAGCGCGTATTGCCACAAGGTGCGCCCACGAGCCCCATGCTCACCAACCTGCTGTGCCGCCGGCTCGACCGGCGCCTGGCGGGCGTGGCGCATGCGCTAGGCTTTGCCTATACGCGCTATGCGGACGATCTGAGCTTCTCCGCCTCGGGCGAGGCCTCGCAGCGTGTGGGGATGCTGCTGCGCCGGGTGCGATGGACGCTGCGCGAGGAAGGCTTCACACCGCATCCGGATAAAGAACGCGTGATGCGCAAGGGCGCGCGGCAGGAAGTGACCGGCGTGGTGGTCAATGACGGAGCCGGCGTGTCGCGCCGGAAACGGCGCGCGCTGCGCGCCGCGCTGCACCGCGCACAACGCAGCGGCGTGGAGCAGGCCACCTGGGAAGGGGAACCGGCAAGCCGCGATCGCCTGCTAGGCTATGCCCACTTCGTGCGCAATGTGAACGCGGCACAGGGACAAGCGCTGGTGGAAGCCGCACGGGCATTGCCCGTGGGGCCGGCAACGACAGCTTCGACCGCCGCCGCGGTCAGCTTCCGCTGGCTTTCCGCTCAGGGCAAGGCGCCGGAACGGGCTGCGGGCCCCTGGTGGACGCCGGCGCCGCGCCCCGAGCCTGCGCGCCAGCGTACCGATGGCGAGATGCGCGAGGAGCGTGCCGCGCGGCGGCGGGCAGCGGCCGAAGAGCGGCAACGCGCGGAGGCCGAAGCTTTGCCGGCCACACCCGGTGTCGAACGTCGCGCTGCCGATCCGGTTGGAGAGGGGGACGTCCAAACCGCCGCGGCGGATGACGCAGCAATGCCGCCATCGCGCATGCGCGGGATCTATTGGTTGCAAATGATCGTGGTATGGCTGACCGGCGCGGTCACGCGCAGCAACCTCGTCACCCTCGCCGGGCTGGTCTATCTGGTGGCGGCCTATTATCTGCGCCGCCAGCGCTGGAAGCCCTTTCTTGTCGTTCTGGCTGGCATTGCAAGCGTCTCCTACCTTCTGCGCGGAGACTGACGACACGCCTGTGATAGGGTCCCGGCGGTGCTTGCTGTCCGTGTGTGAACGCCATCACGGGCAGCGCCCATTGGGGAGCACTTGCCTTCCGCTGACACTGCCTGCCGGGAGTAGGGGACTCCCCGGGCTGGGCGCGTCCGCGATCGGGCTAGGTTTTGATGAGCCTAGCCTATACTCCTGCCGTCCAGCGACAGAGTTCTTGCGGCATTGATCCAGGGCCCAAGTGCCAATGGAAATGTGTTTCCCAAGGGAAATGCTGATCAATGAGGTTTGCGCTTGATGTCGCACAAGCCAATGACCGGGATGTTCGCAATGCGAGCGAGATAGGCCGATTCAAGCCGGCTTCTCCGGCGCGCGCGGAGGCTCTGCCGGGACGGCGTGCGTACAGGCCCGCCAGCCGCTCGGCCAGAAACCGGCGCGACCAACGTGCGATAAAGCGCGAATCGCAACCGAGCCGCTGCATGATCGCCGACCACTCGCCGGCGGTGGCGCCAGAGGCGGCGAAGCAGGCCTCACGCTGCGCGTTCCATCGACACGGCGCCGCCACTGTTCTCATGCGCGCCGGGAAATGGAGGCGGCAACGCTTGATCGTAATGTTCCTGCCTATGCCGCTGGTTCCTTGCTTGCCGCGGTGGCTTGCCCTGGCAGCAAGGCGCGCAGCGCGTCAGCCTTTGCGAGCATGTCGTCGTGAGCGGCCTTGACATCGCCATCCGCGCCCCAGTCCCCAAAGGGAGCATGTCCCCGGGCCAGGGCGGCGGCCTCTTGCTCCAGAAGCTCCGCGGCCTCCCGGATTGCCTTGTATCCAGGGGTATCGGTCTCAGCACTGTCAGGCATGGATCGGATCAGGTTCATCAGACTGCGCGGAGACCCGGGCCTTCCGGCCGGGGAGGGATAGCGCGCGACGCATAGCGTCGCCCCTGTGTCCGCTCTCCTTGGTAGAGTGGAGTGCGCTATGCATGAATAACCGTATCCGCCGCCACGCTGCAGGATCCATTCCGCAATAGCGGTGGAACGCGTCAAAAGGGCGGGGCTCCCTGGAATTTGGCAGGGCCACATGATGCCCTATATGTGCGTCGCCCGGATGTAGGAATTCTCTTGAAACTGATGAGAAATCTCTGTTCTTGTGGGTGAGCGCAGCTATGCCTACGCATGGGCGCTGCAAGAAGCAACTGCATTTGTCGCGTCAGTCGATGCGGCGCCTGCCGGCCACGGCAGGCAGCCTCAGCGCGCGGATTCCACGCCAGGCACCAGGTACTTGTCTGCTTCTGGTCTCAGGATCGGCTTCAGCTCGCTGAACGGTATGTCCATTTGTGGTCCCAGGCATGCCCCCATCGCGTGACCGAATCCCGAAACACTAGGCTCCAGTACTCCAGGAGTGGCTACGCCCAAGCGGCTGCGGTAACTGCGCCCGTCGCGCGTGCCTTGCCAGGTGGCCACAGGGTGATCGAAGGTCGGCGGAGCGTCGTACTTCGAGGCATCGCGATCGCTGTCCGGAAGGTCCGGTTGCGCAAGCGGCCCAGTTGCGGAACGCAAAGCGCCAGGGTCTCAATCAGCTTTTCAATGTCTTCCATGTTCCGCTGCCATTGCGAAGTGGTTGAAACGCGCCAGCGAGCGCGCAATCACCGCTCCTTGGTTTGGGGGCTCAGTGCACAGGATGGTGCGCCGTTGTTTCCACGGCACGCACATCAGGGAGACTTTTAACCTGGATGGGGCGCAAATTGAATGAGAATCTTCCTGGAGTGTGCATGCGGATTTATCTGAGGCTCAATGGCTCGACGCTATGGAGGACCATGGGCGGATCCTGGCAGCGTTTTCAGGCCAGGCTTGCCGAGGATTCCCGGCCTGTGACCACGCGAACGCCATATACATGGACATGGCGTCGCATCCTGTCGTCATTCGTTGGCGCGTGGCTCGCGCACCAGCAGCGTGTCGCAAGGCAGCCAATCCAGCAGTTTGGCCGCCGTGCTGCCAAGCAGCAGGCTCATGATTGCGCTGCGGCCCTGGGTTCCCATCACTACCAGGTCGATGTCGTGCTGCCGGACATATTGGGTCAGGGCGGTTTCGACTGCGCCGCGTTCGATGACGGGGCGGACTTTGACATGGGCGGGGAGTCCGGTGGCCGCGAGGAAGGCACTACACTCGGCTCGCTGCTTGTCGAGGCCGATGGGGGAGCTGGGTATACCTTCGACGAGGCTGGAGGGTAGGCCTTTGACGAGGCTGGACATTGGCATGTCATCAGCGTGATAGAGGATAAGCTCCCGTCCCGGAAATAGCCGTGCCGCGGCTTGCAGGGCACGGCTGGACGACGCTGAGAAATCGCTCGCCACCACGATCCGCTGATACGATGCGTGCGCTCGATAGCGCACCACCAGCAAGGGTTGCGGCAGCGAGCGCGCCAGGCGCTCGACGGTCGAGCCGGCCAGGAAGCGCCCCGTGATTTCATTGCGCGAGACGCCGGTGACCACCATGCCAGCATGGGCGCCGATGGCCGTGGTCCGGATGGCGGCAGCCGCATCGTTGCTCCACGCGGTGTGCAATGTCGCGGGGACGTTCATCCCCGAGAGATCACGGACGAGCTGTTGTCGCGCCAGGTGCAGGAGCGGTTCATCGCTGGCTTTGCCTCCGGCCCAGGCCAATGCCAGGTCGGCCGATGCGGCAGGCTCGAGCACTTTCAGCACGACCAGTTCGGCCCGCCACTCGCTGGCCAGTTGCGCGGCCCGGTCAAGCGCGCGATCGCAGCGCGCGCTGAAATCGGTGGCCAGCAAAAGCCGGTCTGGCGTGGTTCCTGCAAGATAGGTTTCAGTCATGGGGATCTCTCCTTTTGGCGTGTTTGACCAGTTCACATATGGGATAAACGAGAATGGGACAAGCGAGAAGCCAGGCCGGTACGGCGAATCAGGAATTTCTCCAACTCGGCCACGCAGAACACCAGCAGGCCGGCAGCCAAGACCTTGCCCCATTCCAATAGCGACAGGTCGGTCGAGTCAAAGATGGCCTGCATGATGGGCGCATGGGTGTAGGCGATTTGCAGGGGAAGACAGGCGGCAATGGCCAGCAGGATATAGCGGTTGCCAGTGAGCCCACCGCGACTGATTACCGGCGCGAGAATGAAGCGGCTGTTGAGCAGGTAGAACATTTCCGCCATGACAACCGCGTTGACAGCCATGGTGCGTGCCGACTCGATGCTGGTGCCACTGTCAAGCTCCCATAGGAAGAGGCCGAGCGCGCCCGTCATCATCAGGAAGGAAACCATCAGTACCCGCCAGACGAAAAAGCCTGACAGCAATGCCTCGCCTGGCGGGCGTGGCCGGCGGTTCATGACGTCGTGCTCCGCAGGCTCGAACGCCAACGCCAGGCCAAGCGTGCTGGATGCGACCATGTTGATCCACAGCACCTGGGCCGCCGTCAGAGGCAAAGCCAGCTCGAACAGGATCGCCGCGATCACCACCAGCGCCTCGCCGCCGTTGGTGGGCAACATGAACAGGATGAACTTCTTCAGGTTGTCATAGACCGCCCGGCCTTCACGCACCGCTGTGGCAATGGTTGCGAAGTTGTCATCGGCCAGCACCATGTCGGCGGCTTCCTTGGCTGCCTCGGTGCCTTTCATGCCCATCGCTACGCCGACATCGGCCCGTTTGAGCGCCGGAGCGTCGTTCACCCCGTCGCCGGTCATGGCCACCACCTGGCCGTCCGCCTGCAGTGCCTGGACCAGGCGCAGCTTGTGCTCAGGACTGGCCCGCGCGAAGATGTCCACCTCCATGGCCACGCGGCGCAATGCCGCATCGTCCATGATGGCCACTTCCGCGCCAGTGATGACGGGCTTGCCCACGCCGATCGAGAGTTGAGCACCGATGGCGCGCGCCGTTTCCGGGTGATCGCCGGTGATCATCTTCACGCGGATGCCGGCGCGATGGCATTCGCGCACCGCGCGCATGGCCTCTTCGCGTGGCGGATCGATGATGCCAACCAGCGCCAGCAGCGTGTATCCCGATTCCATGTCGGCGAACGTCAGCCGCTCGCCGGCCGGGGCGGACCGCTTGCATGCCACCGCCAGTAGCCGCAATCCCTGGGCCGCGGTGTCGGTGGCCATGCGGCGCCAATAATCGACATCGAGCGGGTCGTCGTCGTCGTGGTTCCATTGCTTGCCGCACATGTCGAGAATCCGCTCAGGCGCTCCCTTGACGAAAATCCACGGGTCGCCGCGATCGTCACGATGGTAGGTGGCCATAAAGCGGTGTTGCGACTCGAAGGGGATGGAATCGAGCCTTGGCCACAGCTTGTCGTCAAGGTGCTGGGTGCCCCCGAGCTTGCCGCCCAGCACGAGCAAAGCGCCCTCCGTGGGGTCGCCTTCCACTCGCCACAAGCCATCCTCCTCACGCAGGCGAGCATCGTTGCACAGTACGCCGGCGCGGATCGCCATGGCCAGCGCAGGGTAATGCCCGGGGTCGATGGCGTGCCCGCCGATGCTGCAATCGCCCACCGGGGCATAACCCACGCCGCCGATATCGAACACATGGCCGGCACATACCATGCGTTGGGCGGTCATTTCGTTGCGGGTCAGCGTTCCGGTCTTGTCGGAGCAGATCACCGTCACCGAACCCAGCGCTTCCACCGCCGGCAGGCGGCGGATGATGGCGTGATGCCGGGCCATGCGCTGGACGCCAAGTGCAAGGGTGACGGTCATGATCGCCGGTAGTCCCTCGGGGATCGCCGATGCGGCCAAGGCCACCACCATCATGAACATTTCCGCGGGCGCATGGCCGCGCCACCAGGAACCGAGCACGAAGGTCGCGGCGGAAACGCCGAGAATGGCCAGGGCCAGCATCCGGCCGAAACGATCCACCTGGCGCAGCAGGGGCGTGGCCAGGCTTTGAATGCCGGAGAGCATCTGGTTGATCTTGCCGAGTTCGGTGGCGGCGCCCGTCGTCACGACGACGCCGCTGGCTTGTCCATAGACTACCAGCGTGCCCGAGTAGGCCATGCCGTAGCGGTCACCCAGCGGGGCGTCGGCGGGCACGGGCGCGGTGTTCTTTTCTACCGGCATGGATTCGCCGGTCAGCGCCGCTTCTTCGACACGCAATTCCTTGACCGCGACCAGGCGCAGGTCCGCCGGCACCCGGTCGCCGGATGCGAGCACGACCAGATCGCCGGGCACCAGCCCGGCGGCGTCGATCTCGCGGCGGGTGCCGCCGCGGATCACCGTGGCATGCGGCGACAACATGGCACGGATTGCATCGAGCGCGGATTCGGCCTTGCCCTCTTGTATGAAGCCGATGATGGCGTTGATCACCACCGCCGCGAACAGCACGCCCGTGTCGATCCAGTGCCCCAGGAAGGCTGTGATAATGGCAGCAGCGAGCATGACGTAAAGCAGGATGTTGTGGAACTGCGCCAGCAGACGCCGCAGCGGTCCGCGCCGCTTCGGCGGGGTCAGCCGGTTTGGCCCAAACCGGGCCAGGCGGCGGAGGGACTCGTCTTCCTGCAAGCCGGCCATTCCGGTTTGCAATGCCCGCTCGATCTCTGCTTGAGACAGCGTATGCCATTGCGTGGGCAGCGAAGCTTCCGTGAGGTTTGAGGTCGGGCGATCTGTCATGGGTATCGGGCCTGCTCGTGTTCGTGTCCTGGAAGGAATGAAGGCGCCTGACGAGGTCGCCGTAGTCTTTCCGGCCAATATGCGTATTGCCCGGTCTGGCGCTCGCGATGCGTTGCCCGCAAGCCCTTGTGGAGCCGTGATCTGAAAGTATGATTCCTCATGCTCCCGGAGTTTCCCAGCGTGCGGGTCCTTCTTGATCCTGATCAGAATTCTCCGGATTTGGCCTCGACAGACTGCGCCGGTCCCCGCGATAATTCCTTGATGCCGAATTCCGCGGCCCGGCCACGAGCCGGCCAGCGCAGCCGTCGGGTCTTCGCGGGGGACCGACGAACGACACCGCTTTCAGGCCAGTCGTCGGCAATCGATCTCGCCCGCGGGGGCCATGCGTCCAGCGCCGGATCGTGCCCGGCGCGCGAATGCTCACCGTGTCGTCCGGCCATGCCGATCCGCGCCGATTGGTGCCAATCGCGGGTGGCTTCCTGTTCCGTTGCGGCTGACGCCGGCCCACCACTACCGGATATCTTCGCCATGACCGACGAACTGATTCTCGTGTTGAACTGTGGCTCATCGAGCATCAAGTTTGCGCTGTTCGATGCGGGTGCCGATCCACTGCCGGTGCAAGCGGCCTGGAGCGGCAAGGTGCAGAACATCGGCGGACCGGCGCCGGAATTCAGCGAAAGCAGCGCCGCCCCGGTGCGAGTGCAACTGGATCCGGATCAGCCTTCCCATGCTGCGCTACAAATGATCCGTGAGCGTGTGAGAGCGCGTTTGGGAAAGCGCCGGATCGTGGGCGTTGCCCACCGCGTCGTGCACGGCGGCAGCAAGTATTCGGCGCCGGTGCGCGTGGATGCCGGCGTGCTGGCGGACCTTCGCAGCTACATCCCGCTGGCGCCGCTGCACCAGCCCTTTGCGCTGGATGCCATACAGGTGTTGCTTGCCGAACAGCCCGAACTGCCGCAGGTGGCCTGTTTCGACACGGCATTCCACCATACCTTGCCGAAGATCGAACAGCTGCTGCCGCTATCCCACGCGGCCTGGGACCGTGGGTTGCGCCGCTATGGTTTCCATGGCTTGTCGTATGCCTACATGGCCGAGGTTTTGGCCGAGCGCCATGGAGAGGCGGCGTGCGGTCGCACCATCGTCGCCCACCTGGGCAGCGGTGCCAGTCTGTGCGCGATGCAGGGCTTGGAGAGCGTCGCTACCACGATGGGCTTTTCGGCGCTGGACGGCCTGATGATGGGCACGCGCTGTGGCGCGCTCGACCCGGGAGCGGTGCTGTACCTGATGGAGATCGAGAAGCTCTCGCTGAAGCAGGTGGGGCACATGCTGTACCACGAATCAGGACTGCTGGGCCTATCGGGCGTATCGCCCGAACCGCGCGTGCTGCTGGAACGCGAAGCTTCGGACGAGCGGGCGCGGGATGCCCTCGCGCTGTACGTGCGCCGCATTGTGCGTGAAATCGGCGCACTGGTGGCGGTGCTGGGCGGGCTCGACTTGCTGGTGTTCACGGCGGGTATCGGTGAGAACAGCGTCGAAATCCGGCGCCGGGTCTGCGCAGGGCTCGGCTTTCTCGGCTTGACCCTTGACGAGGTGGAAAATGGCCGGCACGCCTGCGTCATCTCGTCGGGCGACAGTCAGGTCACGGTGGGCGTCGAGGCGACCAACGAGGAATGGGTGGCGGCCAGGCAAGCGATCGCGGTGTGGCGCGGGTCGGTCTCGACGTGAGGCCCTCGACGCTCCCGCTGTGCCGGCCGACACTGGCGTCTGGCGTATCGAGCGGGTGTGCGTCCTGCGTTTCAGGTCGGCCATGGGGGGCGAGCAAGCACGGCTTGGCATGCTGCCGCCTATAATGCACGAGCATTCATTTCGCCGTCAGCCAAAAGAGATCTCATGGAAAGAAGACGCACATTAGCCATCCTTGCCGGATTAGCCATCATGATTGGCGGCTGCGGCAAACAGGTGGAGAGCACTGCGCCACAGAACAATGCTCGCCAGGAAGCGCCGATTTCGGTCGAATCGGTGGCGACGAACACAGCTGGATTCAGCGCCGGAAATCTTTTGAGCACCAGGAAGGTGTACGTCTTCTTTGATCCTCAATGCCCGCATTGCGGTGAGCTCTGGCGCGCATCCAAGCCTCTGTTTTCTACGGTGCACTTCATATGGATCCCGGTTGCGCTGCTGACTCCCGATCGCTCGGCAGAACAGGGGGCGGCACTGCTGGGAAGCAAGGACGCTATCGGCACGATGGACGCCCATGAGGCCTTGCTGGAATCCCGAAAAGGTGGCCTGGACGTTGCAAGCGGGGCGATTCCCGAGTCTGCGATGCGCCAGGTTGGCGTCAATACGGAGTTCTTTCGCCGCCTGAATCTGACCAGTGTTCCGTTCGTTGTGTTCCAGGGGAAATCTGGAGAAACCAAAGTCTTCGAAGGATCATTGACCACCCAGGCACTCGAATCGGAACTCGGCTTATGAGTGCCCGTCCATCGGGCAGCTGGCCATGGACTTCGCGGCTCGCATTACTTCCACCTATGCAGTCGCCCATTGGTTCATGTGGCCTCCATGTGCCAAACCGGACGCCCTGAACGCCCTAACGCGACGGAAGCAGACTACCGGCTGAACCGGGGCGGCTGGTCGGCCGGCTGGAATCCGGGGAGTGCCATAAACCATTCAAATTCAATGGTTTATGAAAATTCAACCGCGCTTCTTGCCGGAATCGCGATGGTCGCGGCGAACCAGCATGCCGTTCAGCAGCGCATCGATGGCCTGCTCCGCGTGCCGCTCCGTCTGTTCGGCGGTCATCGGTCCGACGCCATAGACCCGCTTTGCCAGATGCGTGGCGGATTGAATGGCCGTGAGCATGCCGGTCATCATGATGCTGGCGTGTTCGCGCGGGTAGGGCTTCAGCAGCCCGGCCGCGTGGCAGTCGGCGATGAGCGCGTCGAGCTTGTCGTGAAATGGCTTCATGTAATTCTCCACCAGCCAGTCCAGCCTTGGGCTGGCTTGCGCCACTTCCATGACGACCAGGGCGTGCGCTGCCGGATGACGGATATTGTTGACCGCGAAAACCCGCAGCGTGGCCCGCAGGCGGGTAAGCGGGTCGGCATCGTCGAGCGCCTCCGAGGCCAGCGTTGATGCCTTGAGCGGCTCCGTGTAAGCGCTTTCGACCACCGCGCGCCAGAGGCCTTCCTTGCCGCCAAAGTGGTAATTCAGCAGGGGTTGCTTCACGCCGGCACGGTTGGCGATCGACAGGACGGAGGCGCCGTCATACCCCTTCTGCCCGAACTCCATTTCGGCCGCCTCGATCAGCCGTTGCCGCCCCGATACCTCGGTGGACCGGGCGGCGCCCGCAGTTGTGGCTGATGCCTCGCCGGCGCGCTTGCGCGCGGGGGGCTTGGGGCGTCGGGGTTCGGTCATGCTCATGGTTGCCTTGGGCACGTTTCACTCACTGTGGCGGTCCCGCCATTCTCCCATACGCCGGAGTCCCGACCCGGGGTTACCCCACCCTGATGGCGGCCCCGCGCGCTATCCGCCGTGTTCGGCTTCCGGCGGCGTGGACTTATATAAGTATAAGTACCGATTTGAGTTTGACTTATACATGTATAAATTTGCGTCCCGTGGCGTCGGATTGCGGCGGGTGGCGGCAAGCAATATTGGGAGTGTGTATGCGTGAGTTGGAAGTTCCGGTGTTGATCGTGGGGGCGGGTCCCGTTGGCATGCTGATGGCGGCGCTGCTGGCGGATCAGGGCATCGAATCGCTGCTGATCGAGCAGCGCGATGACCTGCATCTCGCGCCCCAGGCGCATGTCATCAACACCAGGACGCAGGAGATCCTGGCCAGCATCGGCGTCACGGACGAGGATCTGGCGGGTATCAGCACGCATTCCGCCCAGTCCCGCTTCGTGACCTGGCGGCGCAACCTGGCGGATGGAGACCTCGCACGCATCGAGGTCAGCGGCGCCGGCTCTCTTGCCAGGATGGAAGCGGCCAGCAGCAAGCGGACGGCAAATATCCCGCAACACCATCTCGAGCGCCTGCTGTTCGCGCAGGTGGCGCGCCGCGTGCGCTGCCAGACGGCCTTCGGCCAGGTATGGCTGGACGCGGAGCAGAGCGAGCCGTGCGTTATCTCCTCGGTGATGGATGCCGCAAGCGGCGAGACGTACCGGGTGCGCAGCCAGTGGCTGATTGCCGCGGACGGCGCGGGCAGCCGCGTGCGCCGCAGCCAGGGGCTGCCGATGGTGGGAGAGACCAACCTGGCGCACCTCGTCACCATCAACTTCGAGGCGGATATCCGGCACCTGGTCAAGGACAGTCCGTCAATCCTCTTCTGGGTCTTGTCGGCCAAGGCGCCGGGCACCTTCATCGTGCACGATGCGGCGCGCTACTCGGTGTTCATGACGCCGTATTACCCGGCGTACGAGTCGCCGAAGGACTTTCCGCCGGAGCGGTGCGAGCGGATGCTTCGCGCCGCCCTTGGCGATCGCGATATGCCGCTGCGCATTACGTCGCTATCGAACTGGACGATGCAGGCGCACATCGCCGAGCCTTATCGCAAGGGCCGTACCTTTCTGGTCGGCGATGCCGCTCACCGCTTTCCGCCCACGGGCGGCCTCGGCCTGAACACGGGCGCCGCCGATGCGCACAACCTTGCGTGGAAGCTGGCCCTCGTCATCAAGGGGAGGGCGGGCCCAGGGCTGCTCGATACCTATGGCGACGAGCGCAAGCCCGTTGCCGAGACGAACTGCCGCGTCAGCGTGTCGAACCACCGGAAGATGCGGCAGGTCACCGCGGCGCTGGGTCTCGACGAAGACCAATTGCCGACGATGGCACGCCTGCGCGCAAGCGCCCCGGCCCGCATGCTGCCATCCGCGCTGCGTTCCGCGGTCAAGTCTGTGCTGGTGGCGCCCATCGAGTCGCGCACCCGGAAGGTGCAGCAGGCAGCCACGCCCCGGTTCGCCAGCATCAAGCAGAAGATGCAACAGGCCGCCGAAGCCCAGATGGAGCATTTCAGTACGCTCGGGCTGGATCTGGGCTATGTGTACCGGAGCGCGGCTATCTGCGATAACGGCGCCGTGGCTCCGGTCGCCGCCAATCCGGTGCTCGAGGTGGCGTTGTCGCTCACACCCGGCGCACGCTTGCCGCACTTCCGGGTTCAAGGCGCCCGCGCCTCGGGCACCGCTGCCGCGACGTCGCACGATCTGCTCGACCCCGGGCATTTCCTGCTCGCCGGCCTGGGCTGCCACGGCCAGCGGTGCGTGGAACTCGCGGCGCAGGCAAGCCAGCGGCTTGGCGTGCCGGTGCATGGGGTCGACCTCGATGCCGTCGTCCACCGCGACGACCTGCCGCGCCTGCATGCATGGAACGGCGGCCGCCCCGACATCGCGGTGCTGGTTCGCCCGGACGGGCACATTGCCTGGCGCCATGCGTCGGCGGCCGGCATGCAGCTCGGGGACGTGTTGGGTCCGCTGTGCACCGTGCTTCAAATCCCTGTCCCTGGTCCTTTACCTGTGCCGTCAGGCGAATCGCCGCCATCCGGCGCGCGGACCGGCATGTGCGCGTCGTAACGGCCGGAAACCCCAAAAAACTCTCGCGAAGGTTCCCCTGTGATACATGATCCCGAAGCCGCGCCGCTCCGCCAGGGTGGCCAGGCCATCCCCGTTGCGATCGTCGGCGCCGGCACCGCCGGCTCCGTGCTGGCGCTCCTTCTGGCCAGCCGCGGCATCCGCAGCGTGCTGGTGGACCGGCAGTCCGATGCGGATGCGCATCCGCGCGGCCACGTCTGGTCGGCACGGGCGATGGAAGTGATTCGCTCCATCGATACCGAACTTGCCGAGACGCTGCGCGAAATCAGCTCGCCGCCACTCAAGCTTCGCTACATTACCTGGTGCACGTCCCTGGCCGGGGTGGAGCTTGGGCGCTGCGTGCCGATCGGCAGCGATCCCGGGCATACGGCCCGCCTGCTGGGTAGCGGGCCCTGCCGCCCCTTGCACCTGTCCCAGAACGTAACCGACCCGATCCTGCGGCAGCGCGTGATTGCCAGCGAACTGATCGAGTTCATGCCCGGGTATGCGCTAGAGGCGCTATCGCAGGAGGCTGACGGCTGTACCCTGACGCTGCGCGAAGCGCGCAGCGGCAGCACTACCCGGCGCACCGCGCGTTTCGTCGCCGGCGCGGACGGCGCGCAGAGCACGGTCCGGCGGCTGCTCGGCGTGCAATCGACCACCAAGCCCATGCAGGCGGTCGCACAGATCCATTTCCGCGCGCAACTGTGGAAACTGAGCAACGCGCGGCCGAGCCCCTTGTACTGGATTCTCAATCCCGGCGTGGTGGGTACGCTCACCGCACATACCGCCGACGATGAAGAGTGGGTCCTGTCCACCGCGGTGCTGCCTGACATCGAGCCCGCGGGCGAGATGACGGCCGCGCGGGCGCTGTCGCTGGTGCGGGCCGCCATTGGCGACGACAGCATTGACGTCGAGATCTGCTCGATCCGGCCCTGGACGATGGAACTGCGGCGCGCCGCAACCAGCCGGGTTGGCCGGGTCTTGCTGCTCGGCGACGCCGCGGCGGGTTTTTCGGCGATTGGCGGCTTCGGGCTGAACCATGGCATCGAGGACGCGGCGAGCCTTGCGTGGCGGCTGCAGATACTGCTGGGCGGCTTCGTGCACCGCGACCTTGCGCAAGGGCTGCTGTCCAGCTATGCCGTCGAGCGCGCCGAGAGCGCCGAGGCCCATGCGCACCTCACCCAGCAGCTCAGCGCCTTGTCTGACGAGGTGTTGCGGTCTGCCGGCGTGGATCCCGCCGGCTTCAAGACCTTGTCCGCGCTCTCCCGCTCGGCCTGGGCGGCGAGGTTGCCCAAGGCCTTTGCACGCAAGCTGTTCGGCGCCCTGTTGCGTGGCGGACTGAAGCCGCTGGGCGGCCTGACGGTCAACGGGCCAGCGGGCGCGCAGGCGCGGACCAGGGTAAGAAGGGCGATCGACAAGCAGCGCGAAGTCTTCGTCACCCTCGGCATGGACCTTGGCTACGCGCACCCGGCTGGCTTCATGGCTCGCGAGCCGCATCCGCATCCTGCATCTCCCAACCGGGCAACCGAGTACCTGCCGACCACGAGTCCCGGCGCGCTGGTTCCCCACCTTTGGAGCGAGGCCGACATCGATGGCGAGTCGGTCTCCACGCGCGATCTGGCACGGCGCGCGCCGATGACGCTGCTGGTCAACGAGAAAGAACGCGTGCGCTGGCAGGCGGCGCTGTCCGGCGTGCGCGGCGATTGGGGCATCGAGGTGGCGTGTCCGTCCATCGGTGACGGCGTTGCGTCGCAGTTTCGCATCGATCCCTCGGCACTGGCCGCGGCGCTGGAGATCGATGCATCCGGCGCGGTGCTGGTGCGGGGCGACGGGATCGTCGTCTGGCGCAGCCGCCGCCACTGCGCCGATCCTTCCCGGGCATTGCAGGCGGTGATGGCACGCCTGGTTTCCCAGTCCACCAAGCTCCACGCCGCAATAACGGCACACCCCAGCAAGGAGATGCAATGAGCAACAGCATGAGCATGGATCCCTTTCCCATCCCGTGTCCGGACCCGGACGCCCGCCCGCCCGTGAAGCTCGCGCACATCGTGCTGGCGACGCGGCGCTTCGATGAAACGATCCACTGGTGGTCCGTCGTACTGGGTGCGCGCGTGATGTTCCGCAATGCGCTGCTTTGTTTCCTGTCCTACGACGACGAGCATCACCGCCTGGCTTTGATCAATACCGCCAACTTCAGCCCGAAGCGGCGGGAGAGCGTGGGCCTGGACCATGTGGCATTCACCTTCGGCTCGCTCGGCGACCTGCTTCACACCTATGAACGCCTGAAGCGTCATGGGCTCAGCCCGGAATGGTGCATCAACCACGGACCCACCACCTCGATGTACTACCGCGATCCCGACGGCATCCAGGCGGAGCTGCAGGTGGACAACTTCGCGACGGCAGAAGAGCTGGAGGCGTGGTTCGCCTCCGGGGCCTTCGCTGAGAACTCGATCGGCATCGAGTTCGATCCGGAGCACCTGCTCGAGCGGCACAAGGCGGGTGAGCCCGACGCGCAATTGATGCGCCCCGGGGCGGTGACCAGCCGCCGGTTCCTGACCCTGCCCTGAGAGGAAACAACCGTGAGACTGTGCACGTTTTCCAACGCCGCCGTGGCGAGCCATGTCGGGCTTGCGCTAGCGGGCGAGCGCGTGCTGGATGTGACGGCGTCGTTCGCGGGGGATGCGCGATTCGCCACCCTGCTGGCGCTGATCGAGCACCAGGACGAAACACTGCCCGCCATCAGGGAGCTGGCGAGGGGATACGGGCAACCCGGCCGGGCGGCCCAGGTTCACCCATTGCGCCAGATCCGGCTCGAGATCCCTTACCGGCCCCCTCAGATCCGCTGCTTCAGTGCCTACGACCAGCATCTCAAGAACGCATTCCAGCAGGTCCTGAGGCATGGCGTGAGCCCGGTCGCCGGTTTCCTGATGCGTGCCCTGGGCATGGGGAAAGTGCCAAAGGGCTTCTACGACACGCCCGTGTACTACAAGGGCGTGCGGCTCAACCTGTCCGGTCACGACAGCGTCGTGCGGCGCCCCGATCCGGGCGCCATGCTGGACTACGAGGCCGAGCTTGGCGTGATCGTCGGCAAGCCTGGCAAGAACATCGGCCGCGCGGATGCGATGTCGCACGTCTTTGGCTACGTGATCTTCAACGATTTCTCCGAACGCGCGCAACTGATGAAGGAAATGCGCGTCCGGCCCAGCGCCGGCCCGGCCAAGGGCAAGGATTTCGATAGCAGCAACAGCCTTGGCGCCTGGGTCGTCACCGCGGACGAGATTGACGATCCGCACCGGCTGGAGGTGACCGTGCGGGTCAATGGCGAGGTGCGCGGCAAAGGCAGCACCGCATGGATGACGCATCGCATCGACCGCATCGTCAGCTATGCCTCGCAGAACGAAACCCTGCACGGTGGCGAACTGCTTGCCACCGGATGCGTGCCGAACTGCGCCGGCATCGAGCAATGGCGCTTCCTCGACGACGGCGATCGCGTCGAGGTCGAGATATCCGGACTCGGCGTCCTGCCGAACTTGATCACCGGCCATTAGTTCGCTGGCCGCGTTCCACTTCAAGCCCCCGCCGCAAGGGAGGCAGAGACCTGCCGCGGCAATAACAACGACAATGGAGACAGCAGTGAACAAGAAACAGTGGATTGTCACGTCCGCGGCAGCGCTGTGCCCCGCGCTCGCGCTTGCCGACAACGGCTACTTCCAGATCGGCTACGGTGCCGAAGCGCGCGGCATGGCAGGTGCCGCCGCCGCGTCGACGCGCGATGCGTTCGGCGGCGCTAGCAACCCCGCCACCACGGTATGGGCCGGCAATCGCCTCGACGGCAACCTGATCGCCACCAACGGCGTAACCAGCATGAGCCGTGCGGCGGGCCTGCCGGCACCATTGTCCGGCGCGCTGGATACGCACACGAGCAGCGCGAACCGCTGGGTGCCGCTGACCGATGTCGCGTACAGCCGGATGATCAATCCCGATCTGTCGCTCAGCATCGTCGGCTACAGCAATGGCGCCGGTACCTACTTCAGGGGTGACACCACGACCTGCCTGGCGCCAGCGCCAGCGCCGGCGCCCGCCGGCACCACCTATCGTGGCAACGTACTCTGCGGCGACGGCAGGGCCACCACCACGATCCAGCAGCTGACGATCGCGCCGACGGTATCCGCACGTGTTTCCAACTCGTTCTCCGTCGGCTTCTCCCTTCTGATCGCAGGCCAGTTGTTCAGCGCGGAGGGCTTGCAGGGGCTGGCCCCGCAGTCGGCGGCGCCGAACCACCTGGGCAACCAGGGAACGGCGTCCTCGTTCGGCGTCGGGCTGCGCCTCGGCTCCTATTGGCGGGCCAGCGACACGCTCAGCTTCGGCGCGGCATGGTCGCCCCGGATCAGGATGGGACGGCTCAAGGAGTATGAGGGGCTGCTGGCGGACCATGGCCGCCTGGATATCCCGGAGAACATGCTGGTGGGCATGCAGTGGTCGCCGATGCAGAACCTGTCCTTGCTCTTCGACTACCAGCGTATCAACTATTCGGGAACCACCGGGCTTGGCAACCGCCCCTTTGACGGCACCGCCTTGCGCGGCAGCAGCGGCGGCCCGGGGAACGGGTGGAAGGACATGAACGTGTTCAAGGTCGGGGTGCGCTACCAGGTGACACCGGCCCTGTACGTCTCGGGCGGTGTCTCATTCAATAGTGCTGCCTTCGCGGACGGGGACACCGCGAGCAACGTCACGTCGCCCGCGACGTTCCGCCGCCACTATACCTTGGGGCTCGGTTATGCGACCGGGTCGAATACCCAGTGGTCCATCTTCTATTCCCTGTCTCCCGCGCACACGACAGCGAGCAGTTCCGTGCTGGCTTCGGCGGTCGCGACGCAGCTTGCCGGCAGTCCCACCGTGGCGGGCCAGGAGACCCTGGCGACGCGGCAGCAGAGCATCGGCGTGCAGTACTCGCTCCGCTTCTGAGTGCTGCCGATTCCCTTTTTGTTCATTCATCATGGAGTTTGTCTCGATGAAGGCTAGTTTTCATCCGCGGTCCGGCGCCGTCCCGGGAAGCACGGCGCGGGGCGGCCACGGCCGTCCGGCTGCGCCATCGGCGGCCTGCAACCCCATTGGCGGTAAGGCATGAACGCGCGTACGGAACCGTCGGCACTGCAGTCGCCTCGGCTGGAGGATCGCTTCGAGCAGGCGGCAGGCAGGGTCTTTCTTACCGGAAACCAGGCAATCCTGCGCATCGCGCTGGACCAGCGCCGCATCGACACGCAGCTCGGCAAGAACACCGGGGGCTTTATCTCCGGCTACCGCGGCTCGCCGCTGGGCCGGCTGGACATGGAGCTGTGGCGCATCGAGCCGCTGCTGCAGGCGGCCAATGTGCGCTTCCAGCCTGGCGTCAACGAGGACCTGGCCGCCACCGCCGTGTGGGGTACGCAGTATGTCGGCAGCTTTCCGGGCGCCAAGGTGGACGGCGTGTTCGGCATCTGGTACGGCAAGGGGCCCGGCGTCGATCGCAGCGGCGATCCGCTGAAGCACGGCAATCTCGCCGGCACCAGCGCGGCCGGCGGCGTGCTGGTCCTGGCGGGCGATGACCATAGCGCGAAGTCGTCGACTACCGCGCACCAGTCGGATTTCTCGCTCATCGCCGCCGGCATACCGGTGCTATACCCGGCGAACGTCCAGGACATCATCGACTTTGGCTTGCGCGGGATCGAGATGTCGCGCTACAGCGGATGCTGGGTGGGCCTGAAGCTGGTGACCGACGTCGTGGAATCCGCCGGAGACGTCGAGGTGGGGCAACTGGTGCCGGTCAGCGGATTGCCGCCTGCCGACGCGTCCTTGCATATCAAAGCCTTCGAGATGGCGCCGGCGGCGGAGGAGCGCCTGTACGTGCGCAAGCTGCCGGCGGTGGTGCAGTTCGCCAGGGCGGCCGGGCTCAACCGCCTGGTGTGGCCCGGCCCGGCGGCCAGGGTGGGCATCGTGACCGCCGGCAAGTCATACGCCGACACGATGCAGGCGCTGCAACGCCTTGGCATCGACGCCGTCAGCCCGCATGGCGCGGCATTGCGGGTGTTGAAGATCGGCATGGTGTGGCCGCTCGAAGACGAGATCGTGCGCGCCTTCGCGCATGGCCTCGACACCATCCTGGTGATCGAGGAAAAGCGGCCGCTGCTTGAATCGCAATTGAAGTCCATTCTCTTCGATGCGCGCCTGCAACGGCCACCCGTGGTGCGCGGAAAATTCGAGGGCGCGCCGGAATGGTCGGCATCGCGGGGCGCCCCGGTGCTGCCGATCTGCAACGAGCTGAGCGTGCTGCAGATTGCCGAAGCCATCCAAGGCCTGCTGGGCTTGGACGTGCCGCCGGCGAACGTGCCGGTGGCGTGCGCGGAGGGGGCCGCGGCGCCATTGCGCCGCCCGAGCTTCTGCGCCGGTTGTCCGCACAATACGTCGACCAGGGTGCTGGATGGCAGCAGGGCCCTGGCGGGCATCGGCTGCCATACCATCGCGATGCTGAACGACCCCGGCAAGACCCATACCGTCTCGCATATGGGCGGCGAGGGCATGATGTGGATGGGGCAGGCGCCGTTCACCAGCGAGGCCCATGTCTTCGCCAATATGGGTGACGGCACTTACTTTCATTCCGGCTATCTGGCGATCCGCCAGGCGCTCGCGGCCAATCTGCGGATGACCTACAAGCTGCTGTTCAACGGCTTTGTCTCCATGACGGGCGGGCAGCCCGTGGACGGCGAGCTGAGTGTCGACAAAGCGGTGGCCCAGCTGCGCGCGGAAGGCGCCAGGAAGATCGTGGTGGTCACCGACGATGTCGCGGCTTACGACGGGCGGCGCCGGGCCGCGCTGGGCGTGCCGGTGCACGACCGGGCCATGCTGGAGACCGTCCAGCGCGAACTGCGCGAGTATCCGGGGCTGTCGGTGCTGATCTACGACCAGGCCTGCGCTACCGAAAGACGGCGGCTGCGCAAGCGCGGCAAGCTGCCGGACCCGCAGGTCCGCACCTACATCGACCCGGAGGTCTGCGAGGGGTGCGGCGATTGCGGCGATCAGTCCGGCTGCCTGGCCATCGAGCCGCTGGAGACGGCGCTGGGCCGCAAGCGCAAGATCAACCAGTCGTCGTGCAACAAGGACCTGTCGTGCGTGCGCGGCTTTTGCCCGAGCTTTGTGACGCTGCATGGGGCCAGGCCGCGCCAGCCTCAGAGCGGCGCGCAAGCAGGCCTGAAGATTCCCGCACTGCCGGATCCCGCCATTCCCGGCGACTTCGAACCGATGGCGCTCCTGGTGGCGGGCATCGGCGGTACCGGCGTCGTGACCATCGGCGCCATCCTGACGATGGCGGCGCACCTCGACGGCAAGGCCGGCAGCTCGCTGGATATCACCGGGCTGTCCCAGAAGTACGGCGCGGTCGGCTCGCATGTCCGGATCGCCCCGAACGCGGCGTTGCTGCACGCCGCGCGCATCGGTGCCGCAGAGGCCGATGTCTTGCTGGGATGCGACCTGATCGTGGCCGCGGGGGCGGACTCCCTGTCGCGGCTGCGTCCGGGATCGGCCCGCGCCTTCGTCGGTACCGAGATCGTTCCCACCAGCGACTTTACAAGGCAGCCGGACTGGTCTGCCGATGAAGCGGATCTCAAGCATCGCCTGACCGAAGCGCTGGGGGCGCGTGCCGAGTTCATCGACGTTGCCGCGCTGGCGCAGCAACTGCTGGGCGACGCGATCCTGTCCAACATGCTGCTGCTCGGTTATGCGTGGCAGAAGGGCTCGATTCCGGTGCATCGGGCTGCGATGGAGAAGGCGATCCAGCTCAACGGGGTGGCGACGGACACGAACCTGAGCGCGTTCTCGCTGGGCCGATGGCTTGCGCATGACAGCGTGGCGGTGCGGCGTCTGCTGGCGCCTGCGCAGGTTGTCCACCTGCCGGTGCCGGCGGGCGGGTCGCTGGCCGGCCTGATCGAGGACCGGGCCGGGCGCCTTGCGGGGTACCAGAACCGTGCCCTGGCCAGCCGCTACCGGCAACGGGTGGAAGCGGTCCAGCGCGCGCTGGCGGGACGGAGCGACGCCGACGCCCTGGTCCGGCAGGTAGCGACACAGTACTTCAGGGTGCTGGCGGTCAAGGACGAATTCGAAGTGGCGCGCCTGTACACGCGGCCGGCGTTCCTCCAGTCGCTGCGCAATGGGTTCGAAGGTGACTTCAAGCTCAATTTCCACCTGGCGGGCGGGCCCTTCGGCAAGCTGGACACGGTCAGCGGAAAGATCAGCAAGACCGCCGTCGGCGGCTGGATATTGCCTGTGTTCCGCCTGCTGGCGAGCGTGCGCTTCCTGCGCGGCAGCTGGCTCGATCCCTTTGCCCGGGGTAGCGAAGCCGTGTTGAACCGCCGTGTACGCGACGCCTATGAGGATGACCTGGACGCCCTCGGCGGCGCGGCGGCGCAATGGCCAGCGCAACGCTTGCGCGAGCTGCTCGGCTGGCCTGCCAGTGTGCGCGGGTACGGGCATGTCCGCGAGCGCCAGGCGCAAGCCGGCTTTGCCCGGCGAGCCAAGGCCCGGGAGGCGGTATCAGGTCCGGACTGACTGGCGGCGGCATGGCCGAAAGGCAACGCCGCGCCGTACGCCAATCTTGCCCGGCACAACGTCCTGCACGCCGTTGCCGCCATCCGATAGCCATGTGACGCCCGGCGGCGCGCACCCGCATTGATCAACGCCGCCGCGCACCTATCCCTCCCCAAGGAGTACACGATGAACAAGGTCATCATCACCTGCGCCATTACAGGGTCGATCCATACCCCTTCCATGTCGCCGTATCTTCCCCTTACCCCAGACGAGATCGCGCTCAGCGCGATCGGCGCCGCGCAGGCCGGCGCCGCCATCGTGCACCTGCACGCGCGAAACCCCGTGGACGGGCGGCCGTCGCAGGATCTCGCACTGTTTCGCCGGTTCGTGCCTGTCATCAAGGAAGCATCGGATGTGGTGATCAACCTGACCACCGGTGGCGCGCCGTCGATGAGTGTCGAGGAGCGCTTGCAGCCGGCGCTGCAACTGCAGCCGGAAGTCGCCTCCCTCAACATGGGCTCGATGAACTTCGGGCTGTATGAGCTTCTCGGCCGCTGCAAAGAATTCAAACACGATTGGGAGCGCCCCTACCTCGAGCGCAGCGAGGACGGGATCTTCAAGAATACGTTCAAGGATATCGCCTACATTCTGCAATCCTGCAGCGAGAACCAGACGCGGTTCGAGATCGAGTGCTATGACATCGGGCACCTGTACACCGCGGCCCACTTTCTCGATCGCGCGCTCCTGAAGCCGCCGCTGCTCATCCAGTCGGTGTTTGGCCTGCGGGGCGGTATCGGCGCGCACGTCGAGGACATCCTGCATATGCGCCGCACCGCGGACCGGCTCTTTGGCCGGGACTATGTCTGGTCGGTGCTGGGAGCAGGGCGGCATCAGATGCCCGCGGCGGCGATTTCAGCCTCGATAGGTGGAAACGTGCGCGTTGGCCTGGAGGATTCGCTATGGGATGGGGCTGGCAGACTGGCCGAATGCAACGCCGCGCAGGTGCAGCGCGTGCGCAGCATCATCGAAGCCCTGTCGCTCGACATCGCCACGCCTGACGAGGCGCGTACCTTGCTGAAACTGAAGGGACGCAGCAACGTCGGCTTCTGACGGCGATCTGCTGTCTGCGTCATCGCGCCGGCCTCCTGCCGCGCAGTAGTGGCGATGCCGAAGAGGGCGTTGACACAATTCGCTCTCCGAAGGAGCGAAGGGGTCACTTTCAGGCGTCGTGCACGTTGGCCCGTTGACGGCCGTGTCTCTCGCCTGCGCTCCAGGGTTGTAGTCTCAGGCCGGCGTGACGGGAACTGCGCACTTTGGCGCATGAAGTGTGTTGCGCCGCACGGAAGGGCGCTTCTCACACCTGATGGCCGATGCTAGACTTCCGTGCGTTCAACCGTTTATCACCATGACCTTCCGCAACCGCCTCACCGCATGGCTTGGCCTGATCGCCATGTGGATGATCGTGTTTGCGCCGATGGTCAGTCATCTCGCGGTTGCGGCGCAAGCCAATGAGCCGGCAGGCATGCTGTGCTCAGCCTCGCAGCCGGCGCTCGAACACGAACATCACACCCCGGCCGACAAGCTCGGCGCGTGCGGGTATTGCAACCTGCTCGAACACCACGTCGTCATGCCGGTGATTCCACCGGCTCCGATCGCTATCGCGCTCGTGACGGCCACTACGGCTGTCCCCACGCTCTCTACCTCCTTCACGCCGCTAGTCGGTTTCCCCTCGGGGCGACCGCGCGGCCCTCCGTCCGTTTCCTGATCGCAGTATTTGCCGGTGGCACGTGCCTACGCGTCCTTTGAGCACGCCCGTGGCCGCCCGCTCCACATACTCAGGAAAACTTGGGAGGAAAACATGCGAATCGAATCGAAGGCGTTGGCTCGCGCCATGCTGGCCTGCGCAGCGAGCATGGCCATGCCGGTCACCGCCTACGCGTGCGCGACCTGCGGCTGCTCGCTCAGTACGGATGCTGCCATGGGCTATTCAGCCATGCCCGGCTGGCGGATCAGCCTGGATTACAATTTCATCAGCCAGAATCAGCTACGCAGTGGCACCCGCCGGATTTCGCCGGCGCAGGTAGCGGCGATCAACGATGCCGGCGGCAACCAGGAAGTGGAGAATCAGACGATCAATCGCTACTACAACCTGGGACTCAGCTACAGCCCCAATAGCAGTTGGAATTTCAGCACGATCGTACCGATCGTCGACCGCAGCCATACGACCTATGGCAATGCCACTACGGACCAGCTCACGCCGGACAATCTGAGCGGCGCCACCAGCAGCGGTCTGGGTGATATCAAGCTGATCGGTAGCTACCAGGGTTTCCTTCCGACCCATAATCTCGGCGTGCAGCTCGGTGTGAAGTTGCCCACCGGCGCTTATGGCGGTCAAAACGTGGTGACTGGCGCCACTGTCGGGCATCCGGTGTTCTTTTCGACCGGCCCGAACGCTGCCGGCGGCCAGGCGCTCGATACCAGTCTGCAACCCGGCACCGGCAGCACCGATCTCATCATCGGGGCCTACTATTACCAGCCGGTAAGCCAGGATTTCGACGCCTTCATCAACGGCCAATTCCAGTCGGCCGTGATGGAGAAGCTGAATCAGGCCAACGCGGATTTTCGGCCTGGCAACTATACGACCGCGAGCGTCGGCCTGCGCTACGAGGCGAATCCGAAGATCGTGCCGCAGTTGCAGGTCAACTTTGTCCACAAGGGCGCGGACCAGGGAGCGCTGGCCGACAGGGCCAACACACGCGGTACCGTGATGTATCTAAGCCCTGGGATCACGGTCGCCGTGGCGCAGAATCTGCATGTGTACGGCTTTGTGCAGAAAGCCCTCTACAGCAAGCTGGATGGATACCAGCTGTTCCCGCGCTGGACAGGGAATATCGGGGTCAGCTATGCCTTCTAAACTGTCTTTGCAGGCTTTGCCAGCGTCGGCGCCATCGCCGTTGCCGCGAGGAAGCGGTCGCCGGAAACCACACGACCTCGGTGCCACGCAGACCGACAGCGTGTCGGCGGCACGGCGCGGCTGGTTGCGCGTTGCCGGTGCGTTGGGGCTGGGCGCCGGCTTGGCCGGCTGGCTGCCCGAGGCACAAGCGAACAGCCTGGCGGTGGGCCGCCCAGCGCCTCCGCTGGTTCTGCATACGCTGGACGGGCACAGCATCTCCACCGAGGATCTGCGCGGCCATGTGGTCATACTGACCTTCTGGGCCACCTGGTGCGGTCCGTGCCACACGGAGCTGCCGTTGTTGTCGGCCTATGCGGCGCGTCATGCGAGCGACGGGCTGCGGGTCCTGGGCTTCAGCCTGGACGGCCCGGATGCCCTGCCGGCAGTGCGCAAGATGGCTGCGGACCTGGGTTTTCCTGTCGGCCTGCTAGGCAGCGCCTACGCGGGAGATTACGGCCGGATCTGGCGTATCCCGGTGAACTTCACGATAGATAGAGCCGGGCTCCTGGCTGACAACGGCTGGGACGACCAGGCACCAGCCTGGACAGCCGAACGCCTGGAGCACATCGTGACTCCGCTCTTGAGACGATAGCGACAGGCATGCGGGTCCGCTACGGGCAACCGGCGGTGGAATCTTCACTGCTGGGAAGCGGAGAGACGCTGAATGGATTGTTGGCCGCGGCCACATCGAATTCCACGCGTGGCCGCTTGCCGTCGGCGATGAGTCGTCGCACGCTGGTGACAATATCGGGATGCATTTCGCCACGATCCGCACGGACCTGGGCAATCATGCCAAGCTCGAAGCGCCCGCCGCAGTCCGGACAGAAGTACAGGTAGCCGCCGCCGTGCGGCAGCGTCGCGCGCGCGGCGGGCGTTTGGCAGAGCGGGCAGGGGGCAATCTGGGTGATCATGTTGGGGAGTGACGATTGTGCTACATGTCGATCCGTCCGCCAATTCCGTACCGTTCTCGCTGGACTTCTGCATTCCGTCAAACGTTATTACATCCACCAGGCCAGCGCAACAAGCATTTGGTGCATCGCGGTATCCGTCGGCAAGGCGTCGACGGCCTGATGCGATTCCGAGGCCGAGCTGCGGGCGGACGCTGGTCTTGAGACCCGCATCGCTTGAATTTGCCATAAAAATTTCATATCGCACCTTGATCAAATGGCTGCTGCGGTATTGAATGAATTTTCCCGGCGCATGCGGTAGGCGCGTCCGGTCAGCAAAGACCTCGCCACGAGGTCGCAGTGTCCGTCGCCGGAGCCTGCCTCCGGCGCGACCGATGTACTCGCAGCTCTCCAGCAGTCCAAACATATAAGTCCAGGAGACAAGGATGCTGAGTCCTCACGAAGTTGCCGCTCTCATACTGATCAAGAACGCCCCGGATCAAACGGAACTGGAGCGTGCCGATATCGACGCACTCCTCGAACAGGAACTGGTCAGCCTGGAACAGCTCGAATCGGGCCGCCATCGCCCCTGCGTCACCGCCAGAGGCGGGGCCCTCCTGAACGCCATCGCACGAATCTGGTGAGGGCGGTGAAGACCGCAGGCGCCTCGATTGACAACATCCGACTGGCTGGGTAGGGCGTCCGCGCTGTTGATGCGTGCCCAGGCGCCGAGTGGAATCGCGATGCGGCGTTCCCCAAGTGTTCCTCAGGCAGTCGATAACGTAACCAGAACGCGCAAGCCAGCGCGTTAGCTGCCCTGACACGTCTCGGGGTCGAACTCCGGAGCCTCATGATGAATTCATTCCAGCCTGAGCAAATCGCCGCCGCGCAAACAGCCAATCTCTCGGTTCTATTCCGCCTGGCCATCAAAGCGTTCGAAGGCGTCGAGAAAACGGTCAACCTGAATCTGCAGACAATGCGGTCGACACTGGAGCAAACGCAGGAAAACACAAAGAAGGCGCTGACCGTCAAGGATCCACAGGACATGTTCGCATTGCAGGCCGGGCTGCAGCAACCATTCGGAGAGACGGCGCTGTCATACTACCGCCAGCTGTGCGAGATCGCGATGGACACCCAAGCGGCATTCTCCAAGGCCACTGAGGCTGAATTCGAAGCCCACAACCGCCGCCTGCAGGAGCTTGTCGATCAGTTGGCGCACAACGCACCGGCGGGTTCGGGAGACGCGGTGGGCGCGCTAGGCTCGGTGATCACTGCCACCAACAAGTTGTGTGAAACGATGTACCAGACCGCAAAGCAAGCCGTCGAGCTCGCCGAACAGAACTTCAACTCGGCGAGCAGCACAGCGTCCGTGGCCAAGCAAACCGTCAGGCACGCTTCGCGTGCGAGGGCATAGCGACGGCAAACGTGGCAGGCCGGTGTTGGGAGTCACGCAGGCAACTGTTGGCGCAGCTGCCAGCAAGAACATGCTTAACGCCCTGCATATCCCGGCTTACGGCGGTTTCCGGGCGACCGGCCTGAACAGCTATGACGAAGGCGTCCGGCAGGCACTCGGCCTTGGCGACGAGGAAACGCTGGTTGGCTTCCTGTATGTCGGTACACCCAAGGAAGCCGTGCGCCCGGCCAGCCGGCCGGCGCCCGAGGGGTTTGTCCGCGAGTGGCATAGGCCGGCCTGAAGTTTCCAGGCGCGACCTTCCGGACGCGCTCAGCGCTTGCCTGGTCCCTTGCCGGACACCGACTTGGGCGCTCGCCCAAAAAAACGCGTGAACGCCGTGCTGAAGTTGCTCGGGTGCTGGTAGCCAACCTGCCAGCCGGCCTGCGCTACCTGGCAGCCGGTTTCCAGCAGGGTCCATGCGCGCCGCATGCGCATTTCCAGCAGCATCTGGTGCGGGCTGGTGTTGAATAGCAGCCGGAAGCCCTGCTTGAGCTTGAAGGTGCTCAAGCCCGCGCTGGCGCACAGGTAGTCGATGGTCAGCGGCTGCGCCATCTGCAGCTGCATCAGGTCGCGGATTTGTTCCAGCTTCTGGATGTCGTGCTGGCTCAGGCGGCCTGGTGCCGTGGGTTGAGCCGGGGGCTGCGTCGATGCTGGCGGGCGCAGCTCGCGCAATTGCCCGGCCAGCAGGCTCAGCGCGTGGATCTGCAGGGCGAGCGGATCGGCCGGTGCCGCGCTGGCCAGGCGCAGCAGCGCGCGCGCATGGGCGGCGCTGGCCGGGGCGGTCTTGCCAAAGCCGAGTTCGCGCACGCGGGCTGCGGGCAGCAGATCGCGGCATCGCGCTTCGCCCACATAGCGGCGCAGCGTGGCTTCCTCGACCAGCAGCCGGAGCTGGCCGACGGCCGTGCCCGCCTGGTAGCGCCGCTCGCCCGTGCTGTGGGCGAACGAAGAGACCGTGGTGTAGCCGCCCCGGAAGCCTAGCCGCGCGCCATCGTGCCCGTAGAAGCCGGATTCTCCTTCCAGCCCCAGCGTGATGACCAGCGTGCGCGGCCCGTCGCGCTGGATGCTTTCCTCGATCAGGTCGCAGCGCGGCAGGTAGCGCGAGCGCACCAGCACCAGGCCAGTGTCCACCTGGACGCGCTCCGTGTAGCACTCGCCGAGTTGCGCGGGTAGTTGCTGGCGTAGCCAGCCCGATGTTGTGGTCGGCGCCTGGCGTGCCGCTGCCGTCGTGATGCGGTATTGGATGGCGAGTCTCCCTGGGTCGATGCACCTGCAGGCATAGGAAATCCGCTGCCGCGCATATGAATATGGATGATACGCATTCTCATTTGAAAATACCATGCTACGCAATGCATCGTATTGGATATGGGGGTTGCGTATGGCTGCGAGCAAGGCTTGCGTGGGCGGCTGTCCTGGTGGCTGCCTTGGTGGCTGTCTCTGGTCCTTTGTCTTGCTGGGCGCATGGACTCAGGCCTGCGCGCAGGAGGCACTGCCGGCGGTGAGCGTCACCGCTAACAAACAGACGCAGGCGCTCGCCACGGTACCGGCCAGCGTGACGGTGTTCGACGGGGAGGCGCTGGAGGCCGCGGGCGTGACCCGGCTGGAGTCCCTGGCGGAGGTGACGCCGGGCCTGTCGTTCCAGCCTTTCGGGCAAGCCAGCGTCAACGCGCCGGTGATGCGCGGGCTCACGGCCAATTTCTTTTCGTTTTCGTCCTCGACCCTGCTGCAGGTGGACGGCGTGCCCACGCTGATGGCGCAGGGTTTCGACGACCGCTTGCTGGACATCGAGCGGGTCGAGGTGTTGCGTGGTCCGCAGTCCACCCTCTACGGCCGCAATGCCGAGGCGGGCGTCATCAATATCCATACACGGCTGCCCGGTAACGAGCCGCGCAGCATGATCTCCACCGAGATTGGCAGCCGGCAGCAGCGGGCGTTGCGCTTTGCCGTGAGCCGCCCGCTGGTGGCGGACACGCTGTACGCCAGCATCGCGGGCGAATGGTCGGCGCAGGATGGCTTCATCGACAACACCTATACCGGCCGGCGCGAGGATGACCGCGAGCATCGCAACGCCAAGCTGGCCTTGCGCTGGACCCCGGGGCCGGGCACCGATGCCACGCTGCGCTATGCGCAGCAGGACTATCGCGATGGCGCGGCGTTGTGGGGTTCGCGCACCGCGCCGCGCGCCACCGTCAGCTCGGGCACGGCGGGCTGGAACGATTCGACCGGCCGCACGGCCTCGCTCGACGTATCGCATGAATTCGAGTCCGGCCTGCGCCTGCGCGCAATCACGGCCAGCAATGTGTTCTTCGACCGGGTGCAGCAGGACACCGATTTCAGGCCGGCCGACATGCTGCATATCGGGCGAGATCATCGCTTTCGCACCTTGTCGCAGGAGCTCCGCCTGGAAGGCAAGCTCGGGCAGGCGCAATGGCTGGCGGGGGTCTATGCCGACCGCGACAACCACGACCTGCTTAACGAGCAGAAGCTCCCGGCCGGCCAGAACCGCAGCGCGGCAAAGCTGACGGGCGGCACCACGGCGTTGTTCACCCACTGGACCGTGCCGCTGTCCGAGCGCTGGTCCGTGCTGGCCGGCGCACGAGTCGAGCGCAACGCGGTGCGTTTCACGCCCGCGGGCAGCGCGGCGCAGCGCGCGGATACCACGCATCTGTCGCCCAAGCTGGCCTTGCAGTACCAGCTCGCACCGGAAAGCCAGCTCTACGCCAGCGTCTCCGAGGGCCTGCGCGCGGGTGGCTTCAACGTCTTCGTGCCGGCGGCCAACTATGCGGCCTACCGGCCGGAGACGGTGCGCGCCTTCGAGCTTGGCGCCAAGGGATGGCTGCTGCAGCGGCGCGTGCGCTATGCGGCTTGCCTGTACCTGATGGATGTGCAGCACATGCAGGTGCAGCAGATGCCGCTGCCCGGGCTGGTGTACATCACCAACGCGGCCTCGGCGCGCTCCACCGGCGCGGAGTTCGAGCTCGATTACCTGCTGGCGCGGGGCTGGCGCCTGCAGGCAGGGCTGGGCTTGAATCGCACGCGTTTCCTGACCTTCCGCGACGGCGCCAATGTCTATGACGGCAACCGCAATCCCTTCGCGCCGGATCTCAACGGCCATGTCGGCCTGCGTTACGACGCGCCGGCGGGCTGGTACCTGCAGACCGTCTTCACCGGCACTGGCCGTGTCTACCTGGATGCGGCCAACCGCCATGGCCGCAACGGCTACGGGCTGGTCAACTTGCTGGCAGGCATCAACCGGGGCGCCTTCGAGCTGTCCGGCTACGTCAACAACCTGGCGAACCGCCGCTATGACGCGGTGGGCTACCAGAACGGCATCGTCACGGTCTACAGCCCCCCGCGCGAGCTGGGCGTGCGGCTGACCTGGCGCCTGTGACACCCGCACCCACACCGCGAGACACCATGGCATTTCATCATCCACCACCGGGGCAACGGCACCAGGCCGGCGACACGCGCGCGCGTTGGCGCCATGCCTTGCACCAGGGGCTGTTCGGCTGGCTCAACCTGGCGCTGACCGCGCCCAGTGTCTATCTCTGGCTAGGCCTGCCGCTGATCATGCGCCAGCACGGCTGGTCCGGCACGCAGATCGGGCTGTTCCAGCTCGCGGGCTTGCCGGCGGTATTCAAGTTCGTGCTGGCCGCGCCGGTGGAGCGCCATCGCTTCGCGGCGGGGCACTATCGCGGCTGGGCGGCGCTGCTGTGCCTGCTGCTCGCGCTGCTGCTGTGCCTGATCGGCCGGCAGCCGTTGCTGGCGAGCCGATTCGAGCTGTTCGCGCTGGCGTTCGCCGCCGCCATGATGGCGACCTGGGCCGACATCCCCGTCAATGCGCTGGCCATCAAGCTGCTGCCGGCATCGCAGCGCTTGCGTGCCGGTGGGCTGCGTTCCGCGGCATTGTCGATGGGCGCCATCGTGGGTGGCGGCCTGATGCTGCTGGCGCAGGCCCGCTGGGGCTGGCGCGCGCCGTTCTGGCTGATGGCGGGCGGCCTCGGGCTGGGCGTCGTCGCCTTGGGCTTTGTCCGCGAACCGGCCGCACCCATGCCGGAGCCGACAGGCGTCGCCAACCTGCCGTCAGGCCAATGGCGTGGCTACTTTGCCCAACCTGGGGCGATGGCCTGGAACGGGCTGCTGCTGCTTTGTTTTCCTTTCGTGGGCGCGGCCTGGTTTTATCTCAAGCCCTTGCTGCTGGACCATGGCTTTGCGCCCGCGCAGATAGCCTGGGCCGTCGGTGTCGGCGGTGGCCTTGCCGCAGCCGGGGCAGGCCTGGCGGGGGCGCGGGCAATCAAGGCGGCGGGGATGGCCCGCGCCATTCCCGGCGTCGCGGTGCTGGGCCTGCTGGCGCTCGTGGCGTTGAGCGCCGCCGTGTGGCTGGACGCGCCACCGGCGGGCCTGCTTGCCGCTGCCATGCTGGTGGCCGTGGCGATGGGCGCCACTGCCACGCTGGCATTCGGCCTGATGATGTATTTCACCCGGCCCGGGTTTGACGCCGTGGACTACGGCACGCAAGCCAGCCTGTTTGCGCTGAGCCGGCTCGCCGTGCCGCTCACTGGCGGCCTGCTGATCGATAGCGTGGGTTACCGCGGCATGCTGCTCGCGCTGACGATGTCCATGGCGCTGGTAACGTTGCTGGCGCTGCGCCAGCGGCAACGCATTGCCGGCATTGTGAGCGGGCGGCACCTTGGGGAGGGCGTGCGTGGCTGAAACGGCTGGTTCAGCCGCTCACGCCACTCGCCACCCCAGGCATGGAGGCGAGGGACTCGGTGCAAAGACATGGATGGCGTTCCTTTCGCCTATATTCAAGACGTTGCCGTGGCTACCTTCAAGAACAGCCAGCAGCGAATCTGAGAGCGGTCCTTAGTCCACGCAACGGATGTAAAGCCCCATCGCCACGCGGGCTGCGAAGGCGTGGCTATCCGATCGCTGAGGAGCAGAACAATGAAAAGCATCTGCGTAGCAATTCTGGCCATCATGGCTGCGGCCGGAGCCGCTGCTCAAACGCCCAATGACGCCCAGATTGCGGCAATTGTCGTGACCGCAAATCAGGTGGACATCGACGCGGGCAAACTTGCGGAGAAACAGGGTCATGCTCGCGACGTCAAGGCATTCGGCAAACAGATGGTTACCGACCATACTGGGGTGAATAAGCAAGCGGTGGCATTGGTCAAGAAGTTAAACGTTACTCCGGAAGAAAACCCGACCAGTGAGAGCCTGCGTGCTGGGGGCAAGGAAAACATGACGACGCTCAAGGGGCTTACGGGTACGAGTTTTGACAAGGCCTACATCGACCACGAAGTCGCTTATCATGAACAAGTGATCGATGCCATTGACAAGACACTGATTCCCAATGCCCAGAACGGGGAGCTCAAGTCGCTTTTGGTCGCCGTGCGCCCGGCGTTCGTGGGGCACCTGGAGCATGCAAAGATGATCCAATCCTCGCTCGGCAAGTAAGCTTGCCGCACAAACTCGCTGTCCATGCAGCAACTACCGTCACGAGGCAACGGGCAACGGCAAAGGCAACTGTTCGCGGTTGCGCTGGCTGCCGCCTGGGCTTTGCTCAATGTTGGTTCCGGCGCAATCGCCGCCCAGAGATTGTCAAGATACACGGTGGTGATCCAGGGCGCGAAGTTCGAGCCCGAGGTCGTTAGCGTCGCGCGAGGCGATGAGGTTGTGTGGATCAACAAGGATCCTTATCCCCACACCGTCACGGCCCCGGGGGAATTCGACTCGCACGAGATCATTGCCGGCGCATCCTGGCGATATGTCGCGCGCAAGGTGGGCGAGTTCCCCTATGCCTGCACGCTGCATCCAAACATGAAGGGGATGCTCAAGGTGGAACGGTCAGCCCCGCCGCGCGGCCTCCACTAAGCGAGAACCATGGATATGGGGAAAGCTGAATTTGTACCTTGGCGGATCAGCGCTATTACCTGGCCGGGGACCATGGCGCACGAGTGCGGTCGCGCCGCGTTACATGAAGAGCGGGGCAGCGAGTCATGAGCTTACATTTGGCGGGCAGCAAGAGCATCACAGGCGGAACCACTGGGCGGGCCGGCCGGAGCCTGTCCGCCCGCGGCCGGCGTCAGGGTCAGAACGAGGTACATTGGAAAAATCCGCGATGCCCGAAGCAGGTCGTCGAAGTGGGGTAACTGTTGTAGCGATCGGTCGTGTCTTTTGCGTCGAGGCGCAAAACGCAATCCCTCCATGGATCGGAATTGCTTCGGTATCCCAGTTTCTCGCAAGCGGGGCCATAAACCTGGATCATCTGGTCGACCTCACGCGTCGCCTGGGCGGTGAGTTCGGCTTGCGTCGTGCAACCGACAAGCAAGGCGGTCAAGGTCAAGTACATGAGTGTGCGCATGATAGCTCCTTCTCACCCACAGAATTAGAGCCGGCAACCGGCTGGCAAGTTTCCTTGGCCGGCATCGGTCGTCATAGGTCGTTGCCCCTGCGGCGCTATGCGCAGAGCGCTACGGCCGGTTGGGCGATTGTCGGCAGGGATTCTATTCAAAACATACTTATTAATTTCTGTCCGGGCAGGCGACAGCAACGCGCATCCGGACAGAAGGGGGAGGAGAATAATGAAAAAGCTCGCCCCGAAAGGATCGAGTTTCATTTTTTCTCCCCAGGACCGAGTGGTGGCTGTACAGTGCCTCGGATTAGGACCGATGGATCCCGATTGTTTTTGGCCGTCAGATCAGAGAGTTCTCCGGGTCCCTTGGCCAGCGGTCGTGGATCGACTCCGATATCCTCGACGCAGATGTAGACGTATCCAGTCAAACCGCGTGTCGCGAGACCTCGGGACGTGATTGTTGCCACGCTCGCCGCAGTCACCGGCGCAGTTTTTGTCGATGCTTAATACGACACTTACCGTTCGCGGATTGACCAGTCCGACACGCTTCACCTTTCCGACTTCGACGCCGTGGAATTCAACCGGAGCATCGGCGATCAGACCGGAGACGGATTCCTGGGTATTCAACTGATAGGTCACATATCGGCCTTCCGAAAACGCATACCAGGTGATTCCCACGATCGTCAGAATCAGCAGGAGTACTGCAAGCGTAAGCCGCGCTTTCGCGCTACCGTACGCAGATCCCGTTTCGAGTGTTTGCGGGTTGCGAGCGAGCAACCGAAGCAAGCGTGGTGAAGAACGGCATGGAAGCCGACGCCGAGATGGGCCACATCGTCACGCGCCAGGCGCCAGGCGCTGGAGCGTGTTGAGGGCTATGTTGCGCTGGGTGTGGAGGAGGGCGCCAGCCTCGTGATGGACGGCCGTGGCCTGAAGGTACCCGGCCACGAAGCGGGAAGCGCTCCCTGTTCGGCGACATGCAGGCCTATGGCGAGGAAGGCGTGCGCGTTTACACCCGGCAGAAGTCTGTCATGCAGCGCTGGTCGGATAGCACGCCGAAGGGAGCGGATTTTGCGATGCCGACGGCCAGGTGAGGCCCTCTGAAGCGCCACGGGCAGCTGAAGTTGGCGTTCCTTCAATGTCACGCTGCCCGGGGCGGCTCGTGCCGTCGATGAGCCCGTTCGGGAAGCTGGGCGCAACCTATGGACGCGCTAGCCAGCGTTGCCTGCCAGGACCGAGCCAAGGAACGACTCGTCTCCGATCTGTCCGCCCTTGAGGACAATCTCCAGGCCATCGCGCTGCGCGAAGCGGGACCATACCCGGCACAAGGGCGCCCCGGGCGCCATGCCGGCGATCACCGACAAGGCCGATATCCCCAGTGCGCTGGCCACTTCGCCGGAGCTGTCGCCGCCGGCCACGACGACGCGGGTCAGGCGGGTGCGATCGAGCATAAGTCGCATGACCTGCGCAAGCGCCGCTCCCACGCGACGCGCGGCCACCGGACGGGACAGGCCGGCATCGCGCGCCATGGTCTCGAAGCCTGCAACGGCGGGGTCTTCCGGTCCGCTGGCGCTATAGACCACGACACTGGTGCCGCCACGGGCCGCGGCGCAAGCCAGCGCCACCACGCGCTCGATTTCCGCTGCGCTGGTTTCATCACGCAGGATCCGCCCGACATCGAGGCGCTCGGTCGCGAAGCCATGCCGCGCGGCCCAGCCTATCTGCGCCCCCGTTACCGGCGAACAACTGCCACTGACCGCGGCTATCACGGGCGCGGGCTGTGCGGCGGGCAGGCCCGGCAGGGGCGGGATCAGGCCAAGCTTGCGCCAATAGGCTGTCAGCGCATATTGCAGTCCCGACGAGGAAGCGGTAAACACGCCGTCGCCACGGCCCTCCCATATCAGTTGCCCGGCTGCCAGCAAGGTGGCCTCGTCGAGTACGTCGATCAGTACGACCGGCGTATCGTCCCCGGCGATGGCCGCTACACGCTCCCCCCCGTGGCCGCTCTGCAGTTGCACCATATCGACCAGCGCAATTCGCCTCGCCGTCTGCTGGCGCAGATGAACGCGCAGGTCGGCTTCCGCCATCGGGGTCACGGGATGGCGCGCCATGGTCGGATGACGGTCCAGCCGGTAGCCTTCCCCGTCAACGGCGGCAAACAGGTTGCCAAACAGCTGGTAGCGCTTTAGCCGGGGCGCGCCGACCACCATGGGCGTCCACCGTCCTCCCAACGCGCGCGTGCCCAGGTCGATGGCCTTCCCAATGGACCCGATGGTCGGCGACGAATCGAAAGTCGAGCAAATCTTGTATTGCAGTACCGGCGCGCCCAGCCTTGCCAGGCTGGCGAAGGCCGCGGGCAGTTCGGCTTCCATCCAGGCGGTATCGCGGCCGCGCGAGGAGCCGGCGAGCCCGACGCAGCGTACCCCGGGAAAGCGTTGCAGCAGGTCGGGGGTGGGCGGCTCCAGGAACAGCACCGTGGGAATGCCGGCCGAGGCCATGGCTTCCATGGCGTCGGTCGAGCCGGTGAAATCGTCACCGTAGTAGGCGAGCAGCAGGCCGGCGGGAAGGGCGGCAGGGGCCGGCGCGTTCATCGCCAGAACTCCAGCGCCTGGCTCAGCGGCCGGCTTGTGACGGCGTGCTGCGTCAGCGGGATGTGCTTCATCGCCGCGATCCAGGCTTCGCGCAAGGCCTCGACCCCGGCCGACACCCCAGCCGGATGTCCGAATATGCCGCCTCCGGCGGTATGGATGAGGTCTGCCGTACCGAGCGCCCGATAGGTGTCCTCCGCCTGCAGGCCCGTCTGCCCGGAGCTGAATACCGGCATGGCGGGCATGGGCTTGTGCGCCATCGCGGGGGCGAGAACCGCCTTCGCCGCGGCGATCACGCTCTCATCGGATTCGCTGAACTTGTTGCGCAGGCCATTGACGTGAAGGTGGTCGGCACCGGCGAGCCGCCAGATTTTTTGCCAGGGCGCATAGTCCCAGCCCAGGTGGGGGCTGCGCGAGAGATACCCCCAACCGGCACGGTGGGCGTGGATGGGGAGCTGGGAGTGCTGGCGAAACGCCTGCAGCCCGACGATGCCGACCGAATTCAGGCAAACCATGACACAGGTCCCGCCCTGCGCCAGCACATGGTCGTGTCGGCGCTTCATCTGGTCCAGGTCGCCGGTCAGGTTGAAAGCCACCATCGCCTTGCGGCCGCTGCGCCCGGCTTCTTCATTGACGACGCGCATGACCGCGGAGACGCGCTCGTCGAACGGACAATAGCCGCCGTCAGCCTGCAGTTCGTCGTCCTTGATGAAATCGATGCCGCCGGCAACCAGTTCCCTGACCTGTTGCGCCGTCGCTTCGACGGAAAGGCCCACGCTCGGCTTGATGATGGTGCCGATCAGCGGGCCACAGCTTACCCCTGCAAGCTCGCGCGTTCCCTGTATGCCGAATGCGGGCCCCGGATACGCCTCGGCGAACGACGGTGGCAACTGCACGTCGGTGATGCGCAGGCCGCTGACCTGCCGCAACTCGAACAGATTGCCCGCGATGGTGGACATCAGGTTGGGCAGGGATGGCCCCAGGTTCTCTACCGGCCACGAAATCTGCAGCGCGCAGCGGGTATAGACATCCGATTGCATCCCGCCCGGCAAGCTAGGCGTGTTGACCCGCTCGATCACCTCGAGCCGCTCCACGCGCGCACCCGAGTGTTGCTTCAGTTCCGGGGTTTCGGTCGGCAAGGCGACAAAGGTTCCGCTGGACTGTTCGCCGGCGATCACCTCCGCGGCACGTTGGGGGTCGTCCCCGGTTTCCAGCCAATAGCTGGCAAAGATACGTTCGCCCACTGCTCACTCCTGTTTGAAACGCGGGCTGCCGGCCCGCCGGCAGCATGGTTGGCCTTGTGCGCTCTGGCTCAGGTAATGCGACGAATGCTCTCGGCGATCTCTTCCCGGTCGAACACCTTGATCCAGTCGTCTCGCATCAGGCGCGGCTTGCCGAATTCGATTGCCTTGTTGCACGCGTCCGAGAACGCGCCGGGGATCTCGTTGAAGATGACGGCGCCAAGGATGTTCATATGGCCGAGCAGGAAGTCACGCGCCGCTTCCTTGGGCACGCCGCGGCGAACAGTCTCGTCCATCGCTTCGCGCATGACGTAGAGCAGGGTGGCGCAGATGGTCTCCGAGAGCCCCGGTTCCAGGATGGCCATCTGGTCGACGGTGAGGCGGTAGGAGCGAAGAATCGGGGCGTAGATCACCTTGGCCACCGCCTCGCCCAGGTCGAATGCCTCATCCGGGCCTTGCATCAGTGCGCTGGTGATCGACTGTTTGGCGGCGCCGCCGCCGAAGTAGTCGCGGCGCGCTTCGGGATCCGTCTCGTCGTTGAAGATCAGCGGATGGCAGGGATGGGCGACGAAATAGGTCAGGTCAGGCCGGTCGGGCAGATGGCCGGCGAACGGTGCCGCGGCGTCAAGCGTCATGACCATGGTGCCGGCCTTGAGCTGGGGAGCGATCTGGGCGGCAATCTTGCCGATGATGGTATCCGGAACGGCGAGGATCACCACGTCAACGCCATCCAGTGCTTCATCGGTGCCCACACATTCGACGCCAAGCTCGTCCTTGAGGCGCTTCTGGCCAACCGGGCTCACCTCGACATGGCTGACGCGGTAGTCGGACTTGAGCAGATTCCTGGCGAGGCGTACCCCCATCTTTCCGCCAGCGCCAAACAGTGCAATTTTCTCTTTCATGCTAATTCCCCAGTTGAGAACACATCGCGAAGCCGGTGCAACGCGACATCACTTCAGATTCGCCTTCGGCTCAAGCACGCCGCCCGGTTCGCTCCCGCTGCGCTTTTCCGTCGTCGAGATGGCGAAGACCAGCAACGCGGAAAGCAGCATGAAACCGCCGACGATGAACATCGGCACCTGGTAGGAGCCGGTGGCATCCTTGATCGTCCCCGTCACATAGGGGGCGGCAAAGCCGGCAAAGTTGCCGATGGTATTGATCAGCGCGATGCCCGCGGCGGCCCCGGCGCCAGAGAGAAAGCGAGCCGGGATCGACCAGAACGTCGGCAGCGCGGAGAAGATGGCGCAGGCGGTCACGGTGATGACCGCGACTGTCGCCGCGGGCGAATTCATATAGAGCGCCAGCGGAATGCTGACCGCGCCGACGAGCGCGGGCAGGCCCACGTGCCAAGGCCGCACCCCGCGCCGCGTCGCATCGCGGCTCCACAGGAACAGTGCGATCGCGGCGGGGAAGTACGGGATGGCGGTGATCCAGCCCTTCTGGAACACGTTGAACTTGCTGCCGTACTGCGCCTCGAATCCGCCGATGATGGTCGGCAGGAAGAAGGCCAGCGCATAGAGACCGTAGATCAGGCCGAAATAGGTCAGCGCCAGCACCCAGACCCGACCGTTGAGCAAGGCCTTGCCGGCGAGCACGCCGTGGGAATGGGCCTTTACCTTTTCTTCCTTGTCGAGTGCCTCCGTGAGCCAGTCGCGCTCCGCCTGGCTCAACCACTTTGCCTGCGCAGGCTTGTCGGCCAGGTAGAACCAGGCCACCACGCCGACCGCGATGGCGGGAGCCGCCACGCCGAAGAACATGACGCGCCAGCCGGCCAGGCCAAAGAGTCCATGGGCCTCGATCAGCAACGCCGCGACCGGCGCGCCGATCACGATGGTCAGGGGCTGCGCCAGGTAGAACAACGACAGGACGTGGCTGCGGTGCCGGGCCGGCACCCACATGCTCAGGAACAGGATGGCGCCGGGGAAGAAACCGGCTTCGGCCACGCCCAGCAAGAAGCGCAGCAGGTACAAGCCTTCGACGCTGCTGACCCAGGTGAACAGGATGGCGACCACGCCCCAGCTCACCATGATGCGGGCCAGCCAGCGGCGTGCGCCGTACTTGTGAAGCGCGAGGTTGCTCGGGATCTCGAGCAGGATATAGCCGACGAAAAAGACGCCGGCGGCAAAGCCGAACTGCGCGGCCGTCAGGCCGAGGTCCTTGGTGAGTCCGTTGGGGCCGGCAAACGAAATGGCGGTCCGGTCCAGAAAGTTGATGAAGAACATCAGCGCAATGAACGGCACCAGCCTGAGCGATACCTTGCGGATGGCTGACCGCTCCACGGCGGCGGTTGCAATGGTGGTTTCCACGTTGTCTCCTTTGGCGCGCGCCTGGTCATCGGTTGCCGGCGCTGTCGGACGCGACTGGTGTCGCTCGTCTGGCCTAATGGTATGATGAGTACATCATCATGCCAAGAAGGATTTGCTCAGGGTTTGTGCGGAGAAAGGAAAAGTGGAGCAAGCGGTATCGATGCTCGCGGAGGGGCGAGCGCGAGCGGCCCGGCGGCGCGCGGCAAGGAGACCTGAATGTGTCAGGCGTGAGGAGGCGGCCTCCAGGGCAGCAGGCGCGAGCTGGACCAACCGCGAGTTTCAGCGGCCTGCCATCACCCGCGGGGCGGCAATACGGGGATCGGCAAGCCGGAGGGGAGGTGGGCGCAGGGAGTTACCAGGGAGTCGGGAGCGGAGAACTAAGAGATATCCGCGGTGGCACCCTGCAGGGTCCGGTAGAGCGCGTTTGCCCGTGTGAGATGCTCGCGCATCGCTTGCGCGGCAGCTTCGCCGTCGTGGGCGGCCACGGCGTCGACGATTCGCTGATGCTCCGCCAGGGTGAGTTCCTCCGCACCGGGCGCGCGCACGATGCCGCGGTAATACTCGCGCGCCCACTCGAACAGGGCTTGCACGATGGCGGGGAAGATCGGATTGCCGCTGATGCGCGCCAGCTCGCAATGAAACGCCATGTCGCGGGTCAGGAAGAGCGAGGGGTCATTCCGGGCGGCACGCTGTTCCTCCAGGCGCGCGGCAAGACGGCGGATGTCGTCCTCGGTCGCGGCAGTAGCCGCGAGCTGGGCCATGCCGCACTCCAGGAAGACGCGCGCGCCCTTGAGGTGCTCCAGTGAGTCCGGGTCGGAGCGCAGCAGATGCTGTGCGCCCGCCCCGATCTGCTGGATGAGCCGCTCTGGCGTCGGTATCACTACGCGGGCCCGCTCGCCATGCATGATCTCGATAATCCCGGCGCGCTCCAGCGCTTGCAGGGCCTCGCGGATGGCCGGGCGGCCCACGCCGTAATGCTCCATCAGCTCGCGCTCGGCGGGTAGTTGCTGGCCTGGCGCGATCTCGCCGTTGCGGATCCGTTCGGTGAGGCGATCCAGCACGTCCTCGTAAAGGCGCCGCCTCTGAATAGGCTCGGGGCTTGCCATGGTTAAAGCACTCCTGATGTCATCAGGCCACATGATGACATGGATATCGTGGCACACGTGCTGTGTGGTTTTGCAACCGATGCCACGCCGCGTCGCTCATGGGGCGCCTGCACGGGCAAGCCCGGCGCCGCTACCCGGCTGACCGCTCAGCCCCCTCGGCTTGCTGTCAGCGCGCGACGGCGGGGCGGGCCATCCACTCGCGCCCCTTGAGCATGCCTTCCCAGTACAGGGACGGAAGTATCCGTTCCTTCAACAGCCACGCTGCCCGGGATGGCTTCGTGCCGTCGATGAACCAGTTCGGGAAGCTGGGCGCGACCTTGCCGCCGTAGAGAAACTCCGCCAGCACCACCTTGCCGCGCGCAACCGTCAGCGGGCAGGAGCCATAGCCGTCGTAGTGCGCCTCGCCATGCGCCATGCCGCGCAGGGCGAGCACGTTGTGGGCCACCACGGGCGCCTGCTTGCGCGCGGCGGCCGCGGTCTTGGCGTTGCTGGTGTTGGCCGCGTCGCCCAGCGCGAACACGTTTTCGTAGCGCTTGTGCCGCAGGGTGGCCGGGTCCACGTCGGCCCAGCCCGCCGCATCGGCCAGCGGGCTCACGCGGATGAAGTCCGGCGCCTTCTGCGGCGGCACCACGTGCAGCATGTCGAACTCGCGCGTGACTTGCGCCATGCCGCCGTCAGGCAGGGCTCGCCGGAATACGGCCGTACCTGCCGGCCCGTCGACACTGGCCAGGGTCTCGCCGAAATTCAGGTGGATGCCGTAGCGCTCCACATAGTGCATCAGCGCCGGGACATAGTCGGGCACGCCGAACAATACCGCGCCGGCGTTGCAGAACTGGATGTCGACCTTGTCGAGCATGCGCTCGCGCAGCCATTGGTCGGCGGAGAGATACATGGCTTTCTGCGGGGCACCGGCGCACTTGATGGGCATCGGCGGCTGGGTGAACACCGCGCGGCCCTGTCCCTGCCGCGACAGTTGCTGCACCATGCGCCAGGTGTAAGGCGCCAGGTCATAGCGGTAGTTGGAGGTCACCCCGTTGCGCCCCAGCGTGTCGGCCAGGCCTTCGATCGCGCCCCAGTCAAGCTTCAGCCCCGGGCATACCACCAGTTGCCGGTACTTGATGACGCGGCAGCCATCCAGTATCACGGCATTGTGTTCCGGTTCGAAGGCGGCTACCGCCGCACGGATCCATTGCACGCCATGGGGCAGTACCGAGGCCATGGTGCGCGCGGTAATGCGGGGATCGAACACGCCGCCGCCCACCAGCGTCCAGCCGGGCTGGTAGTAGTGGATGTCCGCTGGATCGATGATGGCGATATCCAGGCCGGGCTGGCGCGCGAGCAGGCTGGAGGCCACCGCGGTGCCGGCGGCGCCGCCGCCGATAATGACGATTTCATGGCTGGCATCGGCGACTTCGACGGGTGTCTTGCCGCCGTTGACGAGGCGGCGCACCACCCCTTTCAGGTCGAAGCCGGCTGCGGCCGCATGCCCGACGATCTCTGGCAGCGGCATGTGCCGCGCTTGCGACAAGGCCCACATGGTGGTGGAGCGCATGCCCGTGCGGCAATACGCGAGCACGGGCTTGGGCAACCCGGCCATCAAGGCGCCGAATGCTTCCCCTTGCGCGTCGGTCACCTTGCCGGACTCGACGGGCAGGTAGCTGGCCGCCAGTCCGGCAGCCCGTGCCGCCTGCTCGATCTCCTGGAATCCGGGCTGGTCCGGTCCTTCGCCGTCCGGGCGGTTGCAGATCAGGGCCCTGAAACCCTGGGCGGCGATGGCTTCGATATCCGTGCTGGCGATCTGTGGCGAGACGGATAACTCGCCGGTGAGGAAACGGATTTCCATGAATACTCTCCATTGGGGGCGGCCTGTCCAGCGGCGTCTGTCAGTTTGTGGGGCCGGGACTGGCGGGAGCTTGATCAGAAATCAGTGGCTGGCGTGGTCAGAGGGCGTTGAGAGGGATCTTGATATACCGGGTGCCGTTGGCTTCGGGCGGTGGCATCTGTCCCGCCCGCATATTGATCTGGACCGACGGCAGGATGAGCGCCGGCATGCTCAGCGTCGCGTCGCGGGCCTGCCGCATCGCGACGAACTCGTCTTCGCTGATGCCGTTTTTCACGTGGATGTTCTGCTCGCGCTGTTGGGCCACAGTGGCGACGAATTGCACCTCGCGGCCGCCGGGCGGGTAGTCGTGGCACATATAGAGCTGCGTCGCGGCCGGCAGGCTCAGCACCTTGTTGATCGAGCGGAACAGCGTACGGGCATCGCCGCCGGGGAAATCGCAGCGTGCCGTGCCGTAATCGGGCATGAACAGGGTGTCGCCGACAAAGGCCGCGGTCCCGGCGCCGTCGCTGACCACGAAGGTCATGCAAGCCGGCGTATGGCCAGGCGTGTGCATGGCGGTGGCCTGCAGCGTGCCGATGCCGAAACCAGCGCCGTCGTCGAAGAGCTGGTCGAACTGGCTGCCGTCGTGGCGGAATTCGGTGCCGGCATTGAAGAGGCTGCCGAAGACATCCTGCACGATCCGGATGTTGGCGCCGATCGCGGTCTGGCCGCCAAGCTGCTGCTTCAGGTACGGCGCGGCCGAGAGGTGGTCGGCATGCACGTGGGTTTCCAGGATCCACTGCACCGACGCGCCCAGTTCCCGTACCCGCGCGACGAGCCGGTCGGCGCTGGTGGTGGTGGTGCGGCCGGACTTGGCGTCGTAGTCCAGCACGCTGTCGATCAGCGCGCATTGTCCGGTGGACGGGTCAAGCACGAGATAGCTGATCGTGTTGGTGTGAGGGTCGAAGAAGCCTTCGATGTGCATTCGGGGTCGTGGCGGCACGGATGTCTCCAGGGCGGCGGGGATCGGGGCAAATGGGGTGGCGCCGGGACCGCTGTCAGGTGGCTGTCGCGACGCTTGCGGACATAACGGAACAAGAATCGTGCCACCCTGTGGGAATCCCGTTGGTTTCCCGCAAGCCCATGAATCGAAAGGTCTTTTTACTGGCGATGTGGTATTTCCAGCGGCCCGCCGCCAGGCGTGCCACCAGGTGGCAGGCGGTGGCGGCAGCAGGTACTGCCAAATTGGCAGCGTTGGCAGTGCCTGATACCATTCGCGCGATACGCCCCCCCGGAATCCGCCTCGCATGCCAGAGAACCCCCGCCCTCAAAACGCAGCCGCTTCGATCTCCGATGTCGGCGACTTGCGTTCCTCTGCCCAGGTGCAGGCGCTGATTTCCTTCCTGGAGCACGACGCCCAGCCGATGATCGTGCTCGATCCGGACTACAACATCCTGGCGGCGAATACGGCCTACCAGCGCCAGTTCGCTACGGTCGACCGGCCCTATATCGGCCACAAGTGCTATCGCGTCTCGCACCAGTACGACATGCCGTGCGATCTGGCCGGCGAGCACTGCCCCATGCGCCGGGCGCATGAGACCAAAGGGCCGAACCGCGTGCTGCACATCCACCACACGCCGCGCGGTCCCGCGCATGTCGATGTGGAACTGCGTCCCATCCTGAACGGCGCAGGGGAGGTGGTGGCCTATGTGGAGCGGCTCAGCACCGTGCGCAATGCTTCGGCGCAACCGAGCGCGGACGGCCTGGTGGGGCGCTCGCCGGTGTTCAATGCCGCGCTGGCCGATGTGCAGCGCGTCGCCCCGTCCATGCTGCCTGTGCTGCTGCTTGGCGAGTCCGGCACCGGCAAGGAACTGTTTGCCCGCGCCGTGCATGAAGCCAGCGAGCGCGCCAGCGGGCCCTTCGTGGTGGTGGATTGTTCCGGCCTGACCGAGACCCTGTTCGAAAGCGAGTTGTTTGGCTACGAGAAGGGCGCCTTTACCGGGGCCATGGCGCGCAAGAAGGGCCTGGTCGAGACCGCGCAGGGCGGCACGCTGTTTCTCGACGAGATCGGCGACGTGCCGCTGTCCATGCAGGTCAAATTGCTCCGGCTGATCGAGTCCGGCACGTTCCGCCGCGTTGGCAGCGTGGATACCCAGCGGGCCGATTTCCGGCTGGTCGCGGCCACGCACAAGCCGCTGGAACGGATGGTGGAGGAAGGGCAGTTCCGCCAGGACCTGTATTACCGCATCAGCGCGTTCCCCGTGCACCTGCCGCCGCTGCGCGACCGCCTGGGCGATATCCCCATGCTGGTGGAATCCATCCTCCAGCGCGGCGTTGCCTCCAGGAACCGGCTGAGCGTCGATCCCCAGGCCATGGCCCGCCTGCAGGCCCACCGCTGGCCCGGCAATATCCGCGAACTGCGCAACGTCCTCGAGCGCGCCCGCCTGTTTGCCGAGGGCGATGTCATCCGCACCGATGCGTTGCCGCCCGGGCTAGGGCAGACCCTGGCGCCGGCGCCGCTTCTGCCGGCCGCCGCCGCCGTGCTCACGGAAGCCGGGTTGCGCCAGCAGGCCGCCGCCTTCAGGGGAACGCGGCGGGAACTCGCCGCGGCGCTCGGCCTGAGCGAACGCACGCTGTACCGCCGCCTGAAATCGCTCGGACTGGCCTGAGCGCGCCGGCCAGGCGGTCCGCGCCCTGCCAGTGCGTCTGCCAAACTGCCAGGCGCTGCCAGTCACTGCCAGGCGGCGCCCTGCCGCGCGGCAAGGGGGGCAGGCCAAGTCGCTGATTCGATGTGCTTTTTTTCGGATGCGATCTCTGGCACGGTTCTTGATAGGTTCATGGCCCTGAACCCGGATGATCGTCGGCTCCCGCGCCATACTGCTGCCGGTCATTGCAGTGAAGGAGCTGTGCTGGCGGCGCTCTGGCTTTGGATTTCCGGGCAACGCCGATCTTCATGCCCATCCTTGTTTTCTACACCGGTTGGGCTTATCGCGTGATGCGCGGGAGCGCCCTTACAGATTCAGGCCAGGGGCCATATTGGAAGGATGGAGGAATGGAGAGTGTCGTTGCAACAAGTGCCGTGCTGGGTGGCGTCGTCGGGCTGATCCTGGCGCTGACCGGCGCGGGCGGGGCCATTCTTGCCGTTCCGCTGCTGCTGTTCGTGCTGCATCTCGGCATGGCCGAGGCGGGTCCGATCGCGTTGCTCGCGGTCGGCGTGTCGGCAGCCCTGGGCGCCGTGATCGGCTTGCGGGCGGGCATTGTGCGCTACCGCGCCGCCGCGTTGATGGCGGTGGCGGGCACCATCTGTTCGCCGCTGGGCCTGTGGCTGGCGCATAGATTGCCGAACCGGCCGCTGACGCTGCTCTTTGCCGGCGTGCTTGCCTTCGTATCCCTGCGGATGCTCAGGCAAGCCAGCGCGCCAGCCCTCCAGGCCGCCGCGCCGTCCGGGCCGCCGCAGCCCTGCCAGCTCGACAGCGGGAGCGGCCGCTTCATCTGGACCGCGGCCTGCACGCGGGCACTGGCGGCCTCCGGCATCGGCGCGGGCTTCCTGTCCGGCTTGCTGGGCGTCGGTGGCGGCTTTGTCATCGTACCGGCGTTGAAGCGCGCAACCAATGCACCGATGCACGCGATCGTGGCAACGTCGCTCGCGGTGATCACCCTGGTGTCCGCCTCCGGCGTCATTTCCACCGCCCTGGCTGGGCGCATGAACTGGCATGTCGGCTTGCCGTTCGCCTTTGGCGCCCTCGGCGGCATGCTGCTCGGCCGCGTTTTTTCCAGCCGCGTCAGCGGGCCCCGGCTGCAGCAAGGTTTCGCCGTCGTTGCCGGACTGGTGTCCTTCGGCATGGTGGCCAAGGCCCTGTTTGGCGGCGCCTGACTGCCATTCCGGCGCTGCAGTTATCGTTGCAGCAGGGGGCCAGCGAACGTGCGCGGCAGGGCGGCGATGAGTCCCCGCCAGCCGGCACGATGCCGCCCGGCGGGGCCGGTCCTACTCGACCCGGATCCCGCGTGCCTTGACAAGTGCGTGCCAGCGCAATGATTCGGCCTGCACAAAGCGCTTGAAGGCTTCCGGAGCGTTTCCGACCGGGTCCACGCCGGTGTGCTGCAGCTTGGCGCGCACGCCCGGATCGGCGACCGCCTTCTGCACGGCGGCCGCGATGGCCTGCACGCGATCCTGCGCCGTGCCCTTGGGGACGAACACGCCGTTCCACTCGAGCACTTCATAGTCCGGCATGCCGCTTTCCGCAAGGGTTGGCGTATTGGGCAAGCCCGGTATCCGTTTCCTGGAGGTCACCGCGAGCGCCTTGAGCTTGCCGCCGGCAACGTATTGCAGCGTGGATGCCGAGTTGCCGAAATAAGTCGCGACCTGTCCCCCCATCACATCGGTGAGCGCTGGCGCGCCACCTTTGTATGGGATGTGGAGCAGTTCGATCTTCGCCTGCTCGTTGAACATCTCCGCGGCAAGATGCGATCCTGTCCCGGCGCCGGCGGATGCGTAGGTCAGCTTGCCGGGCGTCTTCTTCGCCGAGGCGATGAAGTCTGCGACCGTCTTGTAGGGGGCATTGGCGGCTACCACGAGGATCTGCGGCGCTGTCACCACCAGCGAGACCGGAATGAAGTCCCCGAGCGGATCGAATGGCAGCTTGCGCAATGCACCGTTTACCGCGAATGCCGATGCGTCGTAGAGCACGGTGTAGCCGTCAGGGGCGGCCTTCGCCACCGCGTCGGCGCCGATGACACCGCCGGCGCCCGGCTTGTTGTCGATCACGATGGTCTGCCCAAGGATTTCCCCCATTTTCTGCGCCACGATGCGCGCCGTATTGTCGGCGCCGCCGCCAGCCGAATAGGGCACCACCATGCGGATCGGTTTGTCCGGGAAGGCGATGGCGCCGAGCGGCACCAGGGCAGCCATGATCGTCAGGCCTTTGCAAAGGCCCAGCAAGGTCTTTCTCATATTGTCTCCTTTTGGTCTGGCCGGCTTACGCGGCCTCGAATCCATACAGCAAGGCAGGGTTGTCCACCAGTATCCTGCGGCGGGCCTCCCGGGTACCTGCCCAATGGGCAAGCAAGTCGTACAGCAGGGCGTCGTCGGGCTTGTGCCGCGTCTCGGTGGGGTGAGGCCAGTCGCTGCCCCAGACGAGCCGTTCCGGGGCGGCCCGCACCCATGCCTTCGCCACCGGATCGACGTCGGCATAATGCCGGGCGGCGCCCGCCAGGGAGTCGAGGTAGGCGCCAGACAGCTTCAGCCAGGCCTTGCCGCGATCCAGCAGCTCGGACACGACCGCAAACGCCGGGTGTGCCGTTCCTCCGGGGAGCGGCATGCGGGCCAGGTGATCGAAGACCAGCGGCGTGCCCAGCCGCGACAGCAGGCCACGATGCGCGGCGATCTGGTCGGCGGTCCAATGCAGCTGCAGGTGCCAGCCGAGTTCGGCCACGCGGTTGGCGAGCAGCTCCACCATCTCGAAGCCGACGACGGCATGCGCCTCCGTATAGAGGGAGAAGCGTATGCCCCGGATACCTCCCGCATGGAGGGCGTGCAACGCCTCGTCCGTCACATCCGGGCGTACCACTGCAATGCCGCGGGTATTGGCGGGGCCCAGCCGCTGGATCGCATCGAGCGTACAGCTGTGGTCGGTCCAATAGCATCGCGGCTGTACCACGACCGCGCGGCTCGTGCCGAGCAGCGCCTGTATGCCGCGGTAGTCTTCCACGGTCGCATCCGCCACAAGCGGTGCAATGGCCGCGAAGCGCGCGTCGTAGATATGCAGATGGGCGTCGCAGGCGTGCGCTACTGCCGCGCTGTGCGGCGCGGCGGTAGCCGAGCTGTTCGTCACCAGCGTGGCCGCGCCGCCATGGGTGAAATCAGGCATCCCGCCCCAGCCTGTCCGCGGCATCCCGGACCATGTCCCCGTGTTGATCGAGCACGGGTGCGGCGAACGGCTCCGGGCCGGGCGTGCGGCCGAACTTGACCGCACGCGTGAAGCCTCGATAGCGGCCCACGACCGGGTGCTCGAACGTTGTCACCATCCCTTCGGCGGCAACCTGGGGAAAGTCGAACATGTCCTCCACCGAACGGGCGGCCGCGCACGGCACTTCCTCGCCGAACACGGCTTCCCAGTCCAGCGCCGAACGCTGCTGCAATGCCGCGTGCAGGCGGGGTACGATTTCCTCATGATGCTCGGCGCGCTTGCGCACGCTGTCGTAGCGATCGGTCGACAGGAGATCGGCCAGGCCGGTCTTCGCGCACAGCGCTCGCCAGAAATGCGGGGTGTTGGCGGAGATGTAGAGATAGCCTTCCCTGGTAGGATGGATGCCTGTGATCCCGCCGGAGCGCATGTCGCGTCCGACATCCCGGGGTTCCGAATCGGCCCATACCATGCGGGCGGATTGCATGGTCAGGGCCGCGCGCAGTAGCGACACACCCACATATTGCCCCGTGCCGCTCTTCTCGCGCTCGTAGAGCGCCGAGGAAACGGCTCCGGCGACCAGCGCCGCGGCATAGTAGTCGACCACGGAGCCGTACAGGATCTCCGGCGGACCGCTGTGCTTGCCCTGCAGCGCGCACATGCCGGTCATGGTCTGCAGCACCTGGTCGTAGCCAGCCTTGTCCTTCAGCGGGCCCGTCTCGCCGTAGCCGGTCACGGCGCAGTAGATCAGGCGCGGATTGACGGCGCTGAGCTGCTCGTAGCCAATGCCGAGCCGGCCCGGCACGCTGGGGCGGAAATTATGCACCAGCACATCCGCGTTGCGCACCAGCGCCAGCAGCCGCTCCAGGTCGGCCGAACGCTTCAGGTCGAGCACGACGCCCAGCTTGCTTCGGTTGACACCCAGGAAGGCCCGGCTTTCGGCCTCCAGCGTCGAGGGATACTTGCGCAGATTGTCGCCCACGGGCGGCTCGACCTTGATGACGTCCGCACCCTGGTCGGCGAGCAGCGAGCAACCGTACGGCCCCGCGATGTAGGCGCTCAGGTCCAGCACGCGCACACCGCTCAGTGGTCCTGGCTGTCCCGTCCGGGTTGCGCCGAATACGCCGTCCCCGGCAGTGGTGTTGATTTGCATACAGACTCCGAAATCAGCTAGGAAATCAGTCAGCGACAATGTTCTGCTGCCTGGCCAGTGCCTTCCACCTGGCCACATCGGCAGCTATCGTCTCGGCGAACTGGTGGGGGGTGCCGGGCTTCGCCACGGCGCCTTCCCTGAGGATCGCTTCCTTGACGGATGGCTTCGCCAACGCGTGGTTCACCGCAGCATTGAGTCTCGTGATGACCGCTGGCGGCGTACCCGCCGGCGCGAGAAACCCCCACCAGAGCTCGAACTCGTAACCGGGGACCGCGCTCGCCATCGGCACCAGGTCCGGCGCGATGGGGCTCGGCTTCAGGCTGGTGATGCCCACCGCCCGCACCTTGCCGGCCCGGACCATCGGCAGCAGCGACGGTCCGCTCGAGATCAGCACCTGCGTCTGGTTGCCGATCAGGTCGGTGATGGCCGGGCCCATGCCACGGTAGGGTACGTGCGTGATGGCGAGCTTGCCGGCCTTGGCCTTGAGCAACTCCGTGCCGAACTGATTGACGCTGCCGGGCCCGGAAGACGCATAGTTGAACTTGCCCGGATTGGCCCGGATCGCGTTGATCAGGTCCTGGGGCGTCCTGGCAGGGAAGTCATTGCTGACCGCCACGATGAAGGGCCCCTGGGCCAGCATCGCGACCGGCGAGAAGCTCTTGATGGCGTCATAGGGCAGCTTGCCCTGCACCGCAGCGTTGGTCGTCATGCTTGAGGACACCGCGACCAGGGTATAGCCGTCCGGCGCAGCCTTGGCCACGATGGCGGTTCCCGTGTTGCCACTCGCGCCTGGCCGGTTGTCGATGATCACCGGCTGTTTCAGGTCCTCGCCGATTTCCTTCGCCACGATCCGCGCGAAAATGTCATTCGAGCCTCCGGGCGGATAGGGAACGATGAGGGTGATGGGCTTGGACGGATACGCGTTCTCCGCGCCCGCATGAGGCGATACGGCCAGCGCGCCGGCAGCGGCGATCAGCGCGAAGCATCCCGCGGCCCCACGTGACGGTAAGGTATTGGTGGTCTTATTCATGCTCTGTCTCCTGTCATTATTCTGTGCAGGGCCGCGTCAGGCCGCGATCAGCCCCAGCCGCCTGCCGATCTCGACAATGGCCTGCGCACGCCGGACGAAGGGCGGGTCGATCATCTTCCCATCGACGACGTAGGCCCCGATCCCCCTGGCCTGTGCCTCGGCGGCGGCCTCCACGACGCGCACCGAATGCGCGATCTCCTCGTCGGACGGCCGATAGACCGCGTTGGCCAGCGCGATCTGGCTCGGGTGGATGCAGCTCTTGCCGAGAAAACCCATCTGCCTGGACATCTCTGCCTCGGCGCGGAAGCCTTCGGCATCCCGAAGGTTGGCGAACACCGTGTCGTAGGCAAAGACGTTGGCCTCGCCCGCGGCCATCCGCACGGCGAACATGGCCGCCGCGATGGCCGCCGGGTTGCGCCGGTGAATGCCGATCGGCTCGAACAGGTCCCCAAGCCCGAGCTGAAGACCCGCGACGCGCGGGTGCGCGCCTGCCAGTTCGGCGGCGCGGCGCAGTGCCACCGGCGATTCGATATTGAGCAGCAGGCGGACTTTGGCGTCGGCTTCCCTAAAGCCGTTGGCCCGCTCCGCCTGCTCGATTGCCGCCGCCGCACGCCGGACGTCGTCGCCGGTCTCCGGTTTCGGCACATTCACCAGGTGCAGGCCCGGTACCACGACGGCGGCGAGATCTGCTTCGAAATGCCCCGAGGCGATGCCATTGACGCGAACAATGAGCGTCTTGGACGCCGCCCGTGCTTCGGTGGATCGCAGGAGATGCGACAGGAGGGACCTGGCTTCGGCTTTCCTGTCTTCGGCGACGGCGTCCTCCAGGTCAAAGGACAGCCCGTCCGCGTCGCTTGCCAGCGCTTTCGGGAAAAACTCGGGGCGCGAAGCGGGGACGAACAGCTTGCTTCTCATGGTCAGTACCTGGCTCTGTGTCGGTGGGATGCGGTGCAGTGTCGGGCAATCCATAGAAAAGATAAACTATGCTTTTCTACCTTCGCTCAATAGAGAATCTATGGAAACCGCCTACCTCAAGGCGTTTGCCCTGGTCGTCGAGACAGGCTCGCTGGCCGAGGCGGCGAGGCGGCTCGACGTCACGCCGGCGGCGATCTCCCAGCAGATTCAGGTGCTTGAACGAGAACTCGGGTCCAAGCTGCTCGGGCGGGCCGGCAGGACGGTGGCGCCCACCGAGTCAGGGAGCCGTCTCGCAGAGCGCTGCGTTTCACTGCTCAGGGAAGTCGACAGCCTGAGGGGGTGGGTAAATCAGGCCGACGAGATTCGCGAGCTGCGCATCGGGACCATCAATACGGCGCTCCACAGCCTGCTGCCGGATGCGCTTGCGCGCTTCACGGCCGAACACCCGCGCGTGTCGGTCTACATACAGTCGGCGATGTCGGGCGAGTTGTATGACGCGGTCAAACGGTCGGAGCTCGATGCCGCCGTCTGCCTGCATCCGCCTTTTCCGATGCCGAAAGCGATCGCATGGGAACTGCTTCGCCAGGAACCGCTGGTCGTGCTCGCCGCCGAGCGCGACAGGAAGGCCGATCCCCACGAGCTTCTGCGAACCAGGCCGCTGATCCGATATGACCGGACTCTCGGTGGCGGAAAGCAGGCTGATGCCTACCTGCGCAAGGCCGGTATTTCCCCATCGCAGGAGCGCTTCGAGCTTAGCTCCCTGCTCGCGATCGCAATGATGGTGGATCGTGGCCTGGGGGTCTCGCTGGTTCCGGATATCGCGTCTCCGCTGACGTCGGCGCTGCACATTGCCAAGCTTTCGCTGCCGTCGGAGCCGGAACCACGCCGCTTCGGCGTGCTATGGCGCAGGACCTCGTCCCGCGCAAGCTTGATCGGATCGTTCCTTGAGCAGGCTCGCCTTGCTGCCCGATTGTGATCAGGCGGTGTGCCGGATAGAGACACAAGAAGCCGCGCTTCGGATTGCCGGCATGGCTGTGCGCTACCGCTCACAGAGGCGGCAATCCATGCTTTGGATGATTGCGCTTGGTGCTAGTGGTGGTCTGAAGTACAATTTGTACAAAACGTACAGATTGGAGGTGCCCATGCGGACCGTAACGGCCAGCGAGGCCAAGCAGGGCCTTGCTAGTGTGATCGAAGCAGCAGCCCGCGAGCCGGTCGTTATTCAGCGGCAGAAGCGCGACGTTGCCGTGGTCATGTCCATGCAGGAATATCGGCGCCTGACACAACTGAATGTGGCCGAGTTCCAGCGGTTTTGCGATGTCGTCGGCGCCTCGGCAGCCGCGGCTGGCATGACGGAGGGAAGGCTGGCGGAGCTACTGGCCAGTGACGACTGATCGCAGGTTTGTACTGGATACCAACGCGCTGGTCAGCCGATTGCTTGTTCCCTCCGGTGTGGCGGCAAGGGCGGTGGACCATGCGCTGGTGTCCGGCGTACTGTTGTTGTCCGAGGAAACGCTAGGCGAGTTGGCGGCGGTGCTGGCCAGGCCCAAGTTCGACCGGTACGTTTCCATCGCGGATCGCCAGCATTTCTTGCGGCTGCTGGGAGGGGTTGCCCGGGTTGTCCCGATCAGCCATCGGGTGACGGCATGCCGCGATCCCAAGGATGACAAATTTCTCCATGTCGCGCTCAATGGCGAGGCCGAAGCCATCGTAGCGGGGGATGCGGATTTGCTGGTTCTGCATCCTTTCCATGGCGTCGATATCGTGAGTCCGGCAGCTTTTCTCACACGGCCATAGCAACCGCCTCCGGGCGATTTCTTCATGCCGGGCTTGCGCGGGTGGAACAGCCGGAACAGGTGAAAAAAAACCGGAAATGCGCGGGGGGCCCATTCCGGTTTCGCGCAGCGTGCGCATAATTGGTGCAGCGACGCTGCGAGGCGAGAATTAAATCATACTAATATCTGATATAGGGGATACCTAATCCACATGTTGTTGTAAGCCAACGCTGAAAACCGGTCAAAGGGCTGTCATGTGCGGGCTGCTTCATTTCCGGGACCTGGCACGGACCGGAAAATCTTCGGGCAGGCCGCTCGTCTCGCCGGTTGCCACGGTGAAGGCGAACCACCGGGCGCCCGCTGAGGCCTCAGGTGCCGCTCAGCAGGTCGCGCTCGTTCAGGATCGCGTAGGCGATATCCGGGTGTTTCTCGAGGCAGCGGCGTATGGCCGCGGGAATCGCCTGCCGGGTCTTGCGGCACAAGCCCGGCTGCTCTTCCACCTGGATGCGGATGCCGCGCATCGTGCGGACTTCGTGGATGCCGGGCGCGATCGTCAGCACGATGCCCAACTGTGCATACATGCGCTGTTCCATGTGCTTCAGGTCGGAGAGACTGGACAGGCTCTCGAGGCGGGCGATCAGTTTTTTCTCTTCTTCCGTGGTTAGCCTCAAGATCCGCATGTCGGCGTGCTGGTCTTTCAGCAGGGCGTCCTGGCCGCATATGCAGGCGCCAGGCGGACAGGCTTTGCGAATCGGAAAGGGGGCGTTCATGTCGTCATCGAGGCGATGCGCACCTCAGCCGGAGAAGGTATCCGGTATCTTAAGTCAGGACGCCACCGAAGATCCCGTTGCCCCCTTCCTTCGGCGAGTTCGGGAATCAGGCCGGTCATGGCTCACGCTATTGTCCTGCGGCGTGGAAAGGGCAGGCCAAGAGGCTTGGGGCTCGGCTTTATTGCGGCCGGCATTGACCCCCTGCTAGCGCTTGACCTCACATCCGGCGCGGCCCGTCCAGGCCAGCCGCTCACCTTCGGCAAACGAAAAAGCCCCGTAGGGGAGACCCCCACGGGGAGAAGTGACGTCGGGCGGACGCTTAAACCGCCCGCACGAAATGTGGCATACATCTGCGCTGCAATCTGCCCCAAAGGCGAGGGGTATTCTTGCAATGGCGGTGCGAGGGATAGCCGTATTACGTATTACCTGTGCGACTGGGCGCTTCCGTCGCCGGTCGACGCGCCCGAACGGGCGGTGCTGCCGTAACCGCCGTAACGCCGCGCACTGTCTCCATCCTCCGCGGAAGACATATCGCTCAACTTATGCCCGGAGGTTGCGTTGCTATAGCGCTGCGTGATGGCACCGTTCACCCCGGAGAGCGAGGCGGTTCCCTGGCTCTGCCCCGACGAGCCGTACGCGGTGCTGCTTCGCTGCTGTGAGCTGCTGGCATAGCCGCCGTAGCCCGTGCTGCCGGCAGCCTTGTATCCGTACAGCTGGGCATTGGCGGCGCCGGATACCAGCACCAGTGCAAGAAAGGAAATCAGTCTCATATGGGGCCTCCCGGTCTCTGCTATCCCGCTGGCATCCTAGCGCGCAGGCGTGGGGCGCAAATACCCCCTTTGTGAGGGAAAGACTCTGCTTGATCTTGTGGCTGGCACCGAGCGGATAGCCTGGAAGGTGGCCGGGTGGCGGTCCTTGGTGATGTGCCGCGCTGCGTTCGCAGCTTGCGCAACTGCGTGCAGCAGGGGGCGGCAGTCGCAAAAAACAATATAAAAATATTGTTTATGGGCGGGATTGCGGTTATGTTAGCGGGTTCGATAGGGGGGGCAGCCCTCCGCAGAGGAGATGGACTATGGAGAATGCGGTACGCTCGGAGCGATCCCGCCAGATTATCCTCGACGCGGCAATCGCCATTATCGCGCGCGAGGGCCCCGGCCGGCTCACGATCGATGCCATCGCGCAAGAGGGCGGGATCAGCAAGGGCCGGGTGATGCACCAGTTCCGTACAAAAGCTGCCGTGGTGGAGGCCCTGCTGGAGCATCAGATCGAGTACTTCGACAAGTTCGAGAAGGATTACCTTGCCGCTGCCGGCGCCGGGAATCCCGAGGCTCAGTTGTCCGAGCAGATCCTGGCGTTTCGTGAATCCATCTCCCATCCACATTCGCTCGTCGTTGCCATCCTTGGCTCCATTGCGGAAAACCCCGAACTGCTGTCGGTGGTGAGGGAGAAGACGGTCGAGAAGGTGGTACGCATCAAGGAGGAGGCTGCGGATCCCGATCTGGCGCTGCTGCGCTGGCATGCCGCCCGGGGGATGATGCTCGCATCGATGCTGGGGCTCTGCCCGCTTGCGCCGGAGGAGCGCGCTCGCTTGTTCGACCGGTTGCTCGACAGCCAGGCCTGGTCAACGCAGCCCGAGCCGAAGCCGAAGTCCACGAAAAGAAAGTAATCCGCGTACGGACGGTGCGTGGCAAGGCGTTGGCAATATCTGCCCGGGCGGCAGCCAGGTTGTCGCCGACGGACGCGCAATGCGTCTGATCTGAAGCAGGAGCCCCGGGGCTTGCCGATATAACGCAAGCTCGGGTGGCACCGCGCAGGCTCCGTCTGCCCGTCTCTCCCTCCCGTCTCGCGTCCCCAACGTCCAACCATTGTTTGCCTTCAGTCACTTGTCTTCTTAAAAACAAACCAACTATATGGTTTGCAAATTGAAGGCGAGACGCTATACTCGCATCCCAAGGCAGTGCTCGTTACGTCAGAGTCCTGCGCTTCCATGGATAACGCGAAACATTGGTGCCTCTTGGCGCCGTGGATTCGTGCGCCCGTTTGCAGGGGCTGTTTCACGGTCCAAGGAATAGATCCAGAGTCGACCATTGCTTGGATCAGCAAGCATGGCTCATCCATCAATTAAATGGCCTCCGACCACCGCTCAATAGCGAAAGTGGTCCGTCGGGTAAAAAATGAAGGGATTTCAAATGCTCGCCTCCAATAAAGCGAAACGATTTCTGGTGATCGCACTACTTGCCGCTGTCATGACAGGTTGCGCGAGCACCAGGCCTGTGGCCTATTCCGGAATCTCATCGTCAGCCGTGCTGACAACCAACGCCAAAGAGGAAGCCGGGCGTATGCCGTATAGCTATGCGACGACGGTGGACTGGCGGAAATACACCGCTATCATCGTTGACCCGGTCGAGATCTACAAAGGCCGGGACCATCAGTTCGAAGATATGTCCGCTGATGACAAATCTGCGCTTGCGAGCTACATGCAATCGCAATTCTCCGAAAGACTTAAAACCCGCTTTGCTGTAGTGAACAGCCCGGCCCGGGATACGTTGCGCCTGAAGCTGACACTGACCGGTGCGAATACCACCACACCTGTCCTCGGGCCATTGTTGCGCTTCGATATTGCTGGCGGGCTTTACAACGGGGTGCAGGCAATCCGGGGGCGAGAGGGCGCGATGACGGGCTATGTCATCTACGCCGTCGAGATATTCGATGCGCAGAGCAATCGGCTTCTCAAGGCATACATCACCAAGCAATACCCCAATGCAATGAACGTGGTCGCGAATTTCGGCGCATTGACTGCGTCCAAGACTGGCATCGATAAAGGTGCGGACGCGCTCCTAGAACAACTCCGGTGACCACGTCGCTGCCGCGCATCCCGCTTGCTGGCTGCCCTTATGTTGAGCAGCAAGCGGCATCCAGTCGGAGTTGAGTCATGGACCTCAGAAGCTGTGCTGCGATTGTCGCTGCCTGGGTGGCGCTCTGCATTGGCTCCGGCTGGATAGCCGGCCAGATGGCGCAGTGGCTTGCGATGCCGTAATCAGCGTAGCCGAGGACAACACGTCCTGTTTCTCTTTGCGACGCGCGAGCCTGCTTTGCGCCTGTGAGGTATCGTAATGCCCCCCTTCGTGAAGCGGGACGCTTCGGCTCACCCTATGAGCTTCCCGCACCTGATCGCCTGCACATATTGCGACGCCGTTCATCAGCAAGCTGATCTCGCCGAAGGCGAGCGAGCGCTGTGCCTGCGTTGCGGCGGCCTGTTGTATCGCGAGAGTCAGCGCGCCTATCAGCGCCAGTTGCCGCTAATGGTGACCGCGCTGATCCTGTTCATTCTCTCAAGCGCCTGGCCCATCGTCGAGATGGATCTCAAGGGCGTGCGCACCGAGACCTCGCTGTGGGGCGCGCTACAGGCCCTCTGCGCTGGCCATATGATGCCGGTGGCCATCCTCGTGTTCGCCACCACCATCCTGTTTCCTCTTGCCGAAATGCTGATGATGCTCTACCTGCTGGTGCCGATGGCCCTGCGCCGCATGCCTCCGGGATTCGGCCGCCTGGTCCGCGCCATCCAGCGGACCAGGCCGTGGGGCATGCTCGAGGTCTTCATGATCGGCGTGCTGGTCACGCTGGTGAAGCTCTCGACCATTGCCCGGGTGCTGCCGGGCGTCGCCCTGTGGTCGTTCGCTGCCCTGACGATCGTGCTCGCCGTGATGCTTTCCTTCGACCCGCGCGACCTCTGGCAGTACCTGGAAGAGGAGCCGCCGCGATGAGGAGCGCTGCCGCCACAGCAGCCGCAGCGCCAGATGACGATGATTCCGGCGCCTCCCTGGCACGGTCGCGCCGGCTCGCCGCAGAGGTGGCCGGTGACGGGGGCAAGCCGCAGCCCAGGGCGCGCACGGCTGCCTCACTGGGTCTTCTTTCCTGCCACGCCTGCGCCGCGCTCAGCCGGCGCGAGCTGGAGGGCAAACCCTGCCACCGCTGCGGCGCCACCCTGCATCAGCGCAAACCGCGGAGCCTGACCCGCACATGGGCCTTTCTGTTGGCGGCCTGCATGCTCTATATCCCTGCCAACCTGCTGCCAGTGATGGTGACGCAATCCATCCTCGGCACGCAGCGCGACACCATCTTCTCCGGCGTTATCTATCTGTGGATGTCAGGCGCCAATCTGCTCGCCATCATCGTACTGATTGCGAGCATCGTTGTGCCGCTCCTGAAGATGACGATCCTTACCCTGTTGCTGCTCACCGTGCAATTCCGCTCAAGCTGGCGCATCCGCCAGCAGACCCGCCTCTATGGCCTGGTTGAACTGATTGGCCGCTGGTCGATGCTGGACATCTTTGTGGTTGCGTTACTGGCCTCGCTGGTACAGGCCGGCACGCTGGCGACCATTGTCCCCGGAGACGGGGCGATGGTTTTCGGCGCCGTGGTGGTGCTCACCATGATGGCTTCACTGAGTTTTGACCCACGCCTGCTGTGGGATTCGCTGGATGCAAGACATGTCCGACCCTGAGGCATCCGTGCCCCTTCCGTCTTTTTCCACCGTGCCGCCGTTGCCGCCGATGCCCGGGCCGGAGCGCCGGCAGCGCGGGCGCTGGCTGCCCTCGATCGTCTGGCTGATCCCCGTTGTCGCCGCCGTGATCGCGCTGTCATTGCTGATCCACGCATTGGTCGAGCGCGGCCCGACGATCACCGTGAGCTTCCGTTCCGCCGAAGGACTCATTCCCGGCAAGACCCCGGTGCGCTACAAGGCCGTGGATATCGGCCTTGTCAAGTCACTGCACCTGGCGCCGGACCGTTCGCATGTCGTCGCCACCGTCGAGCTGACTAGCGATGCCGAGCGTTTCTCGACCCGGGACACCCGCTTCTGGGTTGTGCGCCCGAGGATCGCCGTCTCCGGCATCTCGGGCCTGGAGACGCTGGTGTCCGGCTCCTATATCGGCGTGGACGCCGGCAGGTCCGAGGTGCGCAGACGCGCTTTCACCGGGCTGGAAGCGCCGCCTGTCGTCACCACCGATGCCTCCGGCAAGCAATTCGTGCTGCGCGCCGCCGACCTTGGTTCCCTCGATATCGGCTCCCCGGTCTACTACCGGCGCGTGCAGGTCGGACAGGTGGTGGCCTATCAGCTCAATCCCGATGGCCGGGATCTGTCGGTTCGGGTGTTCATCAACAAACCCTACGACCAGATGGTCACCGCGGATGCGCGCTTCTGGCACGCCAGCGGCGTCGATATCAAGCTTGACTCGGGTGGGTTCAAGCTCAACACGCAGTCGCTTGCCACCATGTTGCTCGGTGGCGTTGCTTTCCAGGCACCGGACGATTCCAAGGCCACTGCCGTGGCGGGAGACAACACCCAGTTCATGCTCGCCAGCGACCAGGCCAGCGCCTTCAAGGCTTCCGACGAACTTGCGCCGGCGCTGGCCGTGCTCTACTTCGACCAGTCCGTGCGCGGTTTGTCTCCTGGCGCTCCGGTGGATTTTCGCGGCATCGCGGTGGGGCAGGTAAGATCGATCGGCATCGAATACCAGCGCGACAAGAAGGCCTTCCGCATGCCCGTCGTAGTGGAGTTATATCCTTCCCGCATTGGCTTGAGCGCGCGCGACCTCGCGGATAAGCACTACGCCAGGGGCATCGCGGATGCACTGAACAAGCGCGGCCTTCGGGCGCAGCTGCGCACCGGCAACCTGCTGACCGGCCAGGTCTTTGTGGCCTTTGATTTCTTCGCCAACGCGCCGCCGGCAAAGCTCAGCCTGGACAACCCCGTGCCCGAGCTCCCCACCATGCCCGGCACGTTCGACGAGCTGCAGACCAAGTTGGGCAACATCGTCTCCAGGCTGGACAAGGTGCCATTCGAGCAGATCGGCCAGGACGTCCGGACCACGATGGCGTCGCTGGACAAGATGTTGAGCAATGCCGACAAGTTGGCTGCCCAGCTCAACGGCGATGTGATCCCGCAAGTCACCGTAGCGCTGCAGGACGCACGCAAGACGCTGCACGCGGCCAACGGCGCGCTGGACACAAACGCGCCGATGCAACAAGACGCGCGCCGCATGATGCAGGAGCTGACGCGCACCGCCATCTCGCTGCGTACCTTGACCGACTATCTGGAAGGGCATCCGGAAGCGGTGGTACGCGGCAAAAAAACGGATCAGGAGAAACCATGACCGGACGCCTCAATCTGCTACAGCCGGCTGCGGCTCTGGCGATCGTGTCCGCCGCCGCTGGGCTGGCCGGCTGCGCGTCGCCCGAGGCGCGCTACTACACGTTGTCACCGGCGGCGGAGGTTCGTCCAGCGACCACGCCAGTGCCCAGCCAGGCTCCGGAGCCTGTATGGATCGAAGTGGCACCCGTGCGCGTGCCGGAACGCATCAACCGGGCCAATCTTGTTCTGAGCAACAGCAGTGGCAGGCTCAGGCTATTGGAGCAAGATCGCTGGCCGGTATCGTTTCCGGATGAATTCCGCGACGCGCTGTCCCAGCGATTGCAAGTGAGCCTGGGCGCCGTCGATACCTACCAGCATGGCAGGTCCGGGGTGGCGTCGCTTTATCGCGTCAGTGCCGAAGTGGTGCAGATCGATGCCGAGATCGACGAACGCGTCAGCGCCATCGTCAACTGGACCGTACGCCGATTGCCCGACGGCAAGGTGACGGTGGGCCACACACGAGCGGACCTGGCCGCCGCAGGCGGCGTGGATGGCGTTGTAGCCGCCTATCAGCAGGTCGTGATCAACACCGCTGCCGACATCTCGGCGGCAGTGCGCTCACTGCGATCGTGATGGATGGATTTTGAGCAAGATTGACGGAACGGTTTATCCTCCCCATGTCGCGCATCGATGATTGCCGGATCCGCTGTCCTAGCGTGGAACGCGAACGGCGGCAGGATGCGCGTCCGGCCATTCCGGCAGCCATCAGCCTACACAAGGACACCCCCATGTCACTCTCCATGTATGAAGTATCGATCCCGGCTTTTCTGCGGGCATTTGACAACCTGTCGGCCATCCTGGACAAGGGCGCCGCGTTCGCGCAGGCACAGGGCATGGATCCGGCGGACCTGATCCAGACCCGGCTGGTGGCGGACATGGACCCGCTGCCGGCCCAGGTACAGCGTGCCAGCGACAGCGCAAAGGGTTGCGCGGCGCGGCTGGCGGGCATCGAGATGCCGTCCTTTGCCGATACCGAGACCAGTTTCCCCGAGTTGCAGGAGCGCATTGCCAGGACGGTCGCGTTCCTGAAGACCATCCAGCCCGCCCAGCTCGACGGCAGCGAAACCCGCACCATCGAACTCAAGCTGCGGCCCAATCCGGTCACCTTCGACGGCAAATCCTATCTGCTGGGTTTCGCGCTGCCAAACTTCTATTTCCACGTGACCACGGCCTACGACATCCTGCGCCACAAGGGCGTGCCGATCGGCAAGCGCGATTATCTCGGCCTGTCGTGAGCCGGCGCGGCGGTGCATCGGCCTGAATATTTTACTGTTCAGTACAAATAAACTGGCATATCATCCGCAAGGCGGCCCTGAGCCGCCTCCCGCGAGGTGTCCCGCCGGCGTTCCGGCGGCACGCGCAAACCACCATGGAGAAGCAAGGCATGAGCGGCAGGCCCCGCGAGTTCGAGGGTGAGGACGTGATCGAGGCGGCCATGGACGTGTTCTGGTCGCACGGCTATGAGGGCAGCTCCACGCAGGCGCTGTGCGAACGTACCGGCCTGGGCCGCGGCAGCCTGTATAACGCCTTCGGCAACAAGCAGGCGCTCTATCTGCAGGCGCTGCGCTTCTATCACGAGCGTGGCATCCAGATCCAGTCCGGCATCCTGAACGGACCGGGCACGCCCAGGGAGCGGCTGCGCGCCTTGCTGGAGTGGGGGATCGGGGAAGACCTTGCGGGTCCCCACCCGCGCAGCTGCATGGCGCTGTTTGCCGCCATGGAGCGCGGCCGCAAGGATCCCGCCGTGAGGGAGATCACGCACGAGTACGGCGCCCGCTTCGAGGGCATGCTCTGTCACGTTTTCGCGCTGGGACAGCGTTCGGGCGATTTTTCCGCCGGGCGCCCGGCGCTGGAACAGGCCCGGGCCTTCATGAGCAGCTATTACGGCTTGCGCGTGCTCGGGCAATCCATGGCGGACGGCGAACTGCTGCATGACGTGCTGGAGGGGACCCTGGCCAGGCTGTAGGCGGGCGCGGCCCGAACGTGGTTGGGGCGGCGATTTCCGGCTTGATGGGAAGTTGAAGGTCTTTGTCGCTCTGCGGTCTATGTGGCCGCTTTTCTTTGCTTTATTTTGTACTGATCAGTAAATAATGTCGAGCCGGGCCGTTGCCTTAATGGCTGGCCGAGGTTCGGCGGGCGTGCTGCTTCCACGGGTTTCCTCAAGGAGTGTTCCGATGCCAATCGTGATTTACGTCCTGGGCGCGACGATCTTTGCGCTTACCACCTCGGAGTTCATGGTGGCCGGCATGATGCCGTCCCTGACCGCCGCGTTCCACGTCACCGTGACCGAAATCGGCTATCTCATCTCGCTCTACGCGGCGGGGATGGTGATCGGCGGGCCGTTGCTGACCTTCGGCCTGTTGCGGATGAATATTCCGCACAAACGTGCGCTGCTCTGGCTCCTGTTGATCTATGCCGTGGGTGGGACCCTTGCCGCCATGGCGAGCGGCTACGGGACCCTGGCGGCGGCGCGGGTGGTCACCGGGGTCGCCGGCTCGGCCTGCTTTGGCGTGGCGCTGGCGATCTGCGCCGACATCGTCGGCCCGGCGTCGGGAGGGCGGGCGGCCTCTATCGTCCTCGGCGGCCTGATGCTGTCCACCGTGTTTGGCGTGCCGATCGCCACGGTGGTCGACGCGCATTTCGGCTGGCGTGCCAGTTTCTGGCTGGTGGTGGCGCTGACCGTCCTGTGCGGCGGCGTCATTGCCGCCATGGTGCCGGCGTCGCGCAAGGCGGAAGCGGTCAGCCTCGGCGCCGAACTCTCGGCCTTTGGAAACCGCCACCTGTGGGCGGCCTTCGCCACCAGCGCGCTGATTATCGGCGCCACCTTTGCGGCCTTCAGCTACTTCGCGCCGATTGCGACCCAGGTTGCCGGCTTCTCCGCCGCCGCCGTGCCGGTCCTGCTGGCCGTCTATGGCACGGCCAACGTGGTGGGCAACGCCGTGGTCGGGCGCTTTGCCGACAGGCATGCGATCCCGATCCTGCTTGGCGGGCTGACCGTCCTGGCTGCCACGCTGGCGGTGTTCGCGGGCTTCGCGGACAACAAGATCGTCGCCGTCGCCGGGTTTGTCCTGATCGGCCTGGCCGGCGTGCCGATGAATCCTGCCATGATCGCCCGCGTGATCAGGACCGCGCATCCCGGACCCTTGGTCAATACCGTGCATACGTCGGTGATCAATATCGGCCTTGGGGTGGGATCGTGGATGGGCGGACTCGGTATCGGCGCCGGCTACGGATTGCGCTCCCCGCTGTGGGTCGGTGTTGGCCTGGCGGTGGTTGGGCTGCTCAGTCTTTTGCCCTACCTGGGATCAAGGCGAAGGGGCGGTGTGCCGGCACTGGAATCGGCGCGACCGGCGCCGGATTCCCTGTGCTGATGCGGCGGTGAAACAAGGCCGCTGGTCCGACAGGATGGAACCGCCCGGCCGGCATCGGCCGGCCGGGCGGTCGCGGGTGAATGCGGCATCACCTTTCATGCTCCATGCGATCATGCCGCTGGTGGCGGCGTTCCGCCGTGACTATCCCGAGATCGAGCTGGAGCTCAATACCAACGACCAGATCATCGACCTGCTGGAACATCGCACCGACGTGGCCATCCGCATCGGCGCGCTGCGCGACTCGACGCTCCATGCGCGGCCGCTGGCCAGCCCGGCTTATCTCAAGGCGCGGGGCCGTCCGCGGACCGTGGGGGACCTGGACGGGCATAGCCTGCTCGGCTTCAACCAGCCCGATTCGCTCAATCGCTGGCCCCTGCGCGGCGTCATGGGAGAGGAGGTGCGGATCACGCCGCATCTGTCGGCCTCCCGCGGCGAGACCTTGCGCCAGCTGGCGCTGGCCGGGGAGGGGCTGGTCTGCCTGTCGGATTTCATGACCGATGCGGACCGGCGGCGCGGCGACCTGGTCCAGGTGCTGGCGCGCGATACCATCGACGAACGGCAGTCGATCAACGCGGTCTATTACCTTGACACCCAGCTTTCGGCCCGCATCGCCAGTTTCCTGGATTTCGCGGGCGAGCGGCTGCGCCAGGCAGGGTGGGCGGAGAACCAGGCCAGGCGGTGGGGCGGGCCGATGTCTGGAGCCGATTGCGCTCCTGTGCGAAAATAGCGGGTTAGCCGCAGTTTTTAGCCATCAGCCGCCAGTTGTCCATCCGGCATTCGCCGCGCGCCGGCCGGGACCCACCCCCGCCGGGGCGTCATGCCGGCGCGCTTCGCACGATGACTGGCCGTATTATTACTGCATTACCCACAGCATCACCTATCGCTTTACCAGCCAGCATGACTTACGCCGTCAAGGAAATCTTCTACACACTGCAGGGCGAAGGCGCCAACGCGGGCCGTGCCGCAGTGTTCTGCCGCTTCTCCGGTTGCAATCTCTGGAGCGGCCGGGAGGAAGACCGTGCCAGCGCGGTCTGCCAGTTCTGCGACACCGATTTTGTCGGCACCGACGGCACCGAGGGCGGCAAGTACCGCACCGCCGAGGCCCTTGCCGACATGGTGGCGGCCCAGTGGCCGCAAGACGTGGAGGGCAGCGGCGCGGGGCGGCCGCTGGTGGTCTGTACCGGCGGCGAGCCGCTGCTGCAGCTCGACGCGCCGCTGATCGCGGCACTGCACGCGCGCGGCTTCGAGATCGCCATCGAGACCAACGGCACGCTGCCGGTGCCCGAGGGCATCGACTGGGTTTGCGTGAGCCCCAAGATGGGCGCCGAACTGGTGGTCACGCACGGCGACGAGCTCAAGGTGGTGATCCCGCAGGATGGCCAGGATTTCGCCGCATACGAGCGCCTTGATTTCCGTCATTTCCTGGTGCAGGCCATGGATGGCCCGCTGGCACGGCAAAATACCGCCCTGGCGGTGGCGTTCTGCCAGCGCCGCCCGCGCTGGCGCCTCTCGCTGCAAACCCACAAGATGCTAGGCATCCGGTAAATCGCTCCGGCACTCATCGGCACCCATGAACAAGCAAGTTTCCATTACCCGCCGGCTGGAGTTCGACTCCGGCCACCGTATCCCCAACCATGGCGGCCAGTGCCGCAATATCCATGGCCATCGCTATCGCCTGGACCTGACGTTGTCAGGCGAGGTGCTGCATCGCGCAGGCGCCTCGGATGAAGGCATGATCCTGGACTTCAGCGATATCAAGGCGCTCGCCACCGAGCACCTGGTCTCCAAGTGGGACCACGCCTTCCTGATCCATCGCGGCGATACCGCGCTGCTGAATTTCCTGCAGACCATGGAAGGGCACAAGACGGTCGTGCTGGACGCCATTCCCACCGTCGAGAACCTGGCGCAGATCGCCTTCGACATGCTTGCCCCGGTGTTCAAGGATTGCTTCGGCCACCAGTTGCAGCTGACGCGGCTGGTGCTGTTCGAGACCCCGAACTGCTGGGCCGAGGTCAGCGCCGCCTTCACCCTGCCCGCGCAGGACTGAGGCGGCTCCGAGCGCATGCCAGCCGAGATGAGCGAACCCATCCTGCCGCAACCGGCCGACGCCAGCCCCGATCCCGCCCTGCAGCGCGACCGCCGCTATATGCAGGCTGCGCTGGACGAAGCGCGCAAGGCCGAGGCAGCCGGCGAAGTGCCGGTGGGCGCGGTGGTGGTGTGGAACGACCAGATCATCGCACGCGGGCATAACCTGCCGATCCGCTCGGTCGATCCCTCCGCCCACGCCGAAATGCAGGCGCTGCGCGCCGCCGCGCTGGTGATCGGCAACTACCGCATGCCGGAGTGCGAGCTGTATGTGACGCTGGAGCCGTGCGTGATGTGCAGCGGCGCCATCCTGCACGCGCGCATCCGGCATGTGGTGTTTGGCGCCACCGACCCCAAGACCGGCGCTGCCGGCAGCGTGCTCAACCTGTTCGAGCAGGCCCAGCTCAACCACCAGACCACGATCACCGGCGGCGTGCTGGCCGACGACTGCTCGCGCATGCTGAAGGATTTCTTCGGTGCCAGGCGCCGTGCCCAGAAGGCCGCCCAGAAGGCGGCGCAGGAAGCCGCGGGCGCCGTCGCCGGCAACGACACGCAGGATGCCGTGCCCGGCTGCGCCCACTGCAGCCCGGCCGCCACCGCCGCCGCTGTAAATTCCACCAACTCCGACCCAAGCCGAAGCCCCGACGCATGAGCCAGCCCACGACGATGCACACGCCGCCCACCGAAGTCCGCCTGATCGCGTCTTCGGGCTATCCGCACGATGTGGCCATCGCCGCGCGTGGCTGCGCCTGGCTCAAGGGGCATGGTTTCCACGTCGGCAATCCGGATGTGCTGGCGCGCCGCTACCTGCGCTTCGGCGGCAGCGATGCCGAGCGCCTGGCCGACCTGCACGCCATCGGCACCGGCGCGGCGCACGAGCTGACGCTGGCGGTGCGGGGCGGCTACGGCATCGCGCGGCTGCTGGAACGGGTGGACTTCGCCCGCATCGCCGAGCAGGCGCGGGCCAGCCAGACCCCGATCGTCGGCCACAGCGATTTCACGGCTTTCCAGCTGGCCTACCTGGCGGCCACCGGCGGCGTGACCTTTGCCGGCCCGATGCTGCTGGCCGACTTCGGCGCGGAGGTGGTGGAACCCTTCATGTGGCAGCACTTCAACGGCGTGCTGCGCGATCCGGCCTATGCCATCGAGGTGGCGGCGCCGCAGGCCGGCGGCCAGCCGTTCAGCGGCAGCGTGTCCGGCACGCTGTGGGGTGGCAATATGGCGATGCTGTGCAGCCTGCTGGGCACGCCGTTCATGCCGGCCATCGAAGGCGGCATCCTGTTCCTCGAGGATGTCAACGAGCCACCGTACCGGGTGGAGCGCATGCTGCTGCAGCTGGACCAGGCCGGCGTCCTGGGCGCGCAGCGCGCCATCCTGCTGGGCGACTTTTCCAACTATCGCGTGACCGACTACGACAACGGCTACGACCTGCCAGCCGTGGTGGCCTACCTGCAGGAACGCCTGCCGGTGCCGGTGCTCACCGGCCTGCCATTCGGCCACTGCCCGCAGAAACTGACCCTGCCTGTAGGTGGGCAGGCGCAGTTGCGCGCACGTGCGGATGGTTTCTCGCTGTCGCTGTCGGGCTATCCGGTGTTGAAAGCGGCGGCATCCGCCCACATCTAAGCCGTACCGCTTCGTAACTTCGCCCGCGGATGGTAAAATCGCGGGCTGATTCCCGAATTTCCTGCCCGGGCCCCCGCGCCAACGCACAGCCAGGTCGCCATGCCTGGCTTTATGCCGCCCACGCCGCCAGGCGCCCGGCATATTGCCAGGCGATCCGCTCTTGCCCTGCAAATTGGCTGGCGGCAGCCCGAGGCAAGCGCGCTAGTCCCGCGCCTCATCATTCATACAAGGTCCCAGACGTGCTTTCTACCGCAAACATCACCATGCAGTTCGGCCCCAAGCCGTTGTTCGAGAATATCTCGGTCAAGTTCGGCGAGGGCAACCGCTACGGCTTGATCGGCGCGAACGGCTGCGGCAAGTCCACCTTCATGAAGATCCTCGGCGGGGATCTCGAGCAATCCGCTGGCAACGTCATGCTGGAGCCGGGCGTGCGCCTGGGCAAGCTGCGCCAGGACCAGTTCGCCTATGAAGACATGCGCGTGCTGGACGTGGTCATGATGGGGCACACCGAGATGTGGGCCGCCGCCGCCGAGCGCGACGCCATCTACGCCAACCCGGAAGCCACCGACGAAGACTACATGAAGGCTGCCGAGCTCGAGGCCAAGTACGCCGAGTACGACGGCTACACGGCCGAGGCGCGTGCCGGCGAACTGCTGCTGGGCGTGGGCATCCCCACCGACCAGCACCAGGGCACCATGAGCAACGTGGCGCCGGGCTGGAAGCTGCGCGTGCTGCTGGCGCAGGCGCTCTTCTCGAACCCGGACGTGCTGCTGCTGGACGAGCCGACCAACAACCTCGACATCAACACCATCCGCTGGCTGGAACAAGTGCTCAACGAGCGCAATTCCACCATGATCATCATTTCCCACGATCGCCACTTCCTGAACTCCGTGTGCACCCACATGGCCGACATGGACTACGGCACGCTCAAGGTCTACCCGGGCAACTACGACGACTACATGGAAGCCTCCATGCAGGCGCGCGAGCGCCAGCTGGCGGCGAATACCCGCGCCAAGGAGCGCATCGGCGAGCTGCAGGACTTCGTGCGCCGCTTCTCGGCCAACAAGTCCAAGGCGCGCCAGGCCACCTCGCGCCTGAAGCAGATCGACAAGATCAAGGTCGAGGACATCAAGCCGTCGTCGCGCCAGAACCCGTTCATCCGCTTCGAGTTCGACAAGAAGCTGCACAACCTGGCGGTGGAAGCGGAAGGCATCACCAAGACCTACGACCGCAAGATCGTCAACAACCTGTCGATGGCGATCCAGGCCGGCGAGCGCGTGGCCATCATCGGCGAGAACGGCGCCGGCAAGACCACCTTGCTGCGCAGCCTGCTGGGCAACGGCATCAAGGGCGGCGTCGAGGTCGATCGCGGCACCATCAAGTGGGCCGAGAACGCCAATGTCGGCTATATGCCGCAGGATACGTTCGAAGAATTCCCCGTCGACCGCGACCTGATCGACTGGATGAGCCAGTGGACCCAGGCCGGCGACGACGACCAGTCGCTGCGCGGCACCATGGGCCGCCTGCTGTTCTCCGCCGACGATATCAAGAAGTCGGTCAAGGTGCTGTCCGGCGGCGAGAAGGGCCGCATGATCTGGGGCAAGCTGATGCTGGGCCGGCACAATGTGCTGGCGCTCGACGAGCCGACCAACCACATGGACATGGAATCGATCGAGTCGCTGCAGATCGCGCTCGACAAGTTCACCGGCACGCTGATCTTCGTCTCGCACGACCGCGTGTTCGTCAGCGGCCTGGCCACGCGCGTGATCGAAGTGCGCAACGATGGCACGCTGACGGACTACCTGGGTACGTATGACGAGTACCTGGAGTCGCAGGGGATCGACGGCTAAGCGGTCACTTCTCCGCAAACAAATGGGGCTGCCTTCGGGTGGCCCTTTTTGTTTCTTTATGCAGCTCGCTGAAGAACCTGCAGTACCGACTGGCGGGGGCACCTGAATTCGACGACATCGGCGTTCTGATTGCAGCCCCCGCGCCCGTTCGAACTCATCTCGTTGCCGGTGCGGTGAAATTAGCGCTTACGCTTCAAGAAGTACCTTGGATCCAGCCGTCCTTCACTGCGAAGGCGATCCAGGGCGACCGCGGCGCGATCCCGCGTACTCGCGGCCCACGCAGCCTTCAGTGCGAGACGGAGCGGGATCAGCCAGCGGCCGTGGCGGCGCTGCCTATGACGAGCCCATACGCGGTATTGCTGCCCCAGTCCGCCACCACGGCCCTGCGCCGATCCGCCGAGATGGCTAGGCCCACAGGGCTTCGGAATCCGTTGGCGACCACGCGGGTACGGCCATCGGCATGGACTTGCTTGACCTCGGACCCGCCGTAATCCACTACGTAGACCGATTCGGCATCCGCGATTGCGATACCCGGCCCCGGAGACGAGAACTCTCGCGAGACGGTACGCGCGCGGCCGTCAGACGCAGCGTACGATACGCCTCCGCTGATATTCGAAATGAAGTAGCCACCGTCCGGCATCTGGACGGCGCCGACCGGCGTTTGCAGCTCACCTTCCACGGCCACCGAGAGTTTGCCTGCCGGGTCGGCGGCAAGGATCTGATTGGTTCGTCGGTTGGCGATCAACAAGCGCCCCTGGTTGTCGAATGAAAGGCCGGCTGGTGTTGCCAACCCGCGTGCGAATACCTCGGGCTTACCGGAATCCTTGATCCGCCAAACCAAATCCGAGCTGTACGAGGCAACGAATAGGTCACCGTTTGCGGCAATCGCCAGACCAGAAGGACCGCTCAATCCAGAGGCAATCGTCGTGACCTGGCCGCTCTTTTCGACCCGGATGATAGTTCCAGCGCTCCAGTTGGCCACCAGCAAGCGCTCCTCGGAATCCAATGCCATGCCTACCGGCGAGGACAACCCGGAGGCAACAGTGCGCTCGCGTTGCCAGAGCATCCCTTTGGCGGCCGATGCGCCGCGCGCCAGCGGAGACAGGAAAGGGCTCGTTGCGAGAAAGAGCAGAAGAGTTCGACGCTTCATCTTGGCATTGCTCCTGACGACTTCACAGTCGCCGTATGATCCCGCCCGGGAGGGGCTTGGGGTGTAACGTGAATGCACCGCCATCCAGGGGTTGGCAAAAGAAAATGCAATGCCTGCCGGTGAGCCGGAGATTCGCCTACACCTGAAGCGCTGGTGGGTGCGCAGAGGTTCTGCAGAACCGTAACTACTTGCTCATTCGCCCGTGCTGCAAGCACTTCCTCGGCAGATAGCATCGCGTTGAGCGTCACGGGGACGGCAACATGAACATGGTTTCCACTATCCGCTCGCGCGTGCCACCGACACTGGCTGGCGATGCGTATGGACGTTGCATTGTTGTCCACGTTTCAACCGTAATGATTCTCAAATACCTTGGCTATTTCTTTCTTCGCTGATACCTTTGGGGACTCGCGGTGGGGATAGGGAGATGGACATGAGCAATTCGCTCAAGCTGAGGCAGTTGGAGTACTTCATCGCGGTGGCGGAAGAACTGAGTTTCCGCAGCGCGGCGAAGCGGCTGTTCATCACTCAGCCGCCTTTAAGCCGCCAGATCAAGCTGCTAGAAGAGAACCTAGGGGTACAGCTGTTCGTTCGGGGCGGGCAAAGCACGCGGCTCACCGAAGCCGGGGAACGCTTTCTTGAGAAGGCGCGGACGCTGGTGCATGACTCGGAGCAATTGGCGAAACAGTTCGCTGCGGATTCTCCGGAAGTCCGCATGGAGTTGAACCTCGGCATCACTACCGTGATCGATGCAAGCCTTTTCAGTTGGATCGAGGACGCGTTCGCGGCACAATTTCCGTCCATTCGTTTGCACGTGAAGCGGCAGATCACTGCGCGATCGGTCCACGACCTGAATCGAGGGAACCTGGATGTGGCGGTGATAGGACTGCCGTCGCGCACCGAGGGCTTGACCGTCGAGCATCTGCTGGACGAGCCGATGGTCGCGTGCATTCCATCGGATCATTCCGAGTCGACTCGGCGGAAGCTTTCTCTCCTTGACCTGGAACATGACCGGCTGTTTTGGTTCGACAGAAAGCTCAACCCGGCCTATCACGATCACTGCGAGCGAATATTCGCAAGCAAGGGATTCCACCCGGAGCGTATGGCGGAGCCCGACGACTATCACGTCATGCTGAGTTTGATCGCTGGCGGACAAGGTATTGCGCTGGTTCCGCACTCACTGCAATCCATGACGCGGAAGGGGATCGTCTACAAGGAGTTGCTGGAAGGACAGCAGCTTCGCATCCGCGTAGGCATCGCGTATCGCCTGGCAGAGGACAGGGAAGCCGTCACCAGCTTGATTGGAATCCTCAAAGCTCGCCCTGGCGTCTAGCGAGTCAGCGAGGGCGCATGGCAGATGCCCGTTACCATTTCAACTACGCCCGCAATGAGCATAAGGCGAAGCGAGGCGTCTTCTGGTGGTGTGTACCGCGGAAGCATCCGCACCACGCGGCTCGTTGCCTCGTGTCGCAACTCGTGGAAGTGGAGATCTTCACGTCCGGCGCATTCAGCCGCTCCAGCAAGCGCCGGTCGAGCCAACGAGAAGGGCTGCCATGTGCGGCCCTTCTCGTTTTTGTATCCGGCCACGGCTCGCGTCCACTCAGGCCGATGCATGCCCGCCGTCGCGCACCAGCCTGTCAAGCTGGCCGATGATGGCGCCGGCGGTGATCTCGCCTTTGGCCTTGTGCAAGGCCGTGTAAAGCGGGTCGCGCAGCGCCGCCAGCTCGGTCGGACTGCCGGCTTTTTCCACCTTGACCTGCAGCAGGTAGCCGCGCAGGCCCAGGTGATGGCCGATGACGTCCGTGTAGAAGTGATAGAGCTGCTGGTAAGTGCCGCGGACTTGCCCACCGGCGGACGAAGGCAGGTCTTGCGCAGGCGCTACGGCGGCGTCGGCCTTGCCGTCGCCGGTGCTGCGAACATTGGCCTGCGCAGGGTTTGCGGGGCTGGAGTCCGATCCGGCAGGCGGCTGGGCCGGGTCCGTTTGCTCTGCCGCGCGAATCAGGCCAGCTTCCAGCAGAGCTTCAATGGCCTCGGCGCCTACCCCCATGCCGCCGGTCTGGGCCAGCAGTTCGCTGCGCCGGCGTTCGCCATTGACGATCAGCAGCAAGGCGCGCAACTTGTGGTCCAGCTTGCGCGCGCGCGTGCGGATTTCGTCCTGGCCTCGCTCGGTCTTATGAAAAACCGGGTCAGTCATGTCTCGCTCCGTTGTTATGGGCCGGGCAGTACCGTGCGGTATGCCGCACTGGGCTCAAGGCGACTCGCTGGCCGATTATCGCCACGTTGTTAGGCGAGCTTGCTCGCCGCAAAAAAACCGAGGCGCCAATCCGCTCTACAATGTGGTGCACCATAAAAGTAACAAAATTTGCACCCGCCTATTCACCCAACTGAAAACTGTGGCCATGCAACAACGAGACAAACTCTTTATCAACGGTAAGTGGGTTGCCCCGCACGGCACCGGACTGATCGACGTGATCCATTCGACGACCGAAGCGGTCATGGGTCGCATTCCCGAGGGCCATGCGCGCGATGCCGAGGATGCCATCCAGGCGGCCCGTGCCGCTTTCGACAGCTGGTCGGCGACGCCGCCCAGCGTGCGCGCGGGCTATATCCGCAAGATCGCCGAGGGCCTCAAGGAGCGCAGCGAAGAGCTGGCGCAACTGATCGCCGGCGAAGTCGGCATGCCGATCAAGCTCGCCCGCGCCATCCAGGTGGGCGGCCCGGTCTATAACTGGGCGCAGGCCGCCAAGCTGCTCGAGACCTTTCCCTTCGAGGAAGAGGTCGGCAATTCCCTGGTGCTGCGCGAGCCGGTAGGCGTGGTGGCGGCCATCACGCCGTGGAACTACCCGCTCAACCAGATCACGCTGAAAGTGGCACCGGCGCTTGCCGCGGGCTGCACCGTGGTGCTCAAGCCGTCCGAAGTGGCGCCGCTCAATGCCTTCGTGCTGGCCGAGGTGATCGAAGCCGCCGGGCTGCCGCCGGGCGTGTTCAACCTGGTCACCGGCTACGGCCCGGTGGTGGGCGAGGTACTGGCCAGCCATCCTGAAGTCGATATGGTGTCGTTCACGGGTTCCACGCGGGCGGGCAAGCGCGTGTCGGAGCTGGGCGCGCAGAGCGTCAAGCGCGTGGCGCTGGAACTGGGCGGCAAGTCCGCCTCGGTGATCCTGGACGATGCGGACCTGGCAGCGGCGGTCAAGGGCACCATCGGCGCCTGCTTCCTGAATTCAGGCCAGACCTGCTCGGCGCACACCCGCATGCTGGTGCCGCGCGCGCGTTACGACGAGGTCAAGGCCATCGCCAGGAAGGTGGCCGACAGCTTCACCGTCGGCGACCCGCTGCAGGAAACCAGCCGCCTCGGCCCGCTGATCTCCGCCGCGCAGAAGGATCGCGTGACCGGCTACATCCAGCGCGGCATCAACGAGGGCGCCGAACTGGTGGCTGGCGGACCGGAGGCCCCCGAAGGGCTGGACAAGGGCTTCTTCGTCAAGCCGACGGTGCTGGGCAACGTCGATCCCAGGGCCACGGTGGCGCAGGAAGAGATCTTCGGCCCGGTGCTGTCGATCATCTGCTACGACACCGAGGAAGATGCCGTGCGCATCGCCAACGACAGCATCTACGGGCTGGGTGGCGGTGTGTGGTCCGGCGACGAAGCCCGCGCCATCCGCGTGGCGCGGCGTATTCGCACCGGCCAGGTCGATATCAACGGCGGGCCGTTCAATATGCAGGCGCCGTTTGGCGGCTACAAGCAGTCCGGCAACGGACGCGAAGCCGGCAAGTACGGGCTGGAGGAATTCCTCGAGTACAAGGCCTTGCAATTGAAGAAGCCGGCCGCCTGAGGCCGGTAGCCGCTCCCGTACCATGAACGATGCCCGGCTGGTCCGGGCATTTTTCTTGCCGGGGCGCCGGGCGGCGCAGCCTGCCGCCAGTGCTTTTTCGCTGCCTTGGGCCGCAGCTTCATCCGGCCGGAATGCCACCGCCGCCACCGCCGCGACAGCCGCCGATAGCCCGTGCCAGCGGCTTCGGCGATAATGCCCGGGTTCCGGACGCCCGTCGCCAGCCACAGCCGTGCGGCGAATCCGCGGGCGCGGGACGCGACGCAAGAGACACGGGACAAAGCTATAAACAAACACGCGGGCGCGCCATGTCGCCACGCGGGGAGAGGGATCGATGCGCTGGTTCAAACGGCTGGCCTGGCTGGTATTGATGTTGACCGTACTGGCGGCGGCGGGCGCGCTTGGCGCCTACGTCTGGTATCGGCAGGCATCGCAGCCCCAGACTGCGGGCACGCTCAACCTGCCCGGGCTGCGCGAGAGCGTATCGATCGTCCGCGACCGGCATGCCGTACCGCATATCAAGGCGGCCAGTGCGCAGGATGCTTATTTCGCGCTCGGTTTCGTCCATGCGCAGGACCGCTTGTGGCAGTTGCAGATGAACAAGCGCATCGTGGCCGGCCGCCTGGCCGAAATCCTGGGCCCGGCCGCGCTCGATTCCGACCGCTTCCTGCGCACCCTGGGCGTGCGGCGCAATGCCGAAGCCATCCTTGCCCGGTCCTCACCCGAAACGCGCGCCGCGCTGCAGGCCTACGCCGACGGCGTGAACGCCTATATCGACAGCCGCAAGGGGCCCTTGCCGCCGGAATTCCTGATCCTGCGCACGGAGCCCGAGCACTGGGAGCCGGCCGACACGCTAGGCTGGCAGACGATGATGGCCTGGGACCTGGGCGGCAACTGGACGCAGGAGACGCTGCGCATGCGCCTGGCGCAGGTATTGCCGGTGTCGCGCATCAACGAGTTGCTGGCGCCGTATCCCGGCGACCGGCCGGTTCACACCATGGACTATGGCAGCCTGTACCGGCACCTGGCGCCGCTGGCCACCGCCATGGCCCGTGTCGAAGAACGGGCGCCGGCTGGCTATGTGGAGGGCATGGGCTCGAACAACTGGGTAGTGTCGGGCGCGCACACCCGCTCGGGCAAGCCGCTGCTGGCCAACGACCCGCACCTGGGGCTGCAGGCCCCTGCGCTATGGTATTTCGCTCAATTGCAGGCACCGGGACTGGACGTCAGCGGGGCGACGCTGCCCGGCACCCCGGTCGTGGTGCTGGGCCATAACCAGCGCATCGCCTGGGGCTTTACCAATACCGCGCCCGATGTGCAGGATCTCTTTATCGAACGCCTGCAACCGGGCAGCACACAGCGTTACCAGACCCCGGACGGCTGGGCCGATTTCACCACGCGCAGCGAGACCATCCATGTCAAGGGCGCACCCGACGTGGTCCTGAGCGTGCGCGAGTCACGCCACGGCCCGGTGATCTCCGACGCGGCGGAACCCGTGGCGACCGCGGCGGCGCCACTCGGGGCGCAATACGTCATCGCTTTCCAGTGGACCGCGTTGCGCGCGGATGACCATACCCTGCAAGCCGGGCTGGCGCTGAACCGCGCCACCGACTGGGCCAGTTTCCTGGCAGCCCTGCGCGATTTTCATTCGCCCCAGCAGAATATCGTCTACGCCGACGTGGATGGCAATATTGGCTTTATCGCGCCCGGCCGCGTTCCGCTGCGGCGCGCCGACAACGACCTGAAGGGGCTGGCGCCGGCGCCTGGCTGGGATGCGCGCTACGACTGGACCGGCTTTATCCCGTTCGACCAGCTTCCGCGCAGCTTCAATCCGCCCGAGGGCGTGATCGCCACCGCCAACCAGAAGATCGTCGAAGACGACTATCCTTACTTCCTCACCAGCGAATGGACCGTGCCGTACCGCTACCAGCGCATCCGCACACTGCTGGACGCCACCGCGCAGCACACCATGGACAGCTTCGGCGCGATCCAGAAAGACACGCTGTCGCTGGCCGTGCGAGACGCCTTGCCGTTGCTGCTGTCAGCGTCGTTTACCAGGGACCCGGCGTTGGCTCCGCGCGAGCGCGCGCTGATCGAGTCGCTGCGCAAATGGGACGGCAATATGCTGCCCGAGCGGGCCGAGCCGCTGGTCGCCACCGCATGGCTGCGCGAGCTGTCGCGCGTGCTGTTCCAGGACAAGGTGGGCGATGCCCTGTTCAACAGCCTGTGGGAGCAGCGCAACGTGCAGCAGCCCATGCTGAATGTGCTGCGCAATCCCACCGGACTCGGCGCTTTCTGGTGCGACGACAGCACGACTCCCGCGCAGGAAGATTGCGACGATGCCATCGGCACCGCATGGCGCCGAGCCATCGCCGGCCTGGACCGGCGTTACGGCGACAAGTCCGAGCGCTGGCGCTGGGGTACGGCCCACGCCGCGCGTTCGGAGCACAAGCCCTTTGGCAAGCAGCCTTATCTGGCGGGGCTGTTCAACGTCAAGGTGCCCAGCGGCGGCGACACCTACACGATCAACGCGGGGCGCCATAACCTGCGCGACGAGGCTGCTCCGTTCGAGAGCGTGCACGCGGCCAGCCTGCGTGCCATCTACGACCTGTCCGACCTGTCCGAGTCCCGCTTCATGGACTCGACCGGCCAGTCGGGCAACGTGATGTCCACGCATTACCGCGACTGGACCGACAAATGGGCCGCCGTGCAGTACATCACCATGGCGCCGGGCCGCCGCGCGCCAGGCAACGAGGTCTTCGATACCCTGGTGCTGAAGCCGGCCGCTGGCAAGCGCCGATAGCGGCGGGCGCGGGGCAGGGAAGGGCATGCATCACGGCGTGATTGATTGCGCCGGCATGCCCGCTTTCCGGGTTCCGGGCCGGTCCTGGCGCGGACAAGGTGTACATGGCTGGCCGCTTGCCGTTAACATCGGCGCTTTGCATCGATCCACCAGGATGCGTGCCGCCATGCCGACTTCCATCTCGCGTTCCGTTTCCCCGCACCAACCACGCCCGCAGCCGAACGGCAGCGGCGAGCCGGCGGCTGCGATGCCGCCGCTCGCCACCCGTATCGAGAGCGTGCTGCTGGGCGAGGTGCGCCCCTTCGGCCCCAAGGGCGTACCCAGCGGCATCGACAAACAGGCTGTCGAATCCGCCGTGCGTGTCACTACGCAGGGCCTGGCCGGTGACGGGCAGGGTGACCCGAGGCACCATGGCGGCCCGGAAAAGGCCATTCATCACTATGCCTTCGATCACTACCCGGCCTGGCGCCGGGAGCTGGGCACGCTCTCCGGCCAGGCTGCCGAAGTGCTCGCCCGGCCCGGTGCATTCGGCGAGAACGTGAGCAGCGGGGGACTGACCGAAGCCAACGTCTGCATTGGCGATCGTTTTCGCCTGGGACGGGCCCTGGTCGAAGTCTCGCAGGCACGCCAGCCCTGCTGGAAGCTGAACCATCGCTTTGGCTACGCCGGCATGGCGCGCGCGGTCCAGCAAAGCCTGCGCACCGGCTGGTATTACCGCGTGCTGGAAGAGGGCGAACTGAGCCGTGGCGATAGCCTGGTGCTGGTCGAGCGGCCTTGCCCGGGCTGGAGCCTGCAGCGGCTGCTGCACGTGCTGTATGTGGAGCGGCTGGATGCCGGCGCGCTGGCCGCAATGGCGGCGCTGCCGTCGCTGGCAGAGGGCTGGCGCAAGCTGGCGCGCCAGCGGCTGGAGCGGGGCGAGGTGGAAGATATGGAGCGGCGGCTGGCGGGAGGTTGAATCCCGCCTGCCGCGGTCAGCGGACCGGGCCGTGGCGCAGCGCGGCCAGCGCGCGCGCGCCAGGCCAGATCAGCAGCAAGCCGCTGGCGATGCCATACCCATGCGCGCTGGCCACTATCGGGCCGCCCAGCCAGGCGGCCGCCACGGTGGATGGCCCGGCCAGGATCTGCCAGCCGGCACGGCCGACGATCGCCAGCAGCAGGATCGCCGCGAGGCCGTCGCGGCGCCATGCCAGCGGCAGCAGCGCGATCACGGCAAGGCCATAGTTGATGCCGGAGAATCCCGCATAGCGCTGCAGGCCGGGCTCGCCGGCCAGCAGCAGGATGCCTGTCATCGCTGCCAGCGGCGGGACGACCTGCCAGGCGCGCAGGCGCGCCGGCAGGAATGCGGCCAGCATCAGCATGCCCGCCACGTTGAGCAGGCAATGCGCCCAGCCGAGATGCACGAAATGGCAGCTCAGCAGGCGCCATGCTTCACCCGCGAGGATGGCCTCGCGGTCGAAGCGCAGGACCTGCATGAGCGCGGGTCCCGCCGCCTGCAAGGCGAGCATGGCCAGCGCAAGCAGCAGCCAGCCGGCCGTGTCCGCCTGCCCGCCGGGCTTCATTTCAGCGCCGCGCGAAGCGGCGCCGTGCCGCTGCCGCCGTTGCGCCTGCTGCCGCGATCAGCAGCATCCACGGATCGAACGCGCCGCCGCCGGTGTCGCCGCCCTGGCTGGCGGTGGTGCCGCCCGTGCTGCCGGTACCCGTGTTTTCGCCGTCGGGCTTGACGCTGGCGCTGTCGTCGCGCAACGCCAGGTCCACCAGGACCGGATCGTGGTCGGAGGAGCGATACGCGTCCGGCGCGTAGAACGACTGTTGCTGCTCCGCGCTCTTGAAGGCCACCGAGTATTCGAGCGCGATGGGTTCATCGGCATTGATGTGCCACTCATGGACTGCCTTGATGCGCTTGGCAGCGGTGGCATCGGCCAGCGCATGGTCGATATAGCCGGCTTCGCCACCGAAGACATAGCTGTAGGGGCTGGTCTTGATGAAGCTCGCGACCATGTCGCCGTAGCCCTTGTCGGCAAACAGGCGGATCGGGTCTTCCTTGGCATAGCTGTTGAGGTCGCCGATCAGCAGCTTGCCGTCATCGGCGACGCCGGTGGGCGAGGTGGCGAGCCAGTCCGCGATCTTGCCGGCGGCGGCAAGGCGGGTGGGGTTCCAGCAACTCTGGCCGTCGCCCTGGTCGGCGTCAGCGCCTGTGGAGCCGGTGCAACCCTTGGACTTCAGGTGGTTGACCACGACCGTGATCTTGCGGGTTTGGCCAATCATGCGGAAGGTGCCGGCCAGCGGCTGGCGGTTCTTGTCGTCGATGGCCAGCGTGGCGGCTTTGCCGGCGGGTTCCACGGTGCGGCTGTTGTAGATCAGGGCTACCTTGATGGCATCGCCGCCCAGCTTGTCCACGCCCGGGTCGACGAAGCGCCAGTCGGGTCCGAGCTTGCTGACCAGCCGCTTGATGGCGCTGAATTCGCCATAGCCATCGTTCTCGATTTCCATCAGGCCGACGACGTCGGCGTTCAGGGCCTTCAGGGCCGCCACGATCTTGGCTTCCTGGCGCTCGAATTCGGCCAGCGTCTTGGCGCCGCGATTGTTGGGGTCGTCGAAGCCCGCGCCCTTGCCGTCGCCGTTGAAATAGTTCAGCACATTGAAGGAAGCCACCCGGATGTCGGCCTGGGCGTCGCGCGCCGGCGCGCTGGTGCGGGGGTTGGTTGCCTGGAAGGCGGGTGCGGCGGCGCCCGGCACTGGCTGCACGCGCCAGCCGCCATAGCGCATCTCCAGCACGCCCTGCACATAGCCGACGGTATAGCCGCCACGCAGCGTATTGGATGCGCTCAGGCCCGGCGCCGGGTAGGGCACTACGGCCGGGTTTTGCTTGTTCGAGCCGTCGTCGAGCACCAGGCGATTCAGTGCATTGGCCGCGGCCTGGGCCGCTGCACCGTCCTTGGGCAGTGCCACATTGGTAGGAATCGGCAGGCGGCCGTTGCTCAGCAGCACGCTGCCATAGCGGCCCAGTTCATAGGTTTCGCTGACGGTGAGGGTCTGCTTGAGTTCCACCAGCATGCCTTCGTAGGCCGCGAGCGATTGCGCGGTCTTCACCGGCAGGGAGATCTCTGCGGGCTTGACCGACTGGCCGCTCGCGCAAACCGCCACGGCGCTGCCGAGCGTCAGCTGTGTCTGACCGAATTTCTCTTCGACCTTGCCGATCAGGTGGACCAGGTCACCGGCGCGGGCGTTTGCCGAAGGCGCGTACACGAACAGGCCTTCGGATACCCCGGGGCGGTTCTGGCGCTTGGCGTCGGCTTGCTGGACGAAGAATCCGCTAAAGCCGTCCGCGCCGGAATAGTCGGCGGTCACCACCGCCTCGACTTCGACCGTCTGCCCGGCCAGCGGGGACGCGGCTCCCGCGCCCTGGATATCCGCGATCAGCGTGGCAGCCGCGCCGCACTGTGCCGTGGCCGGAGGCACCGGCGCCGGCATGTTGTTGTAGTAGCCGAGGTCGGTGAAGACATCGGTGCCGAAGCCGTCCCACTGCAGGGCCGGATCGAAGGCCCCGGTGCTGTCGGTGTCGCCGGTGGTCAGGCCGGCCTTGCGGCGCAGCGTGTTGTCCTTGGTGGTGGAGGTGCCTGTACCCCAGGCGCCGCCGGCAGGCTGCACGCCGACCTGGCCGAAGCGGTCGACCACGGTGCTGCCGCGGGTGAGTACCAGCGCATCGTCGCCGTTGAAGGTGAACGCGGCAACCTGGTTCAGGCGGCTGCCGAGCGTTGCTGCCATGCTCGTATGGGCCAGCACGTACACGGCGCCGGGCGCCAGCGTGCCGCTGAGCGCAAAGGAAGTGGTGGGCGCGGTGGCGCCGTTGTTGTACTGCTGGAGCTTGTATTGCGACAGGTCGATCGGTGTCGCGTCGGGGTTGTACAGCTCGACTGCCTTGTTGTTGGAGGTGCCTTCCACGTATTCGCTGATGATCAGGTCGGCGTGGGCGGGCATGGTGACGGCAAGCAGGGCGGTGCTCAGGATGGACAGGCGCATGGGGTGGGTCACTCTGGTGGTTTTGCAAAGCGCCAGATGCTATGGGCCGGAAGTGACGTCTTCATGACTGGCTGGCATACATTTGACTGGCCTGCTTGCATCAGACTGAAGGCGTGGGACCGGCCGGGCGTTGAGCCGGTTCTGAAATTCGCCAGCCTTGCGGCAGCGCCCGCCACGCGGCCCGGGGCGGGCCGACGGCGCGCTCGCCATGATGTGACCATCACTTCCACGCGCCTCGGGCTTTTACGCAGTTTGCCGGGATACTGTGACAATCAATGCCGTTGATAGCGAATGGGGAGATTTCGATGCGTCACCGGCGCAGATTGGCCGATGAGCTTGCGTTGGCTCCTGGGATCGGGCCAATGACGATGGAGGCCCCGCTGTCCAAGTGGACAGGCCATCTGGGGGCTTTGGGTTTTTCGTTCAGTGGGGCGTGGGCAGGTGCCCGATACGGCGTGTTCCACGGCCGGCACCACGCTGGGGGCGCTAGCGGTTGTCCGGTCCCGTGAGGGGGACATTTCCGTGGCTGGCGATTGAGGACGGCCGGCGGCGGTTCAGTCCTGGCGGAAGCGCCGCGCGGTGCCTTCGCGCGTGATGCGTTCCCACACCGCCTGTTTTTCCGCGTCGTTCATGAAGACCCAGTTGCTGACCTCCATGGCGCTGCGGCCGCAACCCTGGCAGATCTCGTCGAACAGGGTGGAGCAGATGCCGATGCAGGGGCTGTCCGGGCGGTCGAAGAGGCCTTCTTCGCCGCTTTGCGCATCGGTTTGCGACGCCGGCTGCGCGCTGGATCGGGGGGCTGGCTGGCTGGTGTCTTGCGGGTTTGACGGCATGCGGCGGGAAGGCGGGGCTGATGGCCGCACATTATAAACGGCTGCCGGCGATGGCCCGGGAACGGCGCAGCGACTGGCGATGCCCCTCCTTGCGCGTGCTGCGCGCCAATGACTTGCGAGGTAATTGAGTGCTTGCCGCAGGGCGCCTAAGCTGGGCCTGTCATGACCATTCCAAGCCGGAGCCCACAATGTCGTCGCTGTTTCCCGCCTTGTCCAGCGCCGCTAGCGCTGCTGTTGCCGCTTCCGCGGCTTTTGTCGATGCGCGCATTCGTCAAACCGTGGAGCAGGTGCTGATGGGCTCCCCCGTGGCGCGGGCTCTTGGCATCCGGCTGGATGTACTGGCCGTCGATCAGGTCGAGTTGCTGCTGCCGTTCAGCGCGGCCAACGTGACGGTGGGAGACGTCGTCCACGGCGGTGTGATTGCTACCCTGATCGACGTGGCGGGCGCGGCCGCCGCCGCTTCCGGCGCCGATGCCGGCAATCTGCGCGGCGGCGCTACCAGCTCGCTCAACATCCAGTTTCTCGAAGCCGCCCGCGCGGTCAGCCTGCGTGCCGTGGCGAATGTGGTGAGGCGCGGGCGCCGCCAGGTGGTCAGCGAGGTGTCGGTATACGCCGAAGGCACCGATGAGGCCGGACTGGTGGCCAAGGCGTTGATGAGCAGCACATTGTTTTGATCTGTTCCCGGCAGTTTCAAGCCGTTCCGAACGGGTCCCGGGCCGTTCCGGGCAGGCGCGCGGTGCCGCTACCGGCTTGCGTTCATTGCGATCAGCCGGGCCGCGCCTTAATCCGTCTGTTCCGGCCCGGCGTCTCGCACCGCATCATCGAGTTGCCGTGCCAGCGTTTCGGCGACGCGCTGGATAGGCTGGCTACTGCGCGCGGCTTTGGCAACGACGAGGGCGCCCCCCCAGGAGCAGACTGCCAGGCCGGCCAGCTCGACGGCGCGTGCGCGGGGGATCTTCCGCGCTTCGAACGCCGTCGCAAGCACGTCCTCCCAGGCGGCAAAGGCGGCCTTGCCCGCTTGCGCCACGCCCTCGGCTTCGATAGCGATTTCCAGCAGGATGGTCGAGATCGGGCAGCCGTCGCGATAGCCGGATTCCGCCATCCAACCCGCCAGCGAGGCGCTATAGGCGCGCACGATGGCCCCCGGCGAATCATGCTCGTCGCACAGCCTGGCTAGCGTCGAACGCACCAGTTCTCCGGCGTACGCTATCACTTCCTCGGCAATCTGCTCCTTACCTCTCGGGAAGTAGTGATAAAGCGAGCCCTTGGGCGCGCCACTGAGCGCGACGATGTCGTTGGTGCCGCTTGCTGCATAGCCGTAGCGGCGGAAGAGTACAGCGGCGGAGCGGACGATCTTGTCCCGATGCTTGGCTTGGGCTGCCATCTGTCGATGTCCTCGGTTGTCGCAGGGGGTTGCTATTCAGGCTGAATTATATAGACTGGTCTACATTAAAAACAGGGCCGGAAACCGAATTCAGGCTCGTAGTCCGATCAGGAGACAGTCAGATGCCAGGCGATGCCGATACGCAAGCCATTGTTCCCGCCGTCGTTCCCAATGACGTACCCGATGACGTACCCGATGGCTTCACGCGGCATTTCCGCCGCAGCCCGCTGACGGACCCGTGGGAGCCGCTTTTCTCCAGCCGCTCGGACCAGGCCATCGTGCTGGCCGTCAAGCTCGACAAGGTACACACCAATGCGCGCGGGTTTGCCCATGGCGGACTGATCACGGCCCTGGCCGACAACGCCATGGGCTTGTCATGCGGCATGCAATTTGCCGAGCCGCGCAGTCTGGTCACCGTCAATCTGTCGATCGACTTCCTCAGTGTGGCCAGGATCGGACAATGGCTGCATTTTGAAACCGCCTTCACCAAGGTCGGCGGCACCTTGTGCTTTGCGCAGGCCTTCGTAACCGCCGATGGCGTGGCATGCGCCCGGGCCAACGCGACATTCCGCGCCCTGCAGTGATCGTCGCCGGCCCGGCCGGCTTTCTTTGTTTTTGGTTTTTCCACTCTTTCAGGTGATGCAATGACGACCCATGGCTATTCACTGGATGTGCTCAGGACAGTCAATCAGACCGCTGCCTTCAATCGCTGGCTTGGCTTCGAGGTGATTCGCGCGGAAGCGGGGGAGGCGGAACTCCACATGCCCTGGCAGGAAGAGGCCACGCAATACGCGGGCTTCCTGCATGCGGGGGTGCTGGGCGCCTTGATCGACACGGCCTGCGGCTACGCGGCCACGACGGTAGTGGGGCCGGTGCTGGCCTCGCATTACTCGGTCAACTGCATGGCGCCCGCCGTGGGGCAGGCTTTCGTGGCACGCGCCAGCGTGACCAGGGCGGGCAAGCGTCAGGTGTTCGCGCGGGCGGAAGTGTTTGCGCAGCGCGACGGCGAGCTTCGGCTGGTGGCTAGCGGAGACGTCATCCTGGTTCCGGCCGAGCGTCCGGAGGCCAAATAATCCGGGCAATGCGGTCTCCGTTTCGACGGTATTAATACAATTAACGGCCAGATCTTGCCACCTGCGGCAATACGTTGCCTGTCTCCGGCGCTGCCGCCAAATGAAGGGGAAAGCGCCGGAGATGGGACGGCTTGCAGGGAAGCCGGTCTGGCTTGGTGCGGGCGGCGGCGCGGCTACCCATGGTGGGTCCGGACAACCACAGGCGAGTGCGTTGGCGCGGGAATGGCTCGCCAAGCCGCGCGAGATGTCTTCGGATCCCGGGACGGTGCAAAATGACCGCATCGGCTTAACCAGAAGATGAGGCAAGACGATGGACTTCAGTCTGACTTCCGTTCGGCGCGATTTGCCGGAACGCATGGCGGAGCGGATCGCCCGAGGCTGAGCCGGCTGCTGGCCAGACATCCGTATGAGATCCCGACCGGCGTCGCCCAAATGGGCTCGCTTCTATATCCTGGATGCAAAGAACCAGCCCGTGCAGGTATCGGACCAGACCGAGTGGGCGCGCTGGATGGCCGAAAACGACGTGTTATTCCGTCGCACGCTGCTGGAAGACTTTGGCATCGCGATCACAACCCGCTTTCGCGGGGTTTCCGAACCCCCTCCCAGGGACACCCCATTGTTCGTGACGCGTGTCGTCGGGCGGGTGGCGGAAGGCAACGAGAGCTATGGAGCCGACACGCTTGACGAAGCGCTGGAGAAGCATGAGCAGTTACTGCAGAAGCTCCTTCTGGCGCTGGCGGGTCAGCGATGACCGCGCGGTGAAGCCTGGGGCCGGGATTGCGCTCATGACGATCGATCACCGCGACGGCAGGTTGTCGTTTATGGCTCTAATGCAATTAACCGCCATTTTTTGAGACCCAACACCAAAACTCCCTGTCACAAGCCATTTCGGTTCATTGCAGGCAACGGCTTCGACGATGGCCTGGCTTGCAGGGGACCGGCTTGAATGGAAAACGGCTGGCAGGTCGCCATGCGACCGGCCAGCCGTCAGCGCGGGGCGGCATGGTGCGGCCGCCTTCCGCGAGGTACTCGTCCTGGTTCAATACTTCCAGAAGATCTTCTGCAGTTCCTTGGTGTCGCTGGTCTTGGTCAGCGCCAGTGCCATCAGGATGCGGGCCTTCTGCGGCAGCTGGTCGTCGGTCACCAGCCAGTCGTACTTGTCGTCCGGCTGCTCGGCATTGCGGACCACCACGCCGCTGCCGGTGCGCGAAGCGCGCACGATCTGCACGCCCTTGGCGCGCGCGGCCTTGAGCGGTTCGACCATGTAGTCGCCCACGCTGCCGTTGCCGGTGGCGGCATAGACGATGGCCTTGGCGCCGTTCTTTACCGCCGCTTCCACGCTGGCCGGGTTGACGTTGCCATAGGCGTACACCACGGCAACTTCAGGCAGCTTGTCGATCTTGTCGATGTCCCATTCGGTCTGCATGGTGTGCGGACGCGCGGGCAGGCGGAAGTACAGCGTGCGGCCTTCCACCACGTAGCCCAGCGGGCCGAACGGCGAACGGAAGGTCTCGGTCTTGAAGGTGTTGCTCTTGGTGACGTCGCGGCCGGTCTGGATCTCGTCGTTCAGCACCACCAGCGTGCCCTTGCCCTTGGACTCGGGGCTGGAGGCTACCAGCACGGCGTCGTAGAGGTTGAGCGCGCCATCCGCGCCCAGCGCGGTGCCCGGGCGCATCGAACCCACCACCACCACCGGCTTGTCGCTCTTCAGCGTCAGGTTGAGGAAGTAGGCGGTTTCCTCGATGGTGTCGGTGCCGTGGGTGATCACGATGCCGTCCACGTTGGGCTGCTTGAGCAGTTCGGAGACGCGCTTGCCGAGTTTGAGCAGGCGTTCGTTGTTGAAGCTCTCCGAGCCGATCTGGAAGATCTGCTCGCCCTTGACGTTGGCGATCTTCGAAATCTCGGGCACCGAGGCGATGATCTTGTCCACCGGCACCACGGCCGACTGGTAGGCCGCGGTGTTGGTGGCGGCAGCGCCGGCGCCGGCAATGGTGCCACCGGTGCCGATGATGACGATATTGGCCTTGCGGGCTTCGCTGGGGGCGCTGGCCTGGGCCGGCGCGGCGGCGCTCGGCGCCAGTTGGGCATGGGCGGCGCCGGTGGTCAGGCTGGCGGCGAGCAGCAGGGCACTCAGGGTGGTGAGACGGGCAAAACGCTTCATGATTCTCCTCGTACAGGCACGACTGGGCAGCACCTTTTGGGTGTCTGCGTCGTCTATCGGGTCTACGCAATCCGCCGTACAGGTGCTGTCTTACAGGTGCCAGTCCGGCGGACCGAGCACTATACGAGAGGGCGGGCAAATGTGTCGACAATTGAGCACATGGGGTTTTCCCGAGGGTGGGCTGCGCGACAAGGTGGTCAAACTATGCCAGCCCTGGAGAAAATGCCTGCCATGACAAACACGATCTTTCGCCTCGCGCGGCACGATGACCTGGATGCCTTGCTGCGGCTTTACCGGGAACTCCGGCCCGGCGATCCGGACTTCGACGGTTCCCCGGCAGCGCTGGCGCTAGCGCAGGTGCTGGGGAGCGAGGCGGTGCGCCTGGTGGTGGCGGAGTGCGAAAACCAGCTTGTTGCCACCTGCATGCTGGCCGTCATTCCCAGCCTGCCCTTGCAGGGCCGTCCCATCGGCCTGCTCGAGCATGTGGTGACCGCCGCGGCCTGGCGTGGGCGCGGCATCGGCCTGGCCATGCTGCGCCATGTGCTGGCGCTGGCGTGGCAGGCGGGTTGCTGCAAGGCGATGCTGCTGTCCGGTGCGCAGCGCGACGATGCGCACCGGCTCTATCTGGCCGCCGGTTTCGATGGCGACCGCGAGCGGGGTTTCGTGGTCAAGGCGCCTGCCGCAGCCTGAACGAAAACGGCCCGGCAGGAGCCGGGCCGTGCCAATGCGGTCAGCCACGTGGCAGCCTCAAGGGCTGGCAGATGACGCGTCGCCAGAACACATAGGATCAAATGGAACTACACGCAGGCCGGAGGCAGGTTCCCACCTTTGTGCACGCATTGGTCAGAACGCGTCGCCGGGCACCCGCACCCAGCCTTCCATCAGCACGCGGGCGCTGCGGCTCATGATGGCCTTGGTCACGGTCCATTCGCCGTTGACCTGGCTGGCCTCCGCGCCCACCCGCAAGGTGCCCGAGGGATGGCCGAAGCGTACCGCGGTGCGCGCACCGCCGCCGGCCGCCAGATTCACCAGCGTGCCGGTGATCGCCGCGGCGGTACCGATGGCCACGGCAGCCGTGCCCATCATGGCGTGATGCAGTTTGCCCATGGACAAGGCGCGCACGAGCAGGTCGACGTCGCCGGCGGCAACCTGCTTGCCGCTGGACGCAATGTAGTCGGCCGGCCTGGCGACAAAGGCGACCTTCGGCGTATGTTGCCGGGTGGCGGCTTCATCGACGTGTTTGATCAGGCCCATGCGCACCGCGCCATGGGCGCGAATGGTCTCGAACATCGCCAGCGCCTTGGGATCGCCGTTGATGGCGTCCTGCAGCTCGGTGCCCTTATAGCCGATGGCTTCCGCGTTCAGGAAGATGGTCGGGATGCCGGCATTGATCAGGGTGGCCTTCAGCGTGCCGACACCCGGAACTTCCAGGTCGTCGACCAGGTTGCCGGTGGGGAACATGGCGCCGCCGGCGCCGTCTTCCTCGGCCGCCGGGTCCATGAATTCCAGCTGCACTTCGGCGGCGGGGAAGGTCACGCCATCGAGCTCGAAATCACCGGTCTCCTGCACCGCGCCATTGGTGATGGGCACGTGGCCGATGATGGTCTTGCCGATATTGGCCTGCCAGATGCGCACGGTGGCCACGCCGTTGTGCGGGATGCGGCTGGCGTCGACCAGCCCGGCACTGATGGCGAAGGGCCCCACGGCAGCGGAAAGATTGCCGCAGTTGCCGCTCCAGTCGACAAACGGCTGGTCGATGGATACCTGGCCGAACAGGTAGTCGACGTCATGGCCGGGCTTGCTGCTCTTGGACAGGATGACCGTCTTGCTGGTGCTCGAAGTCGCGGCGCCCATGCCGTCGATCTGCTTGCCGTAGGGGTCCGGGCTGCCGATCACGCGCATCAGCAGCGCATCGCGGGCCGGGCCCGGAACCTGCGCGGCTTCGGGCAGATCCTGCAGGCGGAAGAACACGCCTTTGCTGGTGCCGCCACGGATATAGGTGGCGGGAATCTTGATCTGGGGTACGTGGGCCATGGAAATATTGTCCTGGTGAAAGCGGGCGGTACGTCACCGTACCGCCCGAACACGATGCACGGTACGCCTGTACGTGCTTACGTGGCGGCCTTCGACGATTCGAGGAAGTCCTGCGCGAAACGCTGCAGCACGCCGCCGGCTTCGTAGATCGACACTTCTTCCGCGGTATCGAGGCGGCAGGTCATGGGGACTTCCACACGCTCGCCGTTCTTGCGATGGATCACCAGGGTGAGGTCGGCCCTGGGCTTGCGCTCGCCGATCACATCGTAGGTCTCGGTGCCGTCGATGCCTAGCGTGGCGCGGTTCACGCCAGGCTTGAACTCCAGCGGCAACACGCCCATGCCGACCAGGTTGGTGCGGTGGATGCGCTCGAAGCCTTCGGCGGCAATCGCTTCCACGCCGGCCAGGCGCACGCCCTTGGCGGCCCAGTCGCGCGAGGAACCCTGGCCGTAGTCGGCGCCCGCGACGATGATCAGCGGCTGCTTGCGGTCCATATAGGTCTCGATCGCTTCCCACATGCGCACGACCTGGCCTTCCGGCTCGATGCGGGCCAGCGAGCCTTTCTTGACCTTCCCGTCGATCACCGCCATCTCGTTGAGGAGCGTCGGGTTGGCGAAGGTCGCGCGCTGCGCCGTGAGGTGATCGCCGCGGTGCGTGGCGTAGGAGTTGAAGTCCTCCTCCGGCAGGCCCATCTTCGCCAGGTACTCGCCCGCGGCGCTGTCCGGCAGGATGGCGTTCGACGGCGACAGGTGGTCGGTCGTGATGTTGTCGCCCAGCACGGCCAGCGGGCGCAGGCCCTGGAGCGTGCGCTCGCCGGCCAGCGCGCCTTCCCAGTAGGGCGGGCGGCGGATGTAGGTACTCTGCGCACGCCAGTCGTACAGCGGGCTGATCTGTTCGCCGTTGTCGACGGTGAAGCGGAACATCGGCTCGTAGACCTTGCGGAACTGCTCGGGCTTCACGCTCTGGGCCACGATCGCGTCGATCTCCTCGTCGCTCGGCCAGATGTCCTTGAGCCGGACCGGCTTGCCGTCCTGGTCCGTGCCCAGCACGTCGCGCTCGATGTCGAAACGGATGGTGCCGGCAATGGCGTACGCGACCACCAGCGGCGGCGAGGCGAGGAAGGCCTGCTTGGCGTAGGGGTGGATGCGGCCGTCGAAGTTGCGGTTACCCGAGAGCACGGCCGTCGCATACAGGTCGCGCTCGATGATCTCCTTCTGGATCGCCGGATCCAGCGCGCCCGACATGCCGTTGCAGGTCGTGCAGGCGAAGGCGACGATGCCAAAGCCGAGCTGTTCCAGCTCCGGCAGCAGCTTGGCATCTTCCAGGTACAGTTGCACGGCCTTGGAGCCCGGCGCCAGCGAGCTCTTCACCCACGGCTTGCGCGTCAGGCCGCGCGCGTTGGCATTGCGTGCCAGCAGGGCTGCGGCGATCACATTGCGCGGGTTGCTGGTGTTGGTGCAGCTGGTGATCGCGGCGATGATCACGGCGCCGTCCGGCATCTGCCCGGGGACTTCCTCCCACTTGCCGGCGATGCCGCGTTCGGCCAGCTCGGATGTCGGCAGCCGCTTGTGCGGGTTGGACGGGCCCGCCATGTTGCGGCCCACCGACGACAGGTCGAACTGCAGCATGCGCCCGTATTCGGCGTGCTTCAGCGTATCGGCCCACAGGCCGGCCTCCTTGGCATATGTTTCCACCAGCCTGACCTGGGCGTCGTCGCGGCCGGTGAGACGCAGGTAATCGATGGTCTGTTCGTCGATGAAGAACATCGCCGCGGTGGCGCCATATTCGGGCGCCATATTGGAGATGGTCGCGCGGTCGCCGAGCGTCAGGCTCGAGGCGCCCTCGCCGCGGAACTCGAGATAGGCGCCGACCACCTTTTCCTTGCGCAGGAACTCGGTCAGCGCCAGCACGATGTCGGTGGCGGTGATGCCGGGCTGGCGCTTGCCGGAGAGCTCCACGCCCACGATGTCGGGCAGCCGCATCCACGAGGCGCGTCCGAGCATCACGTTCTCGGCCTCCAGTCCGCCCACGCCGATCGCGATCACACCCAGGGCGTCGACGTGCGGCGTGTGGCTGTCGGTGCCGACCAGCGTGTCCGGGTAGGCCACGCCGTCCACCGCGTGGATCACCGGAGACATCCGCTCCAGGTTGATCTGGTGCATGATCCCGTTGCCTGGCGGGATCACCTCGACGTTCTTGAACGCTTTCTTGGTCCAGTTGATGAAGTCGAAGCGGTCTTCGTTGCGCCGGTCTTCGATGGCGCGGTTCTTGGCGAACGCGTCGGGATCGAAGCCGCCGCACTCCACGGCCAGCGAGTGATCGACGATCAGTTGCACCGGCACGACCGGATTGACCTTGGCCGGATCGCCGCCCTGGGCGGTGATCGCATCGCGCAGCCCGGCGAGGTCGACCAGCGCGGTCTGGCCAAGGATGTCATGGCAGACCACGCGTGCCGGGAACCAGGGGAAATCCAGCTCCTGCTTGCGTTCGATGATCTGCTTGAGGGAATCGGTCAGTGTTGCTGGGTCGCAGCGGCGCACGAGGTTCTCGGCCAGCACGCGCGAGGTGTACGGGAGCTTGTCATAGGCGCCCGGCCGGATCGCCTCGACCGCGGCGCGCGTGTCGAAGAAATCCAGCTGGGTGCCGGGCAGCGGTTTGCGGTTTGCAGTGTTCATTTTGTAGGGAAGAAAGAGAGTGACGATCAGGGGGTAGCGGCCGTGCTCTGCGGCCGGCTACCCCCTCTCCCACGGGCGGTACAGGGGAGCAAACCGGCAGCCGGGCAGATTACTTGCGATCCTTGATCGGCACGAACTTCAGGTTCTCCGGCCCGGTGTAGTTGGCGCTGGGGCGGATGATCTTGTTGTCGATGCGCTGCTCGATGATGTGGGCGGCCCAGCCCGAGGTCCGCGCGATCACGAACAGCGGGGTGAACATGGCGGTCGGCACGCCCATCATGTGGTAGCTCACCGCGCTGAACCAGTCCAGGTTGGGGAACATCTTCTTGATGTCCCACATCGTGGTTTCCAGCCGTTCGGCGATGTCGAACATCTTCATCGAGCCGGCGTCCTTGGACAGGCGCCGCGCCACTTCCTTGATGACCTGGTTGCGCGGGTCGCCGGTGGTGTACACCGGGTGGCCGAAACCGATCACCACTTCCTTGTTCTCCACGCGGTGCGTGATGTCGGCCTGGGCCTCGTCCGGGCTGTCGTAGCGCTTCTGGGTCTCGAACGCGACCTCGTTGGCGCCGCCGTGCTTGGGGCCGCGCAGCGCGCCGATGGCGCCGCAGATCGACGAGTACATGTCCGAGCCCGTGCCGGCGATCACGCGGCCGGCGAAGGTCGAGGCATTGAATTCATGCTCGGCGTACAGGTTGAGCGAGGTCTGCATGGCGCGCTCCCACAGCGCCGACGGCTTCTGGCCGTGCAGCAGGTGCAGGAAATGGCCGCCGATGGAGTCGTCGTCGGTCTCGACTTCGATGCGCTTGCCGTTATGGCTGTAGTGGTACCAGTACAGCAGCATCGAGCCGAGGCTGGCCATCAGGCGGTCGGCGATGTCGCGCGCGCCCGGGGTGTTGTGGTCGTCCTTCTCCGGCAGCACGGTGCCGAGCACGGACACGCCGGTGCGCATCACGTCCATCGGGTGGGCGCTGGCGGGCACCCATTCGAGCGCGGCCTTGACGTTGGCGGGCAGGCCGCGCAGGGCCTTCAGCCTGGCCTTGTAGGCGGCCAGTTCGGCGCGGGTGGGGAGCTTGCCGTGCACCAGCAGGTGGGCGATCTCTTCAAACTCGCAGGTCTCGGCGATGTCGAGGATGTCGTAGCCGCGGTAGTGCAGGTCGTTGCCGGTACGGCCGACCGTGCACAGTGCGGTATTGCCGGCGGTCACGCCCGACAGGGCGACGGATTTCTTCGGCTTCGGGGCGG